>NZ_AP028867.1:3187701-3506471 GCF_036511535.1 Indolivaga capnocytophagoides | reverse complement strand
CTTTTTCCTGTTCCCGAATTAGCTTCAATCAGATAATATTGCCCACGCTCAAAACAGATATCCTGTTTCCAGATTTCGGAACAAATTTTATTATCCGATAAAAAAATATCAGGAAGTGTGTTATTTAGATAGATCTTGTCCATTCCGGTTATTGAAACATTGATCCCAATTGAGATATAGCCGCATCTATTTGCTTGCAGATAACCGCCAAACTGTTTTGAGATTTATCAGCAAACTCAAGTTTACCTTTTCCTGTAAAATTTGAATTATCAACAGTATATTCGTATTTACTCAGGAATGAAAGCATATTTTTATAAGCAGCCATATCGGGAGTATCTCCAAGAGCATCTTTAATTAACCCCAAATCTCCATAAAGGACAGCCGATTTAGCCTTAATCAGGTCAGCATATCTGTTAGTCTGATTGCCGTTACTAAGAGAAGCGAATACCGATTCGATATTAGTTACAAAAAATGTATTCTTATTCACACCAAAATACAAAGTAACTTTGTCATCTATCTTAGTTGAGTATTTACCATCACCCAAATCAGCACATTGGAGTCCACCTTCTGTAATTTGTTTTTTGATGAGATCCGTAACGTCAGACGGTTTTTCAATATCCATCATAAAGAAACATTCCGGTGTTGTATTTTGGCTTACTTCAAATTCATCAATTTCCGTATCATTCGTTGAATTCTGTCCTTTTTTGAAAGAAGTCAGAGCAAAAGTCACATCACCATTACATCCCTTGATCAAAGAACCAAGTTGCTCTTTAGTCAAAATATCTTCGGTTGTAGATTCAAGCTTATTCAGCAGCCCCAACTCTTCTATATAACTGTATATACCGGCTCCTTTGATATTTGTTGAAAATAACATAACAGGATCAGCTGCAAGATATTTTAAGTGATCTCCTTTAATAGTTCCTGACATTTTTGAAGCAAACTCTTTGAACTTCTGTTCTACTTCGGGAGTAGTGAAGTAATATTTGCTATTAAATACCAGTTCTCCTTTTTCAAAAGATGCGGTCACACCCGTAGATACCCCTTCAAATTGCGACAACGCCTTTTTCAAAGGATTCAAAGCCATATATCCGCCATATGGAAGATAACTGCTCAACGATTCCAATTCATCAAGCCCCTGCATTGTAATAAATGCAGAAAAATCTTTCTGGTCTTTAGCAAATTCAACATACGATTTATTCGAGTTAATACTTTTATCTGCACTTTGCACCAATAAATATTTCGACATCTGGACTACATCCAGAGACTCTTTACCCGGATCGTTATATGTTTTACGGATATCCGCAAGTAAGATCAATTTAGAATTATTCCATGCAATACAAACTTCCGACTCGGGAGATATCAGATAAAAATCACCATCTTTTACAATAGTTTCTTCTTTAACAGAAGCCAGATTTGAGATTGCATCTTTTACTTTTTTTGCATCATTAACCCCCAGAACCACACCATATACTTTGTAATTCGTAAAAATATAGGTTTCATTCTTCAGATTTAGACCTAAAGAATTGGCGTCTTTCAGAAAATCATCCAGAAACTTTATTTTAGAGTCATCCTTAAGCATAACCTTGTACATATTTATACCTTGTTTCACAGTAGGATTACTGAAAATATCGTACTGTGATTTTTCGATCAGAGATTTAGTATTTATATGCACAACATAACTTGCATCGGCCGGGATCGCATTACTCAGATCAGAAGACTGATTACACGAAGAAAACACAGTTACCGCAACTAATAACGTGAATAGAATTTTCTTTAAACTCATAATTGTAATATACGATTAGAAAAAAAAGGATGGCTATCTGCATAGGCCACCCTTATTATTTATTATAGTAAGATTATTATATCAATATTACTTACTTGATGCCCAACTCTACTTTTACGAGTTTACCGGCATCTACAGCACTTGTTGAAATATAAGGAGCAGCTCCGACTTCCAGGATATAAGTATATCCGTTTTTGTCTCCTACTGTTTTGATAGCCGCCTGCATTTTTTGTTGTAGAGGAGCTAACAATTGTTGACGAAGATCAGAGAATTCCTTATCGCTGTTTTGAAGATAAGTTTCGTATCTTTCTTGTATTTGTTGCAATTGTTTAGCCTGATCCTGAGCTACAGCATCTGTAGCCTGACCGGCAGCTTTAAATTCTTCAATTTTTTTATCGTACTCAGCCTGAATTGCAGAAAGGTTCTTTTTAATTTCCTCTTGCTTAGTACCAAGCTTAGTTTCAACGTCTTTGATTTCCGGCATCTGAGTAAACACTTCCTGAGTGTTGATGTACGCAAGCTTTTCTTGAGCAAACGCAGCCATCGGAGCCAAAACGATGAAAAGGATAACGAGTTTCTTTAACATAATCTCTTGTGTTTCTTGTTATAATTTTAGTTTCAATTCTTTACGCACAAATGTATATAATTTATTTTGAATATCCGAGCTTCGCTAAGACTTCATTACTTATGTCAATTCTCGGCGATGCGAAAATAACACTACTAGCCGAAGCCCTATCCAAAACAAGCTGATAACCTTTAGCATCTGATATTTCTTTCACCGCATTATAGATATCATCCTGAATAGGTTTGATCAATGCTTCTCTTCTTTTAAACAACTCTCCGTCAGCACCGAAGTATTTCCGTTTCAGTTCCTGAGCAGCTTTTTCCTTTTCTACAATTTCATTCTCTTTTTTAGTCTTTTGGTCTGCAGATAAAAATACCTGTTCTGACTGATAAGACTTATACATATTCTGAACTTCTGTCTGAGCTGTATTCACTTCCGATTCCCATTTCTTGGAAACGGCTTCGAGCTGTTGGTTTGCAGTTTCATAGCTGCTTATATTTTTCAAAATATATTCCATGTCTATCAATGCAAACTTCTGAGAATAACTACTTGCTGCAAAAGCTATGAACAGACTAAATAATAAAACTAACTTTTTCATAATTCCAATTTCTTTATGTGTGTTATACATAAAAGACGCTTATTCTTTCAAATAGTTTACAATAACACAGTCAAATAGTGTTAAAATTCTTGTCCGATGATAAAGTGGAACTGGCTGCCTCCGTATTGACGGCTGTTATGAACTTTATCAAATCCGTATGCCCAGTCGATACCGATCAATCCGATCATAGGAAGCATGATACGTGCCCCGATTCCGGCAGAACGTTTCAAGTCGAAAGGATTAAAGTCTTTCAGGTCATCCCAAGCATTACCGGCCTCAACAAAAGAAAGGACATATATAGTTGAACTTGGCTCCAGAATCAACGGATATCTCAGCTCAAGAGCTAAACGAGAGTAAGCACTCGAGTAGTAACCGATAGATCCGTTTTCGTATCCACGAAGTCCGATTGTTTCTGTTGCATATCCCGAAGAATATCCCGACATACCATCACCCCCCATATAGAATGTTTCGAATGGAGATTTCTTATGTTTGTTATAATAACCTACAAAACCATATTCGGCACGGGTCATCAGCACCGGTGTTTTTGTTACAGACGGCATCAAAGAAACGAATGTTTTTGATTTGAATTTCCATTTATGATATTCTACCCAACGGTATTTTTCGCCAGATTCTGTTCCATCCGCATTTTTACCTAAAGCCTTATAGTCTTTTCCATCCCACATAGAGTAAGGAGGAGTAGCCTGTACGCTTAACGAGAATTGCGATCCACGGCGTGTATATATAGGTTGGTCCATTGAATTTCTTGACAGAGTAAGAGATAAGCTGATATTGTTGCTCGATCCGTTAGGAATCAGGAAGTATTCCCAATTCTTCATTCTATACAACTGATAAGATAATCCGGCTTCAACCTGGAAATAGTCATCCGGCCAGTTCAAGCGTTTGCCATATCCTACCGAAAGACCTAATGTCTTAATAGACTTATCAGGGTCAAGTGCATTATTATAGTAAGAGTTATCGTAAGAACTTCCTCCATAATAACTGTTGTAATAATTATTATAGTAATTGTTATTATAATAGTTACTGTTTACACCTGTTTGTATAGAATAATAGGCTCCGACTGATAAAAAGTTTGGCCTTTTTCCTCCGAACCATGGATCTGTAAATGAAATAGAATAAGACTGATAATATTTACCATTAGTCTGACCACTCAACTGCAATGTCTGTCCTTCTCCCTGAGGAATAATACCTTTATATGATCCGGGATTCAGTAAATTTTTCAATGAGAAGTTTGTGAATTTCAAACTCAATCGTCCCAATACTCCGGTCTGTCCCCATCCTGCCGAGAACTCAATCTGGTCATTTGCTTTAGACACTAACGGATAACCTATATCTACCGTTCCTGACTCAGGATCTGGCTGAATGTCCGGTTGAAGTTTTTCAGGATCGAAGTGTCCCATCTGTGCTACCTCACGAAGAGAACGCATCAAATCGTCACGGCTAAACAATGCTCCCGGTTTAGTTCTCAACTCACGGCGAACGATATCTTCATATAAACGGTCGTTACCCGATATAGAAACTTTACGGATAGTTGCCTTAGGTCCTTCTACGATACGGATTTCAAGATCGACTGAATCTTTCTCAATATTTACCTCTACAGGATCGGCCTGATAAAATATGTATCCGTTATTGTAATAGAAAGCATTACCAACGGCATCTTCATCAACAGTTAACCTGTCATTTAGTTTTTTCTGATTATAAACATCTCCGGCTCTCATATTCAAAGCCATATTCAACTGGTCTGTAGAGAATTCGGTATTTCCAACCCAATTGATTTTGCGCAAGAAGTATTTCTGTCCTTCTTCGAGCTTGATATCTATATTTACTTTCTTATCGTTATATTTATATACTGTATCCCAAAGAATACGGACATCACGATATCCTAATTCATTGTATTTGCTCAGCATTTTAGCTTTATCTTCTTCGTAACTTTCAGGAACAAAGTTTGTAGAACGGAGGAAGTTTCTGATTTTTGCCGACATCGTGTGTTTATGACGGGTTTTCTTCATTGCTTTCTCCAAAGTTTTAGCCGAAACTTCAGTATTCCCTTCAATTACAATATTATTGACTTTTATCTTTTCTTTCTTATTTACGTCAATCCCCAGTATTATTTGGTTTTCTTTCGATAGGTCTTCTGTTTGTGTAATATTTACAATCGCATTATTGAATCCCTTTCCATCAAAGTATTTTTTAATAATACTTTTGGCACGATCAATCATATTCGGAGTAATCTGATTGCCTTTTACCACACCTATCTTGCTTTCGAGATCTTCTCTCTCACCCTTCTTCACTCCGGTAAAGGCTATGTCAGAAATACGAGGGCGGTCTGTCAACTCAAGATTAAGCCATATTTTATCGCCATCGATTTTGGTTGCCGTAATCTTAATATCCGAAAACAACCCTTGTTTCCAGAAACGTTTTACGGCATTGGTGATTTCCGATCCCGGAATATCAACTTTATCTCCTACCGACAAACCCGAAAAGCCAATCAGTACATGATCTTCATACATCGAGTTTTTCAAACCCGAGATTGTGATATTCGCAATCTCATACTTTTTCGGAGTAAGAGTATACGTTATCACCGGCAGCGAAGCATCCGGCGATTGTGTGGTATTTGCTATTGCTTTATTAACTGCTTCTAACGAAGTCGAATCTGCGACTTGGGCTCTGATGCCGAAGTTGAAGACAAATAATGTGGATAATAAAGCAAATAAACCTCTTCTGAACATATTTCTATTTTTGTTTAAGGTCTCAGACCTATTTATAAACTTACCCATTATAGCAACAACTACCCGTCATTGCTTTTAAAGAAGGCCAAAGACCCTTTTAATTATTTATATTCTTATAACAATTAGCCATTAACTTGTTCACTTGTTTTCCCGAAGCGTCTTTCCCGGCATTGAAAATCAAGTATAGCTTCACAAAAAGCATCCTCCCTGAAATCGGGCCATAATACATCACAAAAGTATAATTCGGCATATGCAATCTGCCACAACAAGAAATTGCTTATGCGGAATTCGCCGCCTGTACGGATTAGTAGGTCCGGATCGGGTATGCCCCTTGTTGTAAGGTAATCGGATATTGTTGACTCTTCAACATCTTTCAGTAAACCTTTATTTATATCCTGACTGATTTGCTGCACTGCATTCGTAATTTCCCATCGGGACGAATAGCTTATGGCCAATACCAAATTCAATCCTGTAGAGACATCTGTGTCGGCAATACATTTATCCAGAGCTTTACGTGTATGCTCGGGCAAACGTCCGATATCTCCAATTGCCTTCAGGCTAATGTTATTTTTTAGAAGTGTGGGTGTTTCATTTACTACCGAATCGACCAAAAGTTCCATTAAGGCAGAAACTTCTTCTTCGGGACGATTCCAGTTTTCTGTAGAAAAAGTATATAATGTTATATATTTAATGTTCAGTTTGGCTGCGATTTCTGTAATCGAACGCACAGACTCCGCACCTTCCTTGTGTCCGAAAGTACGGTCTAATCCCCTTTGCTTTGCCCAACGTCCATTACCATCCATTATAATAGCAACGTGCTGTGGTATTTTGCCTTTATCAATATCCTCCAAAAGAGCCATTTTCTACAATTTTATTCTTAAGGTCGCAGACCTGTTCTATTGTTTTTGTATATATAACAGCAACAATTTGTTTGATTAATCTCGCTGTATTAAATCCTTTCTGTTTTAAGGTCGCAGACCTATTGTTGTCCATTCAAGTATAACAGCAATACGCCGTTATTGCTTTGCTATAAACATTAAATCGTACTATTACCTAATATAAACTATTGACGCACGATTTGGTACGAACTCCAAAGTCCCATGTCAGCGAAAACATTGTCAGTACATACCAGTCTTTATTCTTCAAAAAGCTACTCTCTATTTTATAAGGATCATCCAACGAAAGATTCTTATCCTTAGAGGTAACATCAAAAGAGTCTCCAAATAGTTTCCGGAACGAAAACTCAAATCCCAGATTCAACCTGTCTTTCCATTTATATTTAAGCCCGATGCCCAAAGGCAGGTTAACTCCGAAGAAAGACTTATCGCCGCTTCCGTACGTCATACCCAAGCCTGTGAACAGATAAGGCGAAAAACGCCTTGTTCCAAGATACTGAAACTTGTCGCTGTAATGGAAGAAATTATACTCGACCTGTCCTCCCAACTCATAGAAGGTTCTGCTAAACGAAGCATTCTCTCCTTTTGGAAACACATTTCCCGATTTACGAGTATCTCCGGAAACGCCTCCGATCAGTAAATTTCCTTTATATGCCCATCTGAAATTCCGGTTATACCTGAATACAACTCCGGTTGCTAAATGAGAATTCTGAAAAAGCTTCGATTTATTGGCATCACCCATATAGAAAGACGTACCTAAAGCTCCACCTATTTCATATTCGTATTCCTGAGCCGACACTTTTTGTCCCAGCAAGGTTATAAATAGGAGTAAGAGTACATGTAATGCTTTCTTTTCAGAGTAATACTTCATTTAATAAGCCGAATTTACCTATTGATTATTTTCTCAAGGTATAAGACTATTCAATCGTCCTCTCCAGACATCATTCAGATATGTTCCGTTTTCGGATACTCCTCCGAATATCCATATATAGTTCTGATCGTCTATTATAACGGTCTGATCTTTTCTTCTTGAAATCTCTTTACTCAACATTTGTTTCGATGCTGCCACATTCCATTTTTGTCCCCAAGTCGAAGAAATAAAGAATTGATTCAATTTTAGAGTATACATCTGCTTGTTGTAAGGGAACAAGGATACTCCTTTTCCCGCAAACATTACCGAATCTTGCTGTGATGGAGATAATTCCAATCCTTCGCTGAGATTCTTAATTACCCAGGTTCCGGATAGGTCTTTGGCTCCTGTTTTATCAATTCCGCAGGTAACAATCAGCACTCTGTCATTCTTCGATGACGAATAATTGGTATATGCATTACCTTCATTTAATGGGAAATTAGCAGGAAGTTCATTATCCGATGGAGATATCGACAAATAAGATACCGGTACTACCGAAATCAAGTCTTTAGTCTTACCGAAATAATATTTACCGGCATCCTTATATGTTACCAATAATTGATCGTCCGTACGATTTACTTCGGGCAATACTCCTATTATAGATTCCACAACTTCGCTCGGAGTCTGCTTAGCCCACGATACTCCGTCCGCTGATTTATAAGACTTACCATCTTTATCTACCGCATAAAATACATCATTATATACGGTTATACTTTTAATCTTGATTGTCGCAGGCAAACCGTTCAAAGTTTTCTGAGTCCAGCTGATAGCCGACGACGGAGATGTATATAATTTAGCCGCACCACTAACCACTGTATAGGTAAAGAATGTAGGTGTGCCTGATTTTAGTAATATTGTTTTTGATTCTCCGATAGCTGCAGGATAAGAAGTCATCTTATTCCAAAGGATCGTATCGGGATCGATTTTATGGATACGTATATCCAGTTTATAATCTTTAGGAACTCCAGCCTGTGAAATAACACGAATAGATAAAGGTGCTTTTTTGACGAAAACCGAATCAGTCAGATTCCAATCGTATCCACCCACTGAATCAGGAGTAAAAAGTGTTACTTTAGAAACACCATATGTAGAATTGAATGTAGGAGTTAAGAGTACTTTTTCCAACTCGGTTCCATAAGGAAGAGAATCGGGATTGTATATAATCTCTCCGACCTGATCTATGGCGAATTTCGTTTTATTTACAATTGCAAATATCTCATTCTGTTTGACTTGCTCCAACGAGTCTGATCTTTTGGGTGTAGGAGCTGACATGGCAAATGAATATATCTGAGCATCTTTAGAAGATGAACCATATGTTGTAGTAGTGTTGTCGTCGTTACACGACATAAGCAAGAAAGTGAAAAACAGGCTTGAAAATAGATAAGTTATATACTTTATATTCATTTTGTTTATACAGTTTTTATACAGTATCAATGTGCAAAAATAGAAAGATTTTCCACTTAAACTCGCAGAAAACCAATATTTATAATATTTTATATTTCTCCGTATTCTTTAAATGTAATGCCTGAGAAGTTCCTATTTGTAAGTCTTCCAATACAATTCCGTCTATTTCCGGAGCCTTCACTCCATCTTCGAACAGCTTATCAGCTACTTCGATAAAAGCTTCATCCCAAGCCTTTTCTTTGATAAAACTCTGTAATAGACTGGATCCGCCCTCAACCAGAACCGAATTGATTTTCCTCTTATGTAATTCTTTCAGCAAAGATGGAATCATCTTCTGATCAAAAGGAATTTCAATATATTCTGTCTTATTTTTATTGTTCACCACCTCTGCTTTTTCTGTAAAAACGATTGTTTCTACAACATCATTTAACACCTGATATTCGGATGGAATCCGATTTGTCCGGTCTAAAATAATCCTGATGGGATTTCTTCCATTCCAATATCTGGTAGTAAGAGACGGATTGTCATTAACAACTGTATTTGTAGCTATCATTATAGAAGCGACCTCTGACCGGATCTTATGAACCAGAATCCGAGTCTTTGTATTAGATATAGGAGTAGGAACAGCCGCAAACCCGGCCTCTCTGGCTTTATCAATATATCCGTCTTTCGTTTGTGCCCATTTCAGAAACACATAAGGACGGTTTTCTTTCTGTGCCATAAAAAAGGTCTTATTCAGTTCCAAAGCCTCTGCCTCGAGAACTCCGATCTGTACTTCAACCCCTGCATCTTTGAGCATATTCACACCTCTGCCCGATACTTTAAAATACGGGTCGAGTGAGGCTATAACCACTTTCGGAATCTTACTATCGATAATCAACTGCGAACAAGGCGGTGTTTTTCCATAATGCGAACAAGGCTCCAAGGAAACATATATAACCGACTGCGGAAGTAAACTTTTATCCTTCACGCTGTTTATGGCATTTACTTCGGCATGTGCCTTTCCGTATTCCCTGTGATACCCTTCTCCTATTATTTTATTATTATGAACGACAACAGCCCCCACCATCGGATTCGGAGCAACACTTCCTCGTCCGTTGGCTGCCAGCTGCAGACATCGTCTCATATATTTTTCATCATCCGACATAGTTGGGCTTTCGTCTTTATTTATTTATTTTTGTCTTTATGCAAAATATAATTCAAAAAATACAAGATTCTCTTTCAGGAATATATCCCGAAAATGAGATTGTAAACTTAGGTCGACTAATCATCGAACAGGTAACCGGATATTCTGTTCCGATTCTTTTATCTGACAAAAGTAAAAAAATAACACCAGCACAAGAACAAATAATAGATAAGATTATACAACGTCTTCAAACATATGAACCTATACAATATATATTAGAAGAAACGGAATTTTTCGGGCTGCCCTTCTTTATAGATAAAAACGTGCTCATTCCACGACCCGAAACAGAAGAGTTGATAGAGCTTATACTATCAGAAAACACAGACAAAAAGGTATCAGTACTTGATATAGGAACCGGCAGCGGATGCATAGCCATTGCTCTGAAAAAACATATGCAGGAATCATCTGTTTATGCATGGGATTTTTCCGAACCCGCTTTGCAAGTTGCTAAAAGAAATGCAGAGATCAATCATACTAAAATCGAATTCAATAAAGTCGATGTGTTACAAGACATCCCCCCCGAGCTTAGTCTGGATATAATAGTAAGTAATCCTCCTTACATATTGGATTCCGAAAAAGAGGTTATGCACAAAAATGTTCTGGAATACGAGCCCCACTCTGCACTATTTGTCCCGGACGATAATGGACTGATATTCTACGAACGAATTGCCGATATCGCCCTCAAACGGCTAAAACCAAATGGAAGATTATACTTCGAAATAAATCAGCAAAAAGGACAGGATACCAAAGAAATGCTTGCCGATAAAGGATTTACTAATATAAGAATCGTAAGAGATCTTTCGGGCAATGACCGCATAGTTGTTTCACAAATAGCACAAGCTCAATGAAATATTCAGAAAGTCAAGCTCTGGTAAAAGCCGCCGCATATTGTTCTAAAGCCGAAAGAGCCGAATCGGACGTCCGCCGCAAACTATCCCTTTGGGAACTGCAACCGGATGAAGCCCAACGTATCATAAGCCGGCTTAAAAAAGAAAACTACCTGAATGAAGACCGTTTTTGCCGGTCTTTTATCAAAGACAAACTGCTTTTTAATAAATGGGGACGAATCAAGATCAGCTTCGAACTGAAAAAGAAGCAGATATCAGAACAAACCATCTCTCGCTGCTTCGATGAATTTGAATCAGACGCTTTTGAAGATTCCCTGCTGAAAGTATTAACCTCTAAAGCCAAAACCACAAAAGGGAAAGATGAATACGACAAAAGGAACAAGCTTATCCGCTTTGCTCTTGGCCGTGGATACTCTTATGACCAAATACAGAAGTGCCTTCATAAAATACTAAAGACCAATACTGATGATGAATACTATCTGGAATAACTTCATCGAGTTGTTCTTCCCCCGCTTATGTGTTTCTTGCAAACGGCTTCTTATAGAACAAGAAAAACACCTTTGCCTGAATTGCCTTCTTGACATACCAAAGACTAATCATCTGAATGAAACTAACAATCAGCTGGAGGTATTCTTTGCGGGAAGATTCCCATTTGTCCACATGGCGTCATTCGCCTACTATGTCAAAGGAGGAATATTGCAAAAGATTGTTCATCAAATCAAATATAAAGAAAACTATCAGCTGGCTATAATGATGGGCGAACTTTGCGGGAAGGAGATAATGAAAAACGGAGATAAATTCTCAGATATAGATTATATCGTCCCTGTCCCCTTACATCCGAAAAGACTAAAACAACGGGGATACAATCAGGCTCTGGCTCTTTCGAAAGGCATATCCGACAAAACAGGGATTAAAATAGATGTCGGAAATCTGATCCGTATAATAAACAATCCATCTCAAACCAAAAACTCACGTTTCAAACGATGGCAAAATACAGAAGGGATATTTGATCTAAAAAACAAAACCATCTATAAGAACAAACATATTCTTCTTATAGATGATGTTGTGACTACCGGCTCTACGCTCGAAATATGTGCCAAACTATTGCTTAGCTGCGAAAATTGCAGGGTCAGTATCTATACATTGGGGTTAGCTGTCTAACTCAAGTAATTCTTCCTCGACCTGTCTTTGTTTTCGGTATTCTTTTCTTTTAATTCTTCTGTATATAAACACATTAACGAGTACCCCAACCGAAAGATCCAGAATCAGTAATACATTACAATCAAGATACCACAACAGAATCCAGTTTGCAACAACAAGCAAAGCTCCAGTCATAACGATCAGAAAAACAGCCTTTTTCTTAGAAAATCCCAAGTCGATAAGTTTATGGTGAATATGATTTCTGTCAGGAGAGAAAGGACCTTTGCCCTTTGCGATACGTACAACCATCACCTTAAAGGCATCAAAAAGAGGTATGAATAATGCGGACAGAACCAAAAGAATCAACCCGCCAGGAACGATCTCGACTGCAGGTGGATATTTAGCAATACGAAGAATCATAAAAGCCAATAGGAAACCAAGTGTTAACGATCCGGTATCTCCCATAAAAATCTTTCTTGTCGGATGAGCAAAATTGTAATAGAAAAATGGAGCAAGCAAACCCAGTGTAATGAAAGCAATACCTGCGTATGTCCACATGCCGTATATCGAAAACATTATGCCATATATAAGCAAAGCTACAGCACTGATACCCGAAGCTAAACCATCCGCTCCATCAATGAGGTTTATAGCATTAGTCGTAAACATGATCAAGCCGATACTAAGAACTACACCTATAAAACCGGGTATTTCGTGGAAGCCTAGAAGACCATATAGATTATTTATATACACACCGCTTCCTACGATACACAACGATGCGATGAATTGTATCACAAATTTCTTTTTGAAACCTACTCCGACTAAATCATCTTTCGCTCCCAATAAATAAATAATCAATAATCCGCAAACCAGCAATATAGTTTCAGGAATACGATAGAAGAAAAGCTCCTCATCCCAGAATTGAAATATAAACCGGATAAAAAGGCAGAAAAGACTGACCAATAAGATTACAGGAGTAAAAGAAATTCCTCCTAAACGGGGAATCGGCTCACTGTGCTTCTTCCTCTTATCGGGTAAGTCAAACAATCGCTTCTTCTTTGCGATATAGATAATACGCGGCAACACCATCATTTCTATAATAACAGATGCTATGCAAGCCCCAACAATGATAAGAATGTTGTATAATTTTATATTTTCCATGAACAGTATAAGTGTCTTTGCAAAACAAAAACGCAGGAATCTTCTATATATTGTAAATCTCCCTAAAAATTAATCAATAAATCGGCGTGTAATATCTCCGAATGCATCAATACGACGATCTCGAAAGAATGGCCAGATGCGCCGAACATCTTCCGAACGTTTCATATCAACATCTATTATTTGTGTTTCTTCTTTATCATTTGATGCCTGCCAAAGGATTTCTCCCTGTGGACCTGCGACAAAACTACTGCCCCAAAAACTAATGCCGTTAGTTTGTTCCGATGGATCGGGTTCATACCCTACCCTGTTTACCGATATCACATTCAAGCCATTGGCTACTGCATGTCCCCGCTGGGATATGACCCACGCATTTCTCTGACGGTCTTTCTCATCTTGAGTATCTGTTGATTCCCATCCGATAGCTGTTGGATAAATCAATACCTCAGCTCCGGCTAAAGCCATCAAACGGGCTGCCTCGGGATACCACTGATCCCAGCAAACCAATATGCCTAATTTACCTAAAGATGTTTCAATCGGCTGAAATCCCAAATCTCCGGGTGTAAAGTAAAATTTCTCATAATACGCAGGATCATCCGGTATATGCATTTTACGGTACTTACCTGCAATGCTTCCGTCTTTTTCAATCACAACAGCTGTATTATGATATAAGCCGGGAGCTCTCTTTTCGAATAAAGAGAGAACCAATACAATGCCTAGTTCTTTCACTAACGTCCCGAATTCGTCGGTTGATTTACCAGGAATGCTTTCTGCCAGATCAAATACAGAAGTCTCTTCTGTTTGGCAGAAATACAATGAGTTATGCAATTCTTGTAATACAACGAGTTCTGCTCCTTGTTTTGCTAGTTTTGTTATGTTTTCTTTCAACTTGCCTACATTCGAAGCGATATCTGCCGAATTAGCTTGTTGCACGATTCCTACTTTCATAAATCTTATTTTAAGGTCAGAGACCTAATTATTTAACAACGTGAATCAGTTTTTAATAATCAGCCTTATAATATCAAAAGGTTACAAAGGTTACACAAAAGTATACTTTTTTTAGTTGTATCCTTTTCCTTTTTAATAAGACAAATCTTAATTATTTCTATTTATAGTTATTTACAGAACCAATCTATGCTCCCGGATTTCCTTATTATAGATAAAATTCTTAATTCTCAATCAGAGAATTTCTCACTAGATCTAAAATGCACGTATGATAGAAAAATGTTTTCTTTATGTTATCTGTGTCATAATCGATATTCTCAAGAACTATTACTCCTGTTTCGTATTCAGGAAAATAAAAATCCATAGAAACAAAACCGGGAATATATCCTGTCTGTCCCAATTGGATAAGATCCTCTGACGTATCAACTGTAATGCCATACCCATACTGTAATTGCCCAAAGATGGGATGATTTCTGACAGCATTCGACTGTTTCGTTACCATCAGGTCTAGAGTTTCTTTCCTCAAAAGTTTATCACCAAAGAGAGCTTCATTCCAAATAAAAAGATCTTGTACGGTTGAGATAAAACCTCCTGCGGCAACAATCACACCTTTCGTATTTTCCTTTTCCTCGACTATAGAACCATTGTCTTCTCTGTAGGATTTCACCAAATTTAGAGAACTTCTTGAATCCGGATGGAAAGTATTGTTCATTCCTATACTACGGAATAATGAGTCCGACTGATCAAGAAAACTTTTATGATTCAAGTGCTCCAATATATCTGTCAATAACTTATATCCGATTTGAGAATACAAAAATTTTTCGCCGTTAGGAAATACACTTGGTTTATTCATATCAACTATGCCATGAGTATGACAAAGTAAATCGTGAATAGTTACCGAGTCAGCCCAACCTTGCGTCAATTCGGGCAAATAATTTTTTATTGCCTTATCTAGCTTAACACGCCCTTTCTCAAACTCTTTCAAAATCATCACGGCTGTAATCTGTTTCGAAACAGAACCTATGACGAATCGGTCATTGTCAGATAATGCTATTTTTTTCTCAATATCCGAATATCCTTTTTGTGAAGAATAAACCACTTTTCCCTTCCGGTGGATAAGAATAACTCCATTAAAAGGTCTTATTGACTTTTTATTGATTAAAGAGTCAATAGAAACATAAGGACAATTCTGCCCAACAAGGAGAGATATAGATAACAGCCAAAACAACAAGACTGTAAACCACTTCATCATCAAATATTATTTATAAATAGCCTTCGGGATACTGCATGGTTATACAATGCAATGAGCCATGCTGTTTGATAATTGCTGAACAATCTATGCCGATTACCTCTCTCGTAGGGAAAGCCTTCTGAAGCTGCTCTGCTGCAACCTGATCCTTCGGTGTATTGTAAAACGGAACAATCACCAGTTCATTCATTATCAAAAAGTTTGCATAAGTAGCCGGCAAACGTTCTCCGTCTACCATCACTCTGGCAGCCATCGGCAGCTCTATCAGGTTATAAGGATTACCTTCAAAGTCTTTAAAAGAACGCAGCTGTTCTTCCATCTTAGATAAAGCCTCGTAATGTTCATCTTCTTGATCATCACACTTCACATAAGCGATGGTATGTTCGTCACAAAAACGCGCAAGAGTATCAATGTGGCTATCGGTATCATCTCCGGACAAATATCCATGATCGAGCCACAATACTCTTTTCAGACCGAAAGTTTCGATAAGATATTGCTCTATCTCTTTTTGAGTATAAGACGAATTTCTATTGGGAGAAAGTAAACATTCCGAAGTAGTTAATAAAGTGCCCTGTCCGTCAGATTCCAGAGCTCCACCTTCCAAAACAATGTCTTTTCTATTGACATATTTAACACTTTTGGCAAAAACTTCTTTAGCAAATAAACCTCTGTTAATCTGATTATCAAAGTTAGATGCAAACTTCAGTCCCCACCCGTTGAATGTAAAATCGAGCAGAAGTTTTTGTTTTCCATTGAATACAGAAATCCCAGCATGATCACGAGCCCAGGTATCATTCGAAGGCAGTTCTACCAATTTCAGATTCTTGAGTGCAGCTTTATCAGGCTCCAACTGAAATTTCACAGCCGAAGCATCCCTGCATACGATAATAAGTTTCTGATATTTAAGGATAGTACGTGCTATTTTCACATAACACGAAACTATTTCTTCTAACATGTAGTTCCAGTCCGTCCCGAAATGAGGCCATGTCAATTGGATAGCACTCTGTTTGTACCACTCGGGTGGAAAAAAATATGATGTTTCTTTTACCTTTTTTGCCATTGTAACAATACGTTAAGATCTTTGATCTTTTATTTATATTGCGCAAAGTTACACTTTTTGCTCCAATTGGCATATAGGGTCACAATCCTTTTTATAGAGTTGGTAAGTATAACTGCAACTGAAAGTTATAACTCTGATTAGCGTTGCTGTTATACTTACCCTCAATTATATGTTAAGCACTTACAATCTCCATCGTATCCGATGCGATCATAAACTCTTCGTCTGTAGGAATAACCACCACTTTCACTTTCGAATCCGGCGCACTGATTACAGCCTCATCTCCATGTATCTGGTTATTCATATCATAGTCGAGTTTAATACCCATAAATTCTAGATCTTTGCAAATCACTTCTCTCGAAATAGAGTGATTCTCACCAATACCTCCTGTAAAAATAAGCACATCCAACCCGCCAAGAGCAGCAGCGTAAGCTCCTACATATTTGCGGATACGATATGTAAATATATCGAATGCCAGTTCGGCTCTCTTATTACCGTCATTGTCTATAGCGGCACGAATATCACGCATATCCGAAGAAATACCCGATATACCTTGCATTCCACTGAATTTGTTCACAATAGTAGACATGGTTTGAGGTCCGATATTCTCTTTCTCCATAATAAACGAAAGTACTCCGGCATCGACATCACCCGAACGTGTTCCCATCAAAAGTCCTTCGACAGGAGTCATACCCATACTTGTATCGACTGATTTTCCACCCACTACAGCAGCCAATGAACCACCGTTACCAATATGAGCCGATACTATTTTCTGATCTTCGTAAGGTACTCCTAGAAATTCGCATGCACGACGGGTCACATACCTGTGACTGGTTCCGTGGAAACCATAACGTCTGATCGCATATTTTTCGTACAGAGAATAAGGCAATCCGTACATATACGCCTTAGCAGGCATAGTCTGGTGGAAAGCCGTATCGAATACCGCTACCTGAGGGATATCTCCCATCAAATCTTTTACGGCATTAATACCGGCAAGGTTCGGCGGATTGTGCAGAGGTGCAATGTCTATACATTCGACTACTTTTGTCATTACTTCGTCGGTGATAAGCACACTCTTGTTGAATTTTTCTCCTCCATGTACCACACGGTGACCCACGGCATCAATCTCACTCAAAGATTTTATACAACCATATTTTTCACTGGTCAATACTCCAAGTATATATTCGATTCCCGATTTGTGTTCAAGAATTTCTCCTTCAAGAACCACTTTGTCCGCACCATGAGTGAATTTAAGAAAAGAACCTTTCAAACCTATCTTTTCAATTCCTCCCTGAGCTATGACATGTTTGCTTTCCATATCGAAAAGCTTATATTTTATGGATGAACTTCCGCAGTTCAATACTAATACTTTCATAAATCTTCTTGTTAAGTAACGGTAAAATAGGTCTGAGACCTTAAATTAAATTGTTAGGTCCCAACTGCTTTCCGGCTTCATCATAGATATAGAAACCACGTCTCTCTTTCGCCCCGTATTGTTTTGAGTGATAAAGTCTCCACAATATCGGAGAGGCTTTATATTTCTTATCGCCATATTCGTGGAACATATCTTCCATCAGCATAACAATCTTTTCTATGCCAATAAGATCCGCTAATTCAAATATACCGTAACGCTGTCCGTATATGATTGTAAATTCTTTATCAATATCTTCGAGGGAGGCTAGGCTTTCCATTAATATGTGGCAGGCTTCATTCAACATCACCACCAATAGACGCATACTCACAAGACCGCTGCTCTCGCGCACTTCAACAGGAATATGTTTAATAAGCTTTGCAAAGCGGATGACCTTTTCCGACACTTCAGATGTAGTGAAGATACCCTTCACTATTTCGAGCAGACGGGCATCACTGTGAGGTATAGGGAAATGGATGCTTACACATCTGTCTTTATGTATAAGGTCTGCCGAAAGCTCACTGATAATCACGGTTGTTGCATTTGTCGCAATAACTGCATCGGGAGCAAGAACCTCTTCCAATTTACGGAAAACTTCTTTACGCAGGGCAATGCTGCGTTCTCCATTCGCTTCGTAGCGGATACACTCTATTACGAAATCACAATCTTTCAGATCGGCATAATCCAACGAACCGGTTATGCGCCCCATTGTCGCTCTCTTTTCACTCTGGGTTAACCCCCAGTTTTCTATCTTTGTATCAAGGCTATGCTCTATCTCTCTAAGAGCATCCTGAATTTTGTCTTCCGATATTTCGATAAAGACAACTTCGAGCCCCGATTGTGCCGTCAGGTTTACAATACTACGCCCGTCGCGACCACAACCGACTACGCCTATCTTAGAGAATAATGCTTTTTCTCCATCTTTTTTGCTTAGTCCATAACCTTCTATCGGTTCTTTTATTTCAGCCATATGTAATTATTATATATTCCGTTATTAAGTTTTATGATAGAGAAAGGTCTACTTCCCTATTTCTTCTTTGCAGCGATAGCCTGATTAGCTGCAATAGCTACCAATTTATAAATATCATCTACCGAGCAACCGCGAGACAAGTCGTTAACGGGAGCTGCCATACCCTGCAAAATAGGCCCTACCGCTTCGGCTCCACCTAAACGCTGAACCAATTTATATGCGATATTACCAACCTCAAGTGAAGGGAATACCAATACATTAGCATTTCCGGCAACCTTACTGCCCGGAGCCTTGCTTGCTCCTACTGATGGCACTAATGCTGCATCGGCTTGTAATTCGCCATCAATCTGAAGTGACGGATCTATTTGTTTTGCCAATGCCGTAGCCTCAACGACCTTGTCTACCATCGGGTCTTTGGCACTACCTTTAGTTGAGAAACTCAACATTGCCACTTTTGGTTCTTCTCCAACCAAAGCTCTGGCTGTATGCGCCGACGCAACTGCAATTTCAGCCAATTGAGATGCTGTAGGATTAGGAGTTACAGCACAGTCTGCAAAAACAAGAATACCATTAGGTACATACTGATTGTTTTCTACAAACATCAGAAATGCCCCCGATACTACGCTGATACCCGGTGCTGTTTTAATAATCTGTAATGCAGGACGCAAAACATTTCCGGTAGTATTTTGTGCACCGGCAATTTCACCATCGGCATCACCGTTTTTAATCATCAAACATCCCAAATACAATGGATCTTGAGCTAATGTAGCAGCTTGTTCCGGTGTCATCCCTTTTGCTTTACGCAATTCAAAAAGCAAGTTTGCGTACTCTTGTTTCTTTGCGTTGTTTTTAGGGTCAACAATCGTCGCTTTATCAATATTGTTCAGACCGAACTGCGATGCAAGTTTTTTTATTTCATCCGGATTACCGATAAGAATTATGTCAGCCACACCATCAGCCACCAGTTTATCTGCTGCTTTAAGTGTTCTTTCTTCAGTACCTTCAGGTAATACAATACGTTGCTTATCAGCTTTCGCCCTTTCAATAATCTGATTAATCAAGTCCATAATATTTTGTTATTTTATTTTTTATTGTAGAGATAGATATATAATATTTCACGTTTACAATTATCCTTACAAATATAATGAATTGTAAAATGGAGTTTGCAATTTAAAGAAAGAAAAATGCAAACAAATTATATAATAAACGAATTTTTCACAGAAAGGTTTATCCCTTATTATTTTATTTTGATGTTTTGTACAGCCCAATCAGATATAGACTTTATATATGACACCATCTCCCGCCCTAATGAGGTCAACTCGTATTCAACTCTGGGTGGAACTTCGGGATAAACTGTTCTCAACACAAAAGCATCTTCTTCCAACACACGAAGGGTCGAAGACAGCATCTTAAGGGATATACCATCTATGCTGGATGATAATTCAGTGAAACGCATCACCCCATTTTCCGACAATGTATTAATGATCAGTACAGACCATTTATCTCCAAATCGATCCATTACAACCCTAAAGGGGCATCGTTCGGAACATAATTTTTTTTTCGCAAATTTTCCTGACATAATTCTTTGACAAATAACAATACTAACCTTCAGGTTATATTCTGACAAAACATAACTTATTGTATTTCAATACACATAAATATATCTTTATCTCTCAAATATAACATATTCCATCAAAAAAACGACACGTTATATTTATCCCAATTTCAATAAAAACAATTTCAAGATGAACATTACATTCAAAGACACCGTCGATTTTAAAGCTCAGCAATTGCAGAATTTATTTTTATCTGTAAAATGGTCTTCGGGGCACTATCCCGAAAAACTAGTTATAGCCATGAAACATTCCGGCTCTGTATTCTCGGCATGGGACGGAGATAAGCTAATCGGCTTGATAAGCGCGATGGACGACACCATTATGAACGCTTATATCCATTATCTACTCATAGCCCCCGAATATCAAGGAAAAGGCATAGGCAAACAACTCATAAATAGAATAAAGGAACGGTACAGCGACTTTATGAGAATCATACTAATCGCCTACAACAAAGAGGTGCCATTTTACCACAACTGTGGTTTTGAAAGCGGAGAAGATAAAACACCGATGTTTATTACATCTTTGTGGACATAAGAATAAAAAGAGAAGATTTTATTTTTATGTCAAAAAAATCATAATCTTTTGTATAACAGAAAAGAACTCTTATCTTTGTGCCGAATTTTAATCAAAATAAAAAGAAATCATGTATTTAGATTCTGAAAAAAAGAAAGAAATCTTTGCTAAATACGGAAAGTCTAACACTGATACTGGCTCACCTGAAGCTCAGATTGCTTTGTTTTCGTACCGTATTTCGCATTTGACCGATCACTTGAAGTCAAATCATAAAGATTATAACACTGAACGTTCTCTTAAAATGTTAGTAGGTAAACGTCGTCGTTTACTTGACTATCTGATAGAAATAGATATCGAAAGATATCGTGCTATCATCAAAGAACTAGGTATCAGAAAGTAAAATCTTTCCGAACGAAACAAAAGTTACTACTTCGAGAAATCATGTAGTAACTTTTTCTTTTTCTTCTCACAGGGACTATTTTCACGTATTATTGAATATTCGCAGACACTTAGCATCAAATGTTATTCACGAGTCTACCCTTTCTTGTTCTGTTTTTTATTACCTTCTCCATATATTACCTGCCCTATTTAAGAAAACACCAGGTTTCTATATTAGTAATAGCCAGTTTGTTTTTCTATGCATACGATGAACCTTGGTTTACTTTATTATTATTATTTTCGGCCTCGATTAATATACTTACCAGTTATTATGTAGTGTACGGAAATCAAAAAAACAGAAAACTAATAGCTGTTTCAGGTATTGTCTTAAATCTTGCCGGATTAGCCTTTTTTAAATACAGTCCTCTTATTTCGCAAACACTATTTTCGGCTGACAGTTCTGTCGGACATTTTCTGCTCAAGATACCTTTACCCATAGGTATTTCGTTCTTTACGTTCGAAGGAATAAGTTTAGTTATAGATGTATGGCGAGATAAAAAAGAAGATAAAACCACAACTTTAGTTACCCCTTCATTAGCAAGACATGCACAGCGGACTCTATTCTTTATTTCGTTCTTTCCGCACCTCATCGCAGGACCTATCCTGAAGGCACACGATTTTTATCCGCAGATAGCCGAAAAAAAATTTAGAAATATAGCATGGGAAAGCGCATTCAAAACACTCATTACCGGCTATTTTCTGAAAATGGTAGTTGCCGATAATCTCAAAAATTTCACTTTTTGGATTGCCTATCCTTATTTTGAGGCATACTCTACAATCGACCTGTGCACTATGCTATTCGGATATTCAATACAAATATTCGCCGATTTTGCAGGATACTCTCTGATCGCAATAGGACTTGCAAAATTATTCGGATACGATTTTCAAACAAACTTTTATTTCCCGTACATATCGACCTCCTTCAAAGAGTTCTGGAAAAGATGGCACATATCCCTATCTACATTCCTGATGCAATACTTATATATTCCTCTCGGAGGTAACCGGAAAGGAAAATTTAGGACATACCTCAACCTCCTTTTAACTATGGTATTAGGCGGACTATGGCATGGAGCTGCATGGAGTTATGCCACATGGGGCTTATTCCATGGAGGAATGCTGGCTATCGAACGGCTCGTAAACGACAATGTGAAAATCAAACTACCGAAATCGGTATTGATACTTAAAGGACTCTTTGTTTTTATAATGGTAACCCTTGCCTGGTTATTATTCAAACTTCCCGATTTCAGCCATGTAATTAAGTATTTTCAGGCAATGGGAAATAATATTACAAATCAGGGAAATGTAAAGCTCAATATGTATATCATACTATACTCTATTCCGGTAGTAGTATATCATCTGTTATACTTATACAAGGATTCTAAATTCTGGAAAAGAATACAGACTCAAGAACATTTTTTATATGCAGTTATGCTATTTTTTATTATAACCAATAGTGGGACAAGCGGTTCGTTTATATATTTTCAATTTTAAGAAACTATGATAAAGAAAACGTTAGTAACATTTTTAATTCTATTCTGTGCATATACGTTTATAGTAACTTATGTAGTTGACCCAAACCGTGTAGTATCAGAACACCAATGGCAGGACAATCAGATAAAGACCCAAAGATATCTGTTTTCAGATAACGACTCAATAAGTGCTATCATTGTAGGTTCTTCGTTATCTGAAAGATTACACATGAATATGCTACCCCATTTTTACAATCTGGGATTATTAGGATTGGGAGCTATAGACGGTCTGGCTACCATAAAGGCGAAAGGAAATTATCCGAAATATATTTTTATAGAAACAAACCATATCGACCGTCCTCTCAATGACGAACTCAAAAATTCTATCGAAAATCCATTAATGACTCCTCTCCGCCGCCATTTTATCTCTTTAAGGGATGGCAAACAACCCTTGGGTTTTATAGCCATTCCGTATGCACAGAAAGCGACAGCATACGGTATTTATCTATTGCAGGTTACTCTTTCGAAAATAATATCGAAACAGACAGAACAAGGATCAGAGATATCAGTAAATATCTTTGATAAAATGCTTACACAATCGATTGAGCAACAGAATAAAATACCCCTTAATCTCGATACCGAAATAAATATACTGAAAAAATATGTAGAAGATGCAAGTCGACAGGGTTCGACCATTATATTTTTTGAAATGCCAATACAGCAGCAATTATGCGGATTACCCAGACCTATGTCAATCCGTAAGGAAATTTACAAACACTTCCTCCGTAATCAATACCGGTATATAGATATCCCCGACTGTGCAGAATACAGAACGACAGACGGGGAACATTTAGATTATATTTCGGCAAAGAAATATACCGAATATTTAAAAAAGCAAATTGAATCTCTCGGATTGAAGTTTTAGTCAATTTTATTTAGCTGCCGGAATTTCATCTATGTTTTTATTCACTCTGTAATGAGGAGATAACAATTCTACCCCGGCTTCACCGAATACATCCTGAATATGTTTCTTAAGTTCCGAATAAATATGCGGCATCCGGTTAGCTTCTCGTGTATATACATTCAGCTGATATGATACATAAAACTCATCAAGAGCCTCTTGCTGTATAAATGGTTTCGGATTTTTTAATAGCAACTCTGTCCTATTTGCAACTTCTTTCAATAGTTCGTGTACCCTAGTCCAGGGAATATCATAGCCGATAGTTACGGACGTATATAATATCAGTCCATACTCACGTGCAGACTGCGAATAATTAATTGTTTTGGAATTCATCACACTCGAATTAGGAATAGTGATTAACTCATTCTTAGATGTCTTTACCCGAGTTACTAAAGCCGTTTTTTCGATTACATTACCCACACAATCATCCATCTTTACACGGTCTCCGATTTTGAAAGGACGCATATATGTAATAACCAGACCTGCAACAAGGTTACCGATAACCGATGTCGATCCCAACGAAAGCAATAGCCCCGCAAACACAGACACTCCTTGAAATATCGGCGAATCCGATTTTGGCAGATAAGGAAATATCAAGATAAACATAAATATATACAAAATACCGCTCACAATATTATAGGTAGGAACCGCCCAATCGGCATAAAAACCTTTAATCGTGATTTTGCCTTCGGCTACCCTATCAGCCAGTGATTTGATAAACTTCTGCCCGTACCTGAATATGACAATTATCACAAGAATTGTAAATAGTTTGGGCATATAATCAGCCACACTTTTAGCTATAGATCTCAACGGAATCACAACATATCCCCAGAGCTGATCGGCCCATCCCATAGTTGCCGGAAAGACCTTAAACAGTGCCCATAACCCCCAGTATAGAGAAAAGATAACGATAAAAAAGCGTAATATCTTTAACAAAAAGATTAATATATACACCTGTTTATTAGCGTCTATCAGTCCTACAAGGCTTTTTATATGTCTGCCTCGCTGAAGCCAGATCAGGACTCTCACCCTACGGGTGCCCTTGATTATAAGCCAAATAATAAGACCTTGTACAGCTATAATCAGAATGGTATAACCGATCTGTATGGCAATACGTTTGAGACTCGTCTCATCCTGCTGCTTCTGGATGGAACTAATAATCTCATCGAGATAGTTTTGAGCTAATTCCGAACGTGTAGTTTTCAAGAAACTGGCTTGGAGGGTATCAACACTCATAATGATGTCACCCTTATACATAATATTTATATTACCGTTTACATCAACAAGCTTCATTGAATCCTCTGCGAAAAAAGGATCCTCTTCCATCTTGGAGATCCTTTCATTGATAGCTTCCGCTCGTTGTTTTGCTGTAAAAGATCCGATATTGCCGTATACAAAGAAAATAGTGTCACGGAAAGGAACCACCGGAGATTTTCCGGGGGCTATTTTAGCAACCTGAGCCGTATCTGCTTTCGATACCTCAACTTTCTTCTTATTCTTTTTAGAATTTCTCTTTTGTGCGGATGCCGGATCTAAACTAAAAGCTAACAAACCCAAGATACACAAAAAGTAAAAGATGTATGAATTTCCCTTGCACATATACTTTTCACAATTAGTAATCAGCAAATATAATTATATATCGGTAAAAGCAATTTTTCCGGCTGGCATTATTTTTTTATCCACACCCAAAACCACCGAAAATTAATGCCATGTATCAAATCTGATAAAAGAGCAATTCTTCCGGATACATCAATAAGCAATCGTATTTATCTATAATACATATAAATCGGAAGGCTTAATTAAAATCCTGAAACAAAAAATATCTACCTTTGTTATTACCTAAAATACTGATGCGTTTATATAATATAAGCCGGGTGTTTTACGTTTTTGAAATCAATGGCAGGTAAGTAATCCTGTATGAAGCTAAAAAACTTAATATGAATATTTTCAATTATAAAAGACGGCAATCATCTGTTGCCAACATAGGCAATACGCCGCTTGGAGGAAATAATCCGATCAGGATACAATCGATGACAAGTACCAATACCAATGATACGGAAGCCAGTGTCGAACAATCTATCCGGATCATCGAAGCCGGAGCTGACTATGTACGCCTTACTGCACAAGGGGTAAGAGAGGCCGAAAACCTGAAAAACATAAAAGAAGAGATTAGAAAAAGAGGTTATTCAACACCTCTTGTCGCCGATATACACTTCAACCCTCGCGCAGCCGAAGCTGCGGCAAAATACGTAGAAAAAGTACGTATCAACCCGGGGAACTTTGTAGACGGAGCGAAAACTTTCGACGGAAAAGAACTTACAGAAGAAGAATATGCTGCCGAGATAAACAAAATCCGCACTAAGCTGACTTCTTTTCTCAATATTTGCAAAGAACACAAAACAGCTGTCCGTATAGGTGTCAACCATGGTTCGCTGTCAGACCGTATTCTGACCCGCTATGGAGATACTCCCGAAGGGATGGTCGAATCATGCATGGAATTCCTTCGAATATGTATCGAGGAAGATTTCAGAGATATAGCCATCTCCATGAAAGCATCAAATACTGTAGTGATGACAAAAGCAGTACGGCTGCTTGTTGAAAAAATGAATGCAGAAGGTCTTGCTTTTCCTTTGCACCTTGGTGTTACCGAAGCCGGAGACGGAGAAGACGGCCGCATCAAATCGGCTGTTGGTATAGGAGCTTTACTATCGGATGGAATCGGCGATACCATTCGTGTATCACTCAGTGAAGACCCCGAATACGAAGTGCCGGTAGCTAAAAAACTGGCAAATTATATAAAAGAAAGAGAAAATCATCCGGAAATAAAAGCAACCGTAAATTCGGGCTTTTCTCCATTCTCTGCATTACGCAGACAAACTTATGCCGTCGGCAATATCGGAGCGGATCACCTCCCGGTTATAATATCCGATAGATCAAACGGCGATTTCGATTTTAACGTACACTTCTTACCCGATTATATCTACGTCGGTAAGAATCTGACAGAAAGAACCCCCAGGGCAATCTCTTTGATTATTGATTTCGAAACATGGACAAATGAGAAGAATACCTATCCGTTATTCACTAAAGACAATCTGAATAAGGCTGGTCAAGTTAATTCTGATATTAAATTTGTCCGGCTGAGCTATCCTGAGCTGACAGATGATATCTTATCAATACTTAAAGCCGACAAAAGTATCGTAATCATACTTACAACCAACCATATAAACGGTGTCGGCGAACAACGGGCATTCATACATACTCTCATGAATAATGATTGCGAAATACCCGTTATCCTGCAGCGAAAATACAACGAAAACGAAGCCGAAGACCTTCAGATCAAAGCGGCTGCAGATTTAGGAGCGGTACTTCTCGATGGATTCGGAAACGGTCTGATGCTTCAGAATTCGGGAAATATCGAATATAAAAAAGTTGATGCATACGCATATGGTATTTTACAGGCAGCACGGGTACGCACCAGTAAAACAGAATATATTTCGTGTCCGAGCTGCGGACGCACCCTCTTCGATCTGCAATCGACAGTCGCAAGGGTAAAAGAATCTACTTCTCACCTCAAACACCTGAAAATAGGAGTAATGGGCTGTATAGTAAACGGTCCCGGCGAAATGGCTGATGCCGATTACGGATATGTTGGAGCTGAAAAGGGTAAAATATCTCTGTATAAAAAGCAAACCTGTATCGAAAAGAATATTCCTTCGGATTTGGCTGTCGAAAGATTAGTCCAACTCATCAAAGAGAATGGAGACTGGAAAGATCCGGAATAAACACTGAACAGAATAAAATAACGCACAATGTATTAAGGTCTCAGACCTATTTGTTGACTTTGCAAGTGAGAAACAATAGTCGGTTATCGCTTAAAATACGTCATTAAATACTTTCTGTAACTTATAGTGAGACCTTAATAAATTATAATACATTGTGTTAGTTAAATATAAAAAGCGTATTTTTAGCCCCTGAAAATTTATTTTATAAGAAATAAAGAGGTTTACAGCCTCAAAGAACGTATTAATGAGATTCGGCGGTTTAGCACTCACTGTATTGATTATTTTATGCTTCACTATGAACCTTCGGGCTCAATGGGATGCCCAGATCAGTCAATACTGGAGAACAAAAACTTTTTTCAACCCTTCTTTTGCCGGTGAAACAGATTCCATACAAGCATCTGCACTCCACCGCATGCAATGGATAGGGATAGAACACGCTCCGCGGACATTTGTAATCAATGCAGATATGCCGGTTCGCTTTCTGGATAGAAAACACGGGGTGGGAGTACTGGTTAATACCGAATCGATAGGGTTATTCAAAAACATGTTTGTCGGAGGACAATATGTCTTTAAAAAAAGCTGGAAGAAGAATACTTTAAATATAGGAGTACAGGCCGGATTTATCAACATCGGTTTTGATGCTACAAAAATCCGCATTCCCGAAGAGTTGAAAGACTACGAGGAAAATGTACCTGCGGCAGAAGCAAACGGAAAATCATTTGACGCCGCCATCGGTATATCCTGGATAACCCCCAAATACTATATCGGAGTATCTTCGACCCACTTAACACAACCCAAATTCGACATCGACGACAATACAGTTCTTGATATCAACAGGATATATTATTTCACAGCAGGCTATAACTTAAGATTCAAACGGTCGAAATACGAATTTCAACCGTCTGTCCTGATAAAAACAGACACAAAAGCCACTCAATACGATATAACAGCCAGAGTTGTATATAATAAGACGTTTAATGGCGGTATATCTTGGAGAAAAGACGACGGTTTTGTATTTTTGCTCGGGATGAACGTATACGGATTTGATCTTGGTTATGCGTATGACCTGTCGACATCCGAAATATCGAAGGCCAGCAGCGGAACTCACGAGTTTGTAATACGCTATTATATGCCCGTCCGGCTGACAAAAAAAGGACAAAACAGCCATAAAAGTATTCGAATACTTTAAAGGCCTCTTGCTATTTTATATAAGTGATGTATAACAGGCTTTGGCTGATTTCTGACCAAAGCAATAAAAAGGTCTCAGACCTTAGAAACAAGACTTTATGATAAAGGGATCCGGATTCTCAGATAATATGAAGAAATCTATTTTTACCGCAGTCTCTGCCTTGCTTATACTTTCGTCCTGCGGAAAACCGGGAGGAGCCGGAAGCGTAGGCGGTGAACTTGTCGGTGCAGGCGGATCGTCATGGGCCGAGCCTGCTCCTTTCGGGATGGTATTAGTATCAAGAGGGCACATAGCTATGGGACCATCCGACAGCGATTCGCTATGGGGGCAGATTGCCAGTGCCAAAGGTATCTCTGTAGATGCTTTCTGGATGGATGATACGGAAATAACAAATTCAGAATATAAGCAGTTTGTATACTGGGTAAGAGATTCCATTATCCGAGAAAGGCTCGCTGACCCTTCATTCGGAAATGATGAAACCTACAAAATAACCGAAGACCGATACGGAGACCCCGTAAAGCCATACCTTAACTGGAAGAAAGCTATTCCATGGAAACGTCCGGACGAATTTGCAGAAGCAGCTCTTCTCAGTGTAACAAAGGTAAATCCGATAACAGGAGAAAGGGGAATCGACCCCGAACAGCTTAATTTCAGATACGAATGGTTTGATCATACCGAAGCCGCAAAACGGCAAAACAGGTTGAATCCATCTCAACGGGTACTTAACACCGATATTGTTGTAGATCCTAACGAGATGGTTATGATCTCAAAGGATACTGCGTTTATCGATGAGAACGGTAAGCCTGTGAACCTGACTATCAATAGGCCGTTGAGTTCCTTATTTGATTTCGTAAATACAAAAATCGTAAATATATACCCCGATACAACTGTTTGGGTAAATGACTTCAATAATGCGTACAATGAACCTTATATGAGAATGTATTTCTCTCATCCCGGTTATAACGATTATCCTGTGGTAGGGGTAACCTGGGAACAGGCTACTGCTTTTTGCGAATGGCGAACCATGTTTTATAAAATGGGTATCGGAGCCAGAGGAGGCAGGGATATCGAACCATTTCGTCTGCCAACCGAAGCCGAATGGGAATTTGCAGCCCGCAGCGGACGCTCGGAAAACAAATACCCTTGGGATTCGGAAGAAACCCAGTCAGAAAAAGGATGCTTTCTTGCAAACTTTAAGCCCGGAGAAGGAAATTACACAAAAGACGGAAACCTCATTTCCTCCCGAGTGGGAACATATGCTCCGAATGTTTTCGGGTTGTACGATATGGCGGGTAATGTATCGGAATGGACATCGACACAATACACCGAAGCCGGAAGCAAAGAGATGAGTGATATGAACCCCGAAAACAGATACAATGCTGCAATTGAAGATCCTTATGCCATTAAAAAGAAGGTGGTAAAAGGCGGCTCATGGAAAGACGTAGGTCGGTTCATCCGAGGAGATATGCGGGAAGCCGAATTTCAGAATCAACCCCGTTCGTATATCGGATTCCGTTGTGTAAGAACTCAAATCGGATTTTCGAAATCAAAAAAATAAGGTTAAAGACCTTCATTAAGCAATCAACAAACCCTAAATAATAAAAAACAAAATGGGTAAAAAATACAGGCGATATAAGAATTTTGTAGAGAAATATCTTGACAGCAACACAGGTAAACGCTTTTTCAATATAGTGTATAGTGTTGGTGCTGCGATCGTAATTTTAGGTGCACTTTTCAAAATACTCCACCTGCCTTTTGGTAACCAGATGTTAATGATCGGGATGATTACCGAAGCTATCGTATTCTTATTATCGGCATTCGAAAGTCCCGGTAAAGATTACAAATGGGAAGAAGTATATCCCGTACTTGCCGACAACGAAGATTTTGTACCTAAGGCAGACAGAGAGGCGGTAAGACCACATGCGACAAGACCAGTTGTACAAACTCAGTCAAATGTACAAGGTGTACAAACATCTCCATCGGGAATAAATATTCAATCAGGTACTGTTTCACATCCTGTTTCTTCGGGAACAACCATAACAGGCGGAACCATGAATTCGGCTGATGTGGTAGGAGCCTCCGAGGGGTATGTAAGCCAACTCACCCAGATGTCTGAAAACATGGAAAAATTTGCTAAGGTAACCGAATCTCTGGGTAATATTTCGGACTCTCTGTTAAAATCATTCCAAACTATTATCGATAATTCGGAAGGCATCGGAAATAACACTCAAGGTTATGTAACGCAGATAGAAGCCCTTAACCGTAATATTGCAGGACTGAATACCATATACGAAATACAACTAAAAGGTGTAAGCGGACAAATAAATACGATAGAGCATATTAATGCCGGACTCGACCGGATAAAAAAACTATACGACGGATCGATGGCAGACAGTGCCGTATTTAAAAATGAAACAGAGAAGATGGCTCAGCAACTAGCCGAACTTAACAGGGTATATGCCCGTCTGTTACAGGCTATGACCAGCAATATGAATATGGGCGGCGGTTTTAACCCTCAGGCAGGGAATACGCCTCAGCAACCCTAAAAAGAATCCACTTACTGAATATCCGTTTCATAAAAACAAGATAAATGGCATCAAATAATCCAAAGTCTCCAAGGCAGAAAATGATAAACCTCATGTATCTGGTGTTTATCGCTATGCTGGCACTCAACGTTTCGTCCGAAGTGCTGGATGGATTTGACTTGGTAGAAGAGGGTTTGACACAAACAATAAAGAGCACCGAAGGTCAAAATCAACTGATCATCGATAAACTACAACAGATAAATCAACAGAATCCGGTAAAAGCCAGCGAATGGTACAACAAAGCAGATAATTTTTCGAAAGAATCTGATAAGCTGGTAAGTTACATTCAGGATCTTAAATTACGGATTGTAAAACAAGCAGACGGAAAAAACGGAAAACTCGACGAAATCGAACACAAAGAAGATCTGGATGCAGCCCCCATCATCATGCTTGGCATTAACAAAGAGGGAACGAAGCTAAAAACCGAAATAAATCAATATCGGGACATAGCTATAAACCTTGTATCAAGTGAATCTAAGAAAACAATCATCAACGAAAGATTAAATACCAATGTGCCCAAAAAGGGACGCTTGGATAACAAGAAATGGGAAGAAACCCTTTTCGAGCAAATGCCGGCATCGGCAGCCATTACCCTCCTGACAAAGATACAAAGTGATATACGTTCGGCTCAAGGAGAGGTTTTAGCTGATTTGTATGACAATATAGGAGCTAAAGACTTCAGGGTAAATAAGCTGGAAGCTCAGGTTGTACCTAATTCCCAGTTTGTTACAGCCGGAGGATATTATGAAGGACAAGTTGTTTTATCGGCTGTCGATACTACTAAAAACCTCACATTCAGTAGCAATGCAATCAATCCAACAACTGGATTATTCAAAATACCGGCCGGAGCAGTAGGAGTAAATAAAGTATTTGCAGGAACAGTTACACTGACATCTCCAGACGGATCTCCGATTGTACGATCATTTGAGAGTAAATACCATGTCGTACCCCGTACAACTACTATTCAGGTAGCAGAAGCAAATGTGCTGTACCAGGGAGAACCTAACGTTCTCACAGTTTCGGTTCCGGGTATGTCGAACGATCAACTGAGAGTAAGTGCAACCAACGGTTCTATTTCCAAGTCGGGAGCCAATTGGATAGCTACCCCTTCGAAAGCAGGAACGAATATGAAAATATCGGTATATAACGGCAGTGCCTTCGTAAGCGATCAGGAATTCAGAGTACGCTTATTACCCGATCCTACTCCATATATCGAATATAAAGACGCCGGAGGAAACAGCAAACGTTTCAAAGGCGGACGTATCTCAAAGGCGGTTATAGTAGGAGCAGACGGCGTTAAAGCCTCTATAGATGACGGACTTCTCGACAGACAGTTTACGGTACTGCGTTTCAGTACCGTATTTTTCGATTCTATGAACAATGCCATTCGTGAAATTTCGAATGGAAGCAGCTTTTCCGACAGACAAAAAGCTCAGATAAGACAATTGGCTAGAGGTAAATCTTTCTTTATTTCAGACGTCAAGGTAAGAGGTAAAGACGGAGTCGAGAGAGACCTGACAGCTATTGAAGTAAGAATTAATTAAGGTCTCAGGCCTTGAATGAAGATATAAGGTCACAGACCTATTTATTATTTTACAGTACATTATGATAATGAGAAGATTATTTCTAGCAATCACTATAATGATGTGTGGCCTACTGGTTACAACATCCGTTTATGCTCAGGAAACACTGAGAGAGCGGATTGCCCGAAGACAGAACCAGCAGCAATCGTCCGAACCTCAATTATCGGTTAGGGCTCAGATCAAGAATCAATCTCAAACACAGCAGATTGACAATGCTCCGTGGATTCGTGAAATTTATCGTTTTCTCGATCTGAATAAAGAGAAGAATGCGGCTCTTTACTATCCGGTAAATCCGATCGGAAGCAGAATGAATTTCTTTACACTGATATTTAATCAATTCCTATCGGGCAATCTGGATGTATATAAATACCAGTTGGATGGTACTGAAATATTCACCGATGAATTCAAACAGACACCTAAAGACATATTGGATCAGTTCGAAATACTTTATAAAGAAGAAAACGGCAAATATATAGTCGAAAACGTAGATATGCCTAGCAATGAGGTCCTTGGTTATTATATCAAAGAAGCATGGTATTTCGATAAAAACAATTCGGTAGTGGATGTCAAACCTTTAGCTATATGTCCGGTTATGTTCAGACAAGACGACTTCGGAGCAGAAAGCACCCGCTATCCAATGTTTTGGATTCCTTACGAAAACATACGTCCGTATGCCGCCCGTATGCCCATCATGACATCGAGCCTCAACAACGCATCGACTCAGACTATAAATGACTTCTTTATCAAACATAATTTCGAAGGAGAAATTTACAAGACAACAAACGTCAGAGACCTTTCTCTGGCTCAGCAATATCCTGATGCAGTGCAACGGAAGAAAGAAGAGAAAAAGATAGAAGCTCAATTGAAGCAATTTAACGACAGCCTTTGGGTAATAAATGACTCGATTATAGCCACTCAGGCTGTTGCAAAGGCAAATAGTAAAGGTAAATCCAAGAAGGCTGAAACAGGAGGATCTTCCAATAATGGAGGAAGCATAGGCACAACCAACAGAGCAGCCGTACAAAAAGAGGCCAAATCTCAGAAATCGTCTCCGGCACGGAGTATGCGCAACAGAAAAAGAAATTAAGGTCTCATAATTAATAGATAATGAAAAAGCCAAGAAAGCTGGTATTCTCTACCAATAACGAACATAAGCTCGAAGAAGTAAAAGCTATACTCGAACCATATTATCAAATTCTAAGTCTGAAAGATATCGGTGACGATACAGATATACCCGAAACGGGAGAAACCCTTGAAGACAATGCTCTCATAAAAGCCAACTACCTTTGGGACACTTATCATACAAATTGCTTTGCAGATGATACAGGACTCGAAGTAGAAGCCCTTAACAATGCTCCCGGAGTATATTCTGCACGTTATGCAGGTGAGCAGAAAAGTTCAACCGACAATGTGGCAAAACTTTTAAAGGAACTGGAAGGAAAAGAAAACCGTAATGCACAGTTCAGAACAGTGATAGCCCTTATTATAGACGGGAAAAAGTATGTATTCGAAGGAAAGATTAAGGGGGTTATAACTACTTCTGCACGGGGAGATTCAGGATTCGGATACGATCCCGTTTTTCAGCCTGAGGGCTATGACAAAACCTTTGCTGAACTAACTTTGGCTGATAAAAATGAAATAAGCCATCGGGCAAGAGCCGTTGAGCAACTTGCCTTATTTCTCAGGAAATAAAACTATCGGAGAAAAACAACACTTTTGACATATAGCTGACGATCCGGCTATAATACTATAAAACAACACATACTCTTAACATAACCTGCCATGTTTCGATGGAAAGACTTTTTCTATTATTCGAAAGGTAATCGAATTGGTATCACCTTATTATTGATACTCATTTTTGTTGTCGGAATTTTCTATGTGGTACTTCATAAGTTTGTACCTCTTGATCCGTCCTATATCGCCCAAACAAAGGAAATGGAAAAGGACTTTAACACATTCCAGGAAAGCCTTATTTCCGTACCCGAAGTTACAGATGAAGATTCTCATGAAGACAACTCTACTCCTACGAAAAAGAGTTCGAAAACAAAGCCTGAAAAACTAAAAAACGGACAGACAATCGATATCAATGCTGTATCTGCTCAAACTCTGACGAGAATACCGGGAATAGGCGAAACATTTGCAGAGCGTATAATCGATTATCGAAACGCTTTGGGGGGATTTATCCGTCTGGATCAGTTAAGGGAGATCAAAGGCATTACAATGAATAAGTACAGCAAAATATTGCCGTATATCGTTTTGAAAAAGCCACATTATACATTCAATATTAATACGGCTTCAGTAGCACACCCTTACCTCAACGAGCAGCAAGTAGAAGCGATAAAAGCAATTCGTATGAGGAACAAAATACAATCGGTCGAAGACCTTGCCGAAAGTGAACACTTTACGGCAAAAGATCTCGAGCGATTAGAGCCTTATATGAGATTTGAATAAAAAAAGAGGAATAATCGTATAATTATTCCTCTTTTATATGTTAATTACTCATTAGGAGAACTTTGGTTTACGTCCTCCCTTGCGGTGTTCTTTCTTTCCTGAATCGGAGAATGAACGGTCTCCTCCCCTATCGCTGTTTCCTCTACGGCTGTTGTTATAACCGCTACCTCCTGATGAACGGCGGTCACGACGTTCGGCAACTGCTCCACCCTGCGCTACTTCGACAGAGATACGGCGTCCGTTTTCTTCCTGACCTTTCAAACTGCTGATCACCTTCTGAGCATCACCTTCGGGTACTTCGAAGAATGAGAAATTCTGCATCAAATCAATACGTCCGATACGAACTTTACCGGGAACGAAGTCATTGATCAATCCCATCAAAGTTGCAGGATTTACATTATCTGTACGTCCGATATTGATAAACAAGCGAGAATAACCTTTTTCGGCAGAACGAGAACCTCCGTTTCCACGAGCTTCGAAACGGTCTCTGCTACTGCCACGGCTGGTACCACGATCTTCACGTGAATATCTGTCAGATGGAGTTTCAATCTCCTGAGCTTCACGATAATAATCAATCAAGCGGTTAAATTCGAGAGATACTACACGTTTGATAATATCTTCTTTCTCTAACCAATCCAAACGACGGTAAACATCCGGAAGCAAGCGTCCGATTTCGTCTTCGTTTACTTTTACCTTTTCGATCTTATCGGCAAAAGCGAATAATTGTTTTTCGCAGATAGCATCTCCCGAAGGAATAGTCTGCTGCTCAAACTTCTTATTCATGATCTTCTCTATCTCACGGATTTTACCTTTTTCTTTTACGTGAGCTATTGCAATAGAGATACCAGTCTTGCCGGCACGTCCTGTACGTCCGCTTCGGTGATTGTACGACTCGATATCGTCAGGCAATCCGTAATGAATAACGTGTGTAAGGCTATCTACATCCAAACCACGCGCGGCAACGTCTGTAGCTACCAAAAGCTGTAGATTACGTACACGGAACTTCTGCATCACATAATCACGCTGAGCTTGAGAAAGGTCTCCGTGTAATGAATCGGCATTGTATCCGTCCTGAATCAGTTTATCTGCGATTTCCTGAGTTTCGCGACGGGTACGGCAAAAAATAATACCGTATATACTTGGATAATAGTCAGCAATACGCTTCAATGCCAGATATTTGTCACGTGCATGCACCATATAGTACACATGTTTCACGTTATTAGAGCCTTCGTTCTTACGGCCAATGGTAATCTCTTTGGGAGACTCCATATATTTCTTTGTGATCTTGGCAATCTCTTTCGGCATGGTAGCTGAGAAAAGAAGCATTGAACGATCTTGAGGAACCTTGGAAAGTATTTCATCGATACTTTCAGTGAATCCCATATTCAACATTTCGTCTGCTTCATCCAGAACCACATATTTTACGTTTTCAAGTTCAACTGTCTTACGGTTGATAAGGTCGATCAAACGTCCGGGAGTAGCCACAATGATTTGCACTCCTCTCTTCAATGTTTTGATCTGGCTTTCGATACTCGAACCTCCATATACAGGAAGTACTTTTAAGTTATCTATATATTTTGAGTAATCTGCCAAATCTCCGGCGATCTGTAAACAAAGCTCACGAGTAGGAGCAAGTACCAATGCTTGCGGTACATTTTGTTTAACATCAACTTTCTGCAATAATGGAAGTCCGAAAGCAGCGGTTTTACCTGTTCCGGTTTGTGCTAATGCTATTACGTCTCTGATTTGATCCAATAAGTAAGGAATCACTTCCTCTTGTACGGGCATTGGATTTTCGTAACCCATTTCTTCGATTGCTCTTCTGATTTCGGGAGCAACACCTAATTCTTCAAATGTCTTCATTAAAAATTTTAAAGATTTTCCGTCGAAAACAATCTTTCTATCATTCTCTCCACCTTAAGGCATATATATTATACACGACTAAGAAATCAGAGAAATTGATTCCAACATTTATTTATATTCCTGCAACAAGAATAATCCTCAACTCTCAAAAGCTGCCTGATCTCTTGTTTCGTTTGTTCTTATGGAATATAGACTCTTAGCCCCTTTACCTTGGTGATAGATAACACTATTTATTCAGATTCTCCTTTTTGTAGAAAATATATAGAATCTAAGTCCTTATAAAAACTGGCACAAAGGTAGTGACTTTTTTTGGATTGTACAATAGTGGTTTTATTCTACAAAAAGGTAACAAAAAATCAAAGACCAGATAACAAAAACCAATTCTCAACACTCCTTTTTTCAACTATCAACTAAATGAAAAGGTTACAAAAGTTACATGTTTTCTGCATTATTTTATTGGTTATCTTTTTCCTTTATTTTTAGATTATAGCATTTGAATGTTGTCTCATTAGCAGATTATTTCTGTATAGATAAATCTTCCAAAAAGAAAACGGACAAATATGATTTTTGTCCTACCTGCCCGCTTTCTCATAAAGAATATTCGCTTTTTATATAACTAGTTTCAGAAATGTAAGCGTATAATAAAAACTACTTGAATAAGGAGGAATATCTGGGGCAACTGAGATACCCGAAGCATTCAATGCCTGATAAAAAAGCTCGAGAACCTCATTTCCTGATAATTTCAGGTGTACACATGTACCACTGGTCCATCCCATATATGTTATACTGAAAAGGGTAGCTCCCGAAGTACGGGATCGTAAATCAATATTTCCGACTTCTCCCCCACCAATATCTCCTTCGAAGAAAACCAAATATTGCCCCGCCGGTACATTCACGCCATTAGAAGCATTGGTTATTCCTGCAATCCCATTCTGTAGAAGAGTTGTAGTTCCGGTCAAACGTTTATATGATGTAGTATAAGTAAATGAATTGCTACTTAGCTTCCACTTACTAATCTCACTCCCTAATGAAAACGTACCCCACGATGCAGTTCCGTTGGTATTAGATATCAGGTATTTGTTTATACCTTGCGTCCCATCCTTTATAACCATTTTCCCTTTGACGCTCATCTTGGCAGATGCATCAGGCGTAAAATTATTGCCTGCATATACATTGCCATTATTGGTAATGGTAAAAACTCCTGAGCCCGAGACCGACTCGTTACCTATCCATAATGCACCATTTGGTCCTCCTGTATATATTCCCACTTGAGAATATGCCAGTGTCAAATATAAAAAAAAGAATACTGATAGAATATGTCGTATCATTTGCCTTATAGTTTAATAAATGTAAGAGTATATTTAAAATATGCATTATAATGTGGGGGAATTGCGTGTCTGCTAAAGTATCCACTACGGACTGCATAAGTAAGATACAACGTTTGAGATGTTGCCGCTTCGTAAGTAAATGTAGCTCCCGGAGCCTCGTGACTAAATATGGTAAACACTTCCGTTGGACCTGTTGTACTTGTTATAGCCAAACGTCCATAAGCCACTATATTAGACCGAGCACTAGTGGCAGAGGTGGTAGCTGTTTGCGAATATACCTTTCCTGTAACCAGAATAATATATTTGCCTGCCGGAACAATAACACCGTTCATTGTAGCAGACAAGCCTGATATACCACTTTGAGTTATGGAACTTTGCCCGGTTAGCCTTACAGGAGTTGTCGATGTCAGAGTTTGTCCATCACCCGAATATTTCATTTCCCAAACCGACATGGAGTTAAAAGTCGACATCTTCCAATCAGCTAGTCCATTGGCATCACTCACTAAGACTTTACCTGCTGCATGATTGCCTGATAACAACTGAAATTTACCCTTTACCTCCAGTTTAGATAAAGGTGTAGCAAAGCCTGTTCCAACCCCCACACTACCATCGGTATAAATAAAGACATCATCATCATAGCGGGTCGGAGCAGATGAGCCATCATTATTACCTGCCGCATCAACATGGAAAGTCGATTTTGGGTCAATAGTTTTGATTCCTACTCCCTGTGCTGATATATATTGGTAACCGGCGATTGTCAATATCACCAGTAGTAATTTTAGTATTTTCATTCCTAAGGTATTTTTTGAATAATTAATTTAGCCACCACTGTTACATTATAGGGTGGTGTCATAAAAGCTCCAACATTAGCATTGATTGCTTTAAATGCCATGAATAGCGATTCCGTATTTGCCAGATCCAATACGAATGCCCCATTAGACAGATAACTGTATTCGACCTCAAACAAAGGAGTTGCCAAGTCTGATCCTCTATATACATAAGCAACACCGTATTCATTGCCCGCAAGGTCGCAACTGGGATAAATAAGGTAGCGTCCACGGGGTATGGTAATTGTAGATACTTGCTGTGCATTCAGAGAATTATTATCAGCAATAGTTGCGCTGAAGTCATTTCGAATGAGTGTTCCTGTTCCATTCAGATAGATTATAGAAGTGCCGTAACTTCTTTGTGGTGCGGACAATTGCCAGATAGCAACTGTATTTAACTTTACCGGAACCCATGCCGCAACCCCTACATCATTACTTTCCAGCACATAGCCATCGTGTTGAGATCCGTCTCTGATAGTTAGTTTCCCGTTTATTATCTCGAGCTGTTGTTGCGGATCTACTGTTCCTAATCCCATTTTACCATCAGCTGTTATCACTACATCATCATCAGAGCGGGTCGCGGCAGGAGCTGTACTATTGTTACCTGAGGCATCTATATGAAAAAGAGCCATTGGCTCCTCTGTATTGATGCCAATTTGTGCATAGAGAAGCACTTCGAAAGAGAATATTCCCATTAGTAGTAAAATCTTTTTTCTCATTGTTGTTGTTATTTGGGTCATCGACCCTCTTGTTGTTTTTATTTCGAGTAATTGCTTTGTCCAAGTTCACTTTAATTTTAGCTTTGAGAGTTAATCTTTTTTGAATTAAACACATCGAAGTGCAATCGCTGCACTCCGATATGTATGATAGTTGACTTAATATCAAAACGGTATTCTGTCCGGTATTCGAACGACAACAATACAACAATTCTACCCGACATACGCCGCCAAGCCAACTTGATATGAATTTGGTATATAATTTTTGATAGCTACAAGAGGTCGCAGACCTTTTTATTGGCTGACGCCAGATATAATTACAAACAGGCTGCCCTGTAGGGGCGTACCCTTGTGCTCTCCCGATAATCAGTGGGTAGGGACAAGCCATATCCCTATGATGCAATATAGATACACCAAATCTGGATACATAAAAAAATGCTCCGTCATTTTGACACAATAAAAAATTTTGATTATTTGTTACGCACGGTCTGCGTCTCTCTCTCTCTCTCTCTCTCTCTCTCTAATATTTCACACGATATAGCCAAACCTGAATCGTTAAAATTCAGACCGGATTCGATATTTTTATGTGTGAAAATTTGAGACATGTATAAGTTGTTTATGATTACAAATATATAAATAGTTTCGAATCTTGCAAAATAAGGTATTACATCGCAATTGTTACAATATATTAATGGCTTAAGAAAAATCACTATTATCTATAAAATCAATTATTTTTGTCGCCATTATTTCTCTAGATATAAAAGAAAGTATTTAAATGATATACTTTTATTTAATAACAGGCTTTGGTTATTTTACTTACCAAAGCAATAAATAGGTCTGAGACCTTAAATAATTATATGAAATATATTACACTATCCGCTTTATTACTTGCAGGCATATGTACATCGGGATATGTATCTGCAAAAAAGAAAGACAAAAAACAACAGGCGACAGAACCTGCCGTTACGTTAACAACTACACCTTTAACAACCGAAACAGATACACTGTCGTATGCGTTCGGAGTATCACTCAGCGAAGGCGGGCTAAGCCAGTATCTTCAGCAATTGGGATTGATAAGCGATACAGCACAAATCAGGTCTGATTATGAAAACCAAATCAACTCTGCGACGGCACAAGCTGAAAAAGACCGTCTTTCTCAGGAATTATCGGCTAAACTGGATTCTGTAACAACAGCAAACAATTTTAATACCGAACAATTATTTAAAGGCATTCTGGAGAAACTGGAATCGAAAGATACCAATAAAGCATATACAAGCGGACTCGAAATCGGAGGACAGCTGTTGAGTATGTCTGATAGGTTTTCGGAACAAGCATTCGGTGCTTCCGGAAATAAACTCAACAATACTGCATTATACGAAGGAGTAAAAGATTATATATCTAAGCAACCGCTTCGTATAGAGAATAGTCAGCAGCTAATGAACGATAAAATGGCTGAGATGACAGCTAAAGCAGATGCACAGAAGAAAGAGCAATATGCAGAAACGATTGCTGCAGGCGAAAAATTCATGGCAGAAAATGCGCAAAAAGAAGGTGTAGTTACTCTTGAAGACGGATTGCAATATAAGATAATAAAAGAAGGGACAGGCCCAAAACCTACACTTTCTGATCAGGTTAAAGTACATTACAAAGGAACATTTATAGACGGAACGGTATTCGACAGCAGTATCGACCGTGGAGAACCTATTGTTTTCGGACTTACCGGAGTTATCAAGGGTTGGACAGAAATTCTTCAATTAATGCCCGTAGGCTCTAAATGGGAAGTATATATCCCTTACGATCTTGCATACGGAGATGCCGAAAGAGGTAACATGAAGCCTTATTCGAATCTTATATTCGAAATAGAATTGCTCGAAATAGTAAAATAAGGTCTTTGACCTTAAATATTCCTAAAATAACGGGGGATGAAGGTTAATAACTTTCATCCTTCTCTATTTTTTGATAAATTGCTAACGAATTTTGCTCGTCATGATTAACTTTTAAGGTGCACAAGCCGTACAGTGAATAAAAAAATACGGCAAGGCATATTTGAACCAGACTATCGTGAGAATTAATAATATAACTAAACTACTCTTATTCGGCACACTAGTTGTATCTACCGGCTGTACCAAAAAGCCGGAGATATCTTTTTCGTGCGACAGGGATAAAGTCGGAAACTATGTTCTCAAATGGGAAGTATCGCCACAAAACGCGGCAGACAAAATCAGCATATATATGTCCGACAACGATTCTGTATTCACAGAACCTCCCATACTCGTGGCGGATATCAATGATTATGTAGCCAGTATTCCTGCTCAAGATTCAATTTCAAGAAATTTTTTTCAGTTAAGGGTTAAAAATACTTATTCGGGCATTATATCCAATCACTATTTCAGAATGGATAATATCCAAAATTTCAGAGATGTCGGTGGATATTATACCAGCAGCGGAGTGCAGATAAAATGGGGTATGATATACCGGTCGGGCGATTTTTCGACATTATCAAGCAAAGATTATCAAACACTCGATAAATTAGGAATCAAAACAGTTATAGACTTTCGCGAAGAAGAAGAGCGGGCTATGAATCCCGATTTATTCAGAGGTGAAAATCTCATCTCGCTGCCTATCAACTCCGGAAACAGAACCTACATAAGAGAACGTGTACTCGACGGCAGTTTTTACCGTGGAGATGCTATTGTTTTTACTCAAGATATGTATAAGGCTCTCATAGAATATTCCTCTGATAAATACGCTGAGTTTTTCGACCTGCTCTGTGATGAAAATAACTACCCCATTGTTTTTCACGGCTATCTGGGAAAAGACCGCACAGGACTGGCCGCCTATTTCCTGCTGAGAGCACTAGGTGTACCCGATGATACAAACCAAGACGATTATTTATTCTCTAATTCATGTATAAGCGAACAACAGGTTCTGGGAGAAGCCCGTTTTCTGCCCGAACGCATGCAAGAGGCGGCAACAGTAATCTGTAAAGCAGATCTTTCGTATCTGGATTACGCTAAAACATGGATGATTAATTTAAACGGATCTGTTGACGAATATATGACGGAAAGACTGCGTTTGACTCCCGAAAAAAGAGAAAGACTAAGAACTCTTCTCCTATATAAGTAACAGATAAATATTTAATGACGTATTTTACAGCAATAACTACCTGCTGCGATTATACCTGCAAAGTCTACAAATAGATCTCAGACCTTAACTCAGATTATTCCTTAGAGGCTACAACGATATCCCCACGCTTAAACATCTCAATAATATTCTGCTTGTTTTCGTTTTCGGATTTCAACAGACTGATCTGATCCTGCAAAGCTCTGATGTACTCGTTTTCAGTCCTTCGATATTCCGAAACGGGCTCTGCCAAATGCGATGCGGCTTGTTTTACCAAATATTCAAGAGGTACTTTTTGAGCAATAAACATCTGCCCTTCACCGGTTATCAGCCAGTGAAGATTTACTTCCGGAAAATTTTCCCATATCTTTAGTACATTCTTACATCCGGTATCAGTACCCTCCCGAATTACTTTTGCAAATGTCTTACGGGAAACACCGACTTTATCTTCAAAGGATGTAATACTTTTACAGCCTAAAGCTTTTATCAAAACATTCAGCCTATCCCCAAAAGTCATAGTGTTATTTTATGGTAAAATTTATCCAAAAACTGATGATCATGGACAAATTTTATCTATATTTGTGCTCTCATTAACTTTACATGTTACAAAAGTAACCAAATTAGTGAATAATATGGCTATAGAGAAAAAATACTATTCTTTTATGCCGGGATTGGACAAAATAGCAAAATCGGAATATAGTAAAATTCAAACCGAAATAATCCTCTTTCTAGGCTGCTCAAAGCAAGATTATTACAGAAAAAGGAATTGCTACGTAAACATTCCGGCTCACGTAAAGGAAGGCATTGAAGCTATCTTTAAAAAATATCAGATTGATGAACCGGAATGTATCTGGGAGATAAAAAGCTCTGGAGATAAAGTACAAATCTAAGGTGGTAGCCCTTTATTGATTAGCAAACATGGCAGTTATCGTTTTGTAGTGTATCATTAAGTACTTTCTGCTTATTTAACATAAATTACAACACTTACAATGAAACCTTTGATAAACATAGAATATAGTGACATATCTGTCATTATAGACTTCAAAAAAGCTTTTATATCATTCGATCAACGTTATGCGGTCAAGGGGTATCCTATTCCTTGTGAAATGTTTTTCAAACCATCTCCCGAAATTTTGAATTCAATAAATACATCCGGGGTAGTGATAATAGATGAAGATTTTACCCGGTACAACAAAAGCGAAAACATATTCAGAACACTATTGGTTCCGACCAAGACGTATGATGAGGAAAGGATGATAGACATCCTTTGCAAATCACTCTTAGCATATAAACAAACCAGATAGTAGCCCGAGGATTTTTTTAATGTGTTGATTATCTGTTGTAATTATAACTCACACAATAATAAAAAGACCGAAAGATACCGGATTTGCATTTAACCAACAGCGATGCAAATCAACTACACTCTTTCAATACATTGTTAGGACTCACTTAACTTAACAATTCAATTTCTCTACATTGAGTAAACCCGAAAGGCAAGATTTCTAAATCTTGCCTTTCCTTTTATAAATACAATTTAATCCTAATAAAAATTATTTATATTCTTGATTGTAACCGATAGCAAACGAATCAATATTACCTTCTCTTTTTACCGCCAAAAAACGAGTTTATCAACTGTTTTGCAAGCGGAACAACCACGGCAGACGCTATAGCTCCCCACATTTTAGTTCTCTGTTTCGAAGCCTGCTGATCGACTTTTTCCTGTGCTCGTTGCTCTTTTTCCTGTTCTTTACGTGCCTTCTCGTCAATTTTGTCTTGAACAGCTTTTTCTTTCTCTTGCTGAATACCATTCAAACGCCCGGTGAGTATTTCATATGCAGATTCGCGATCGACACTCTGGGCATAAAACCGATTTACAACTGACGAGGTTATAATAGCCTGACGCTCCTCTGCCGTCAAAGGGCCTATCTGTCCCTCGGGAGGTAATATAAATGCTCTTTCAACAGGTTGTGGGGCTCCTTTTTCGTCCAGTAGAGAAGTAAGAGCTTCTCCGGTACCCAATTCCGATATAGCTGTTTCGGTATTAAAAGCAGGATTAGTCCTAAAGCTCTGAGCAGCTGCCTTTAATGCTTTCTGATCTTTTGGGGTATATGCCCTTAATGCATGTTGCACCCGATTACCAAGCTGAGACAATACAGTATCGGGGATATCCGATGGACTCTGCGATACGAAATAAATCCCGACCCCTTTAGAACGGATAAGGCGAACAACCTGTTCCACTTTTTCTACTAAAGCCTTAGGCGCATCATTGAAAAGCAGATGGGCTTCATCGAAAAAGAAGACCAACTTAGGTTTTTCGGGATCTCCGACTTCGGGTAAAGTTTCGAATAATTTAGTCATCATCCAAAGCAAAAACGTCGAATATACCTTGGGAGAATTCATTAGTTTATCGGCAGCCAGAATATTTATAATGCCTTTGTCTCCTGATGTTTGAAGTAAATCATCCAGATTGAGGCTTGGTTCTCCGAAAAAATAATCAGCTCCATCCTGCTCAATCTGAAGTAAACCTCTTTGTATAGCTCCGATACTCGCTGCCGAAATGTTTCCATAATTAGTAGTAAACGAACCTGTATTATTTCCTACATATTCGAGTATCTTCTGCAAATCTTTCAGATCAATAAGTTCAAGAGATTCATCCTTCGCTATCTTAAATACAATAGACAACACCGCACTTTGCGTATCATTTAAATTCAATAAGCGGCTCAATAGTAAAGCTCCCATATCGGATACTGTAGCTCTCACGGGTGTTCCTTGTTCGCCAAACACATCCCAGAACTGAACAGGGAATGGCTCAAAAACAAAGCCTTTATCTTTTAGTTTATAGGAGTCTACACGTTTTACAACACTGTCTTTATTTCCTCCCGTTTTAGCAACTCCCGATAAGTCGCCTTTAACATCAGCTGCAAATACGGGAACACCCATTTTACTGAAAGTTTCGGCCAGATTCTGCAATGTCACAGTTTTACCTGTTCCTGTTGCACCAGTAACCAGACCATGCCGATTTGCCATCTTCGATAGAAGATATATCTCTTTATTCTCGGAAATTGCTATAAAAGCTCTTTTTTCGTTGTCTAACATATTCGTGAATATAAAAAAGTAGTTAAGGTCTTATTCCGCATTACGATATGCCAAAATAATAAAAAGCATTGAAATCAAAAGTAAAATTTCGAAATAAATAATACCACACACTCTTTTAATTGAGTATCCCACATAACCACTAACACTTTCTTTTACTTATTTTAATCCTTCATGCAACATTTTTTCACTTCGTGCATCTATAAGGTATAACATATAAAATTTACGATAGTTTTCTCAGATGAAAATTCTAAAATACATATTTTCGCTACTAAGTATAGTTACCATAACTGCTATCTTGCACTCATGTGATGACGATGGGTACAGTCTCGACAAATATTCGCTGGCACTGGCCACAGTACACCCTATAGATGCCGATTCAAAAACATACTATCTTACTTTGGATGACGGAACCACATTATGGCCTGCCGCATCGAATGTTATATATTCGCCCAGAGGAGATCAGAGGGTAATTGTTAATTACACGCTCTTATCTGATCAGATCGGAGAATACGACCACTATGCGAAAATAAACGGAATACAGGAAATATTGACCAAAGATGTGATAGACCTAACTTCGGCTAATGAGCAGGAAGTAGGCAACGATCCGATAAAAATACTGGATTTATGGACTGGCGACAATTATCTGAATATACATTTCGGAATCAATGTCGGCGGAGCGAAAACACATACAATAAATCTGGTAAAGAATAAACTAACTGCTGCTCCCTCTATCAATGAAGATGGAACCATTGAACTGGAACTCCGACATAATAAAAACGGAGATGAAGAAAAATATGGTCTTAAAAACTATGCAGCTTTCGACCTGCGTCCTTTGCAGATAGCAGGAAAAGATTCGGTTAAAATAACCATCAAAATTACAGACTATGACAACGAAACCAAAACATATTCTGTGACTTATAAATACAAAGAAAATTCACAAGATAAAAATAAATATATTACAGATATGCCTGATAACAATCATCTGATCAGATAATCAGGTATTTTGATAATTACTTTTTGATTTTCCTAAAGAAGAGGTCCCTGTGAAGAGATCTCTTTTTTGTATTTAAGAAATAATATCTATATTTGCCCTATAAACGACTTATACATGCCTCAAATTTTCACACATAAAAATATCAAATCCGGTCTGAATTTTAACGATTCAGGTTTGGCTATATCGTGTGAAATATTAGAGAGAGAGAGAGAGAGAGAGAGAGAGAGAGACGCACCTGGCGTAACTAATCATTTTTTTAACAAAACAAAATTTCTATTGTGTCAAAATGACGGAGTAGCTTTTCTTGTATACATACCTCAAATATCATATATCAATTTATTATTAAACCGTGCGGACAAACTGTATGGAGCAGTCTTGTTGTTGTGTTGTTGTTGTCGTTCTGATTTTGCTTTCAGATTTAAATTGTCCGACAATCGGTTTTATCATGCAGTAAGGTGCAGAGAATGCACTTTACTGCCTTTTTTGTTACCACAAATTACTCGGAATATAACCAATAAAGGGTTTGCGACCCGGACATTCAAACAAACATGTACCAATTTACTATCAAACCGACTTTATGACTTATGCAAGGCAGCCCTGTTGTTGTGTTGTCATTCTAATTTTTGCATTAGCTTGTATGACTGTTGGTTGTCTTACACAGAAAAGTGCACTGTCTGCACTTTTCTGTTTTTTTTGAACATAATTACTCGAAATATAAACAACAATGAAAAAAATTTATTTATGTATTCTAGGCTTTTTCAGCCTGGCTGTCCTGCACGCACAAGTAGGAATAAACACTACGACTCCTGATGCTTCCGCTGCGTTGGATATTGTCAGTACGAACAAGGGAGTACTTATACCCCGTGTAACGACAGCTCAACGTCTGGCAATTGCAACTCCTGCACCGGGTTTACTTGTTTATGATACCGACCTGAAATGTATCTCTCAGAATGCAGGAACATCAGCCGCTCCATCGTGGGTTTGCCTGTCTGCCAAAGATACTCAGTCGGGGTCGTTTTATATGCCTTCTATTGCTATTGATGCATCAAACATAGTGACAAATAAGACACTCGATTTGTATGCCGAATATAAAAAACAGTTCAATACTCCGACCAAGGTAAGTACGGGTGCTCCTGCCAGTATTCCTTACTTTGCAGCAGCTTCTGACTTGTATTATTATATCACCTATTATGATGATTCGGTATTGAAAATTAATAGTCTTGGAGATTCAGGAGTGCTTAACTACGATATACTGAAGGAGGCGGACTATGCTACTTTTATGAATGTGGTTTTTGTCGTTAAATAAAAAAACAAAGGATATATGAGAAGAATAGTATTATTACTTACTTTGATAGGCCTTTGTATGCATGCGAAAGCTCAGAAAGAAACTTATAATTGGGCATTTGGTTATGGCTGCGGACTAACATGGAATGGCACCCGTAGTGTAGCGGCAACAGGTATTGGGAGTACAGTAAATGCAACACTCACTGATTTACCAACTTTCTTTAACTCTTCCATTAGTACTTTGGAAGGATGTTTCAGCCTTTCGGACAGTGATGGGAATCTCCTTTTTTACTCAGATGGGATGACTATTTATAACAAAAACAATGCAGTAATGGCTAACGGTTCAGGGATGGGAGGGCATAATTCATCCGCGCAATCGGGTATTATACTGCCTTTCCCCGAAAGTACAACACAATATATGGCCGTGTCTCTAGGAATGACTTCTGCTGGCAATTTAGCTTATTCTATCATAGATATGAGTTTGAATGCAGGTCTTGGTGGTGTTACCAGTCAGAAGAATATCCGGTTTCCCAATCCTTCAGGTACAACAGGGGAGAGTGTTACTTCTATTAAACATGCCAATGAGACAGATTATTGGGTTGCTGCACCGGGTAAAGGAAGTCCTACTTATTTGAATGCTTGGCTCGTGAGTAGCAGTGGAGTGAGTTCATCTCCTGTTGTAACAACATGTCCCACATCTATCTCGGCGAGTACATCAAATGGATATTTCAAGTTTACTCCCGATGGTAAGCATTTTGTATATGCAACATATACAGGTAATGTAATGATGTATGGAGATTTTGATAGGAGTACAGGTATATTCAGTAACATTAGAACGGTTACAGGATTACCTAGTCCTTATGGAGTCGAATTTTCGCTATCTATGAAATATTTATATCTGGTTTGTGTAAGGGGAGATTTGAGGGTGTATGACCTAGAAGCATTATTAGCGACGAACAATCCGGCAACAGTAGTTCCTAAAACATTTTCATTAGGAATAAGTACTGAAGTTTCGGCTGCTCAGATGGGGCCTGACGGACGTATATATATATGCCCGTATTCGCAAAATTATCTTTATGTAGTGGATAACCCTGATGAATATGATAATTTAAAAGTATATAGATTACCTGCCGGATTTTTAGGGAAGACAACAGGTGTCGGATTACCAACTTTTGCCGCGTCATGGTTTTCAGCCAAGGTAACAGAAAAATCTTTCGTCTGTACGAGTAACGATTTTAAATACACGGTTGAAGTAAGTATGTCGGGACCTGTATCCGATCAGCCGACTAAACTTGTCTGGGATTTCGGAGATGGTTCAGCAACTGTCACTCAAAATATAGTTTCGGATCAAACGATCTATAAACAGATCCACAATTATGCAACAACAGGCAAGTATACGATAACTATAATTCCCTACAAAGCAAATGGTGCAGCCTTATCGAAAATTACCTTGCCGGCTAATGTCATCGACTGTTTATTTAAGACTAATCGTATGATACGCACTGATTTACAAAACACAGCCACCAAAGCAGTAAACAGATAAGAATATGAAAAAGATAAAATACACAATACTGCTGTTACTGGTTTCGGTGACGGTAATACAAGCTCAAATCGGTATCAATACCGAATCGCCCGATCAGAGTACTTCTTTGGAAATAACAAGTCCAACAAGCGACAACAGGGGATTACTAATCCCGCGAATGACCACAGCACAAAAGACGGCTGTCTCCGCTCCGGCACACAGTTTACTGGTATATGATACCGACAAGAAGTGTATCTCTCAAAACTTAGGGACAGCAGCTGCTCCTCAGTGGACTTGCCTGACATTGTTTAACCGCAAATTCTTCTATATGCCCTCAATCAATATATCTACAACCACATTAGGTACTGCAACCAAAGACCTTTATGCACAATATAAGACAGAGTATGGATCACCTATGTACAAAAGTACGGGAGCACCGTCGGCAATACCGCACTTTGCGTCAGCGTCCGATTTGTTTTATTATGTAACATATCATGATCCGTCACGGATTACCATAAACAGTATCAGTGCTGCCGGTGTAATGAATTATACAACAATCAAGAAAGCAAATTACGATGATTATATAAATATTGTATTTGTCGTGAAATAAGTTTTAGACGGGCTATAAGATTCGGGCGGATAAGAGAAAACTTATCTGCCCGGATTTATTTTATCTATACAGAAAAAGTCCTCAAAATGGTTCTGAAAATTCAGGAGAAGCAAAAAGGTATCATTCGAAAAAGAGTGATCTGGCTGTTACCTTTGTTACCTTTTGAGTGAGTTAATAAGGATATCTGAAATTGAGAACTGCTGACTATGAACTGATTTCAGTGTTACTTTTGTTACCTTTTTAATGCAAACACTGTATCTTTAAGGTCTAAATACAACAATTATGAAGAAGATAGTATATATACTTGCGTTATTATCTGGTTTATCAGCTTGCAGCAGAGCTTCCAAAACAGACCAAAATACGCACGAAAACACAACAAAAGACTCAGTCCGAATCACAGAAAAGGTTCCGGATGAGAAGAAAGAAGAAAAGCCAACCCGTGAATCTCTAGAAAAATATTTTTCAAACGAAAAAGGCTGGATACAGATCCATAATGCTCTGTCGGCCGACCAGACCGGACTGTATATTTATTTTCAGGCACCGGACGATGTGGCACGCAATCTCAGGTTACGCATACAATATCATGGAGCTGCCACTTATAAATTTACAATAGACGGTAAGCAGTATACCTATAACGCCAACAGGTCTCAGAATGCAAACGACAGTCGTTTCGTTGAAAATAACTCTGCAAATTGGTATGATGATACTGTAAAGAAAGACGACCTGAAATTTTTAGAGGCTCTTGCATCTTCGAAGAATGCCCGTCTTAGCATCGGTGGATCTGTAATAGAGATCAGCAATCTGACAAAGCAAAATATACAGCGTACACTCGATTATTTCGAATCAATGGACGGACTATTACCTAAAACCAACATGGTAAATATCCGCAGATAATAAAACATAAGAATAATAGCTATGAATAAACTTACAGTTATTAAAGTCGGAGGAAAAATAGTTGAAGAAGAAGAATCTTTAAAACAACTACTTGATGATTTTGCCCGGATCGAAGGACATAAAATATTGGTACACGGTGGAGGACGATCTGCAACAAAAATAGCCGAACGGCTGGGCATACAAAGCAACATGGTAGACGGCAGACGCATCACCGATGCTGCAACCCTTCAGATAGTGACTATGGTATATGGGGGACTTGTAAATAAAAATATTGTTGCCCGATTACAGGCTTTGGATGTAAACGCTCTTGGATTGACAGGTGCCGACATGGATGTAATCAGGTCGGAAAAACGTCCGGTAAAAGAAATTGATTACGGCTTTGTAGGAGACGTCAAATATGTAAAATCGGAGACTTTACAATGGCTGATCGATAAAGATATAGTACCCATTATGGCTCCACTTACCCACGATGGAAAAGGAAATATCCTCAATACAAACGCCGATACCATTGCAGCAGAAACAGCTCAGGCAATGTCTGCCCATTATGATGTGACATTGGTTTACTGTTTCGAGAAAAAAGGGGTATTAATGGACGAGAATGATGACAATAGTGTTATTTCGAGACTTGATAAAGAATTGTATAAAAAATATATCGACGAAGGTGTTATTACGGGAGGTATGCTTCCTAAGCTCGATAATGCATTCCGCTCTATAGAAAAAGGAGTCAAGGCTGTTATAATAACTCAGGCATCGGAGATCGCAAAGGATAGTGGAACACGTATTATCTGAGGTATGAAAAATCTGCTGATTCTTCTTTTTACATTCTTATCATTCAATATTATGGCTCAACTGACATCAGACGAAAAGAATCTGATAAATAATGGGGACAAAACTCTCCCATTCGACGTTTTGAAAGTGACCGATAAGCAGGATTCTTTATTCTTGAGAACTCCATGCCGGGATTTCGATTTGACGAAAGATAAAGAAGATATAGGTTTATTGATCGATCGGCTTAAACTCACTATGGCTGTAGAATCGGGAGTAGGCATAGCTGCACCGCAAGTCGGCATCGGACGTAATCTATTTTTGTTTATGAAGATTGACCAACCCGAAAAAACGGTAATAGCTGCCATAAATCCGAGAATCGTAAATCATCCTGAAGAAACTATCTGTTTTGAACGTGACGGTTGCCTTTCAATTCCGGGTATCAGCGGTAACTCTATACGGTACCCTTGGGTCGATGTCGAATACACTAACGAAGAAGGTCTACTTGTGAGGGAACGCCTCGAAGGGTACAGCCGTGAAGGAAATTTTACGGGAGTCATATTTCAGCATGAGTTTGATCATTTGCAAGGAGTTTTATTTATTGATAAGTTGTGTGCTGAACAAGAATAAATCTTACTCTTAGCTATTAAAATTTGATTGTTTTTTTGCTAAAAAATAGAATAACTTTTACCTTTGTACAGCCAATAGATCGGGATGTAGCACAGTTGGCAGCGCGCCACGTTCGGGACGTGGAGGTCGGACGTTCGAGTCGTCTCATCCCGACTGATAACAGTCTAAAGTGTAAAATATAAATACTTTAGACTGTTTTTATTTTATAGATAAGCCCTAATTTAGTATAGTTATAATAAAAACAACATATTTTTCTTTTTAGCAAATAATTTATAAATTTGGGCAACAACAATCAAACACTCACACCTTTAATATTAAATCAGTGGAAAAACAAATGAATCCGTCACGTAAGAAAATACTGGACAAATCTTTCGGGCTTTTCTTAAATGAAAATTACGACAGTGTGACAATGCAACAAATACAGGAAGCATCGCAAGTATCAAGAGGTGCGATATACCATCATTTCAAAAGCAAAGAAGACATTTTCAAGGAGATCGTAGATATCTATCTTCTTCCTATCTTTTCATCTTTCTCCAGCATAACAGAAGAAGAAAAAGGAACGTTGCTCAATACCATATATGCATCAATTAAATGCCGTCAAAACCACCAATTGGTACTGAAAGAAGTCGTTCCTTTCAAAATGTCGGACTTTTACCTGTATAAGTTTATATTTCAGGCAACAGAACAATACCCCGAATTTAGTGAACAGGTAAACAGCCTTTCTGAAAAAGAATTTAACGGTTGGCGAAACATCATACAAGCCGCTATGAGAACCGGAGAAATCCGTTCGGATATAGAACTCGATTATGTGGCACAATCCCTTATGACAATTCCTTTAGGACTGGGCGTTTTTTCGGCTTTCAGTAATTATATAAATATCAATACCAAAGACATCCGAACTTCTTATCTGAAATTCTATAATCTACTGAAAAAGAATAGTTTCTTATAAATATCGCAAAAAATAAAGGCTTTACACCTTTATTTTCCCGATACTATTTTCTTGATCTCGTTCAACTTATTCAAAGCTTCGACAGGAGTAAGGTTATTTACATCCAGAGACTTGATTTCATCCCGTACCTGACTCAATACCGGATCATCCAACTGAAAAAAGCTTAATTGGTAACCTTCACGCTGTTCGTTAATCTCTGCAATGGGTTTAGATATTCCCTGCTTACGATTATCCGTTTCTAACTGTTTCAGTATCGTATCAGCTCGTTTGACAATGCTTTGCGGCATACCGGCCATCTTCGCCACATGGATACCAAAACTATGCTCACTGCCCCCTTTAACCAACTTACGCAGGAAAATAACCTTGTTGTCGACCTCTTTAACCGACACATTGTAGTTCTTGATCCGCTTGAATGATTTTTCCATTTCATTCAATTCATGGTAATGAGTCGCAAATAAGGTTTTAGCTCTTGCCTTCGGATGCTCATGTATGTATTCGACAATAGCCCAGGCTATGGAGATACCATCATAGGTACTTGTTCCACGTCCCAACTCATCGAAAAGAACTAGACTACGGCTCGACAAGTTGTTCAGAATGTCAGAAGCCTCATTCATTTCCACCATAAAGGTAGATTCACCCAGCGATATATTATCGGAAGCTCCCACTCGTGTAAATATCTTATCAACAATACCTATCTGAGCCGATTCGGCAGGGACATAACACCCGATCTGAGCCATCAGATTGATAAGGGCAGTCTGGCGAAGCAATGCCGACTTACCGGCCATATTGGGTCCGGTGATAATAATGATCTGTTGCTTATTGCTATCCAGATAAACATCATTTGCAATATATGTCTCACCCAAAGGCAGCTGCTTTTCGATAACGGGATGGCGTCCGTTCTTTATGTTCAGAACATCAGAATCTTCTATATTCGGACGGATGTACTTGTTCTGCTCTGCTGTTTTTGCAAATGACAGCAGGCAGTCGGTACGGGCTATCAGATTGGCATTGACCTGTATAGTAGGTATGTAATCGACAAGACTCTGCACCAAATCATTATATAGAGTTGTCTCAAGACTTAATATCTTTTCTTCTGCACCCAGAATTTTTTCTTCGTAATCCTTTAACTCCTGAGTGATATAACGTTCGGCATTAACCAGCGTTTGCTTACGGATCCAATCGGCCGGAACTTTATCTTTATGAGTATTGCGGACTTCGATATAATAACCGAATACGCTATTGAAACTGATCTTAAGCGACGGAATACCAGTTGTATCTATTTCCCGTTGCTGAATATGCAGCAGATAATCTTTTCCCGAATATGCAATCTTACGTAATTCATCCAGATCGGCATTAACTCCGGACTTTATAACACTGCCCTTGTTAATCAATGCAGGCGGATCATTTTGGACTTCTTTCTCAATACGGTCTCTTATTATCGGGCAAGGGTTCAACTTCTCTCCTATTGCTTTCAGGCTTGGCTCATCCGAATTAAGGAAAGCTTCTCTTATAGGTTCTATTGCTTTCAATGCCACTTTCAACTGTACAACTTCACGTGGAGTTACACGACCTACAGCAACTTTAGAGATAATACGCTCCAGATCGCCTATCAATGACAGATGTTCCTCTAAAAGCTGTTTCAAAGAAGGATCTCTGAAAAAATATTCCACAACTGCTAAACGATCATTTATCGGCTTTACTTCTTTCAGCGGAAATACCAGCCAACGCCGAAGCATACGTGCCCCCATCGGTGAAATAGTTTTATCCAGAATATCGAGAAGTGATTTACCTCCCTCATTCATTGTTGAAATAAGCTCAAGACTACGGACAGTAAATTTATCAAGACGCACATACCGGTCTTCCTCTATTCTCGACAAGGTCGTAATATGAGATATCATAGTATGCTGAGTAGCATCCAGATAATGCAGTACTGTACCTGCCGCAATAACTCCGTCAGTCAGATGCTCTACCCCGAAACCCTTCAGATTCTTAGTTTCGAAATGCTTCAATAGACGATCACGGGCAGCATCTTCGGTAAAAATCCAATCATCAAGTTCGAATGTAAAGAAACGTGAACCGAAATACTCTTCGAACTGCTTCTTATTACTGCGCTCGATCAATATTTCTTTTGGTGAAAAATTAGACAAAAGCTTGTCTACATATTCTTTATTACCTTCTGCTATAAGAAACTCTCCGGTGGATATATCAAGGAATGAGATTCCGAAATTCTTTTTAGCAAAATGCAGTGCACAAAGAAAATTATTCTCTTTGTAATTCAATATGTTATCATTAATCGATACACCGGGAGTCACTAATTCAGTTATTCCGCGCTTCACCAGTTTTGTCGTTTGCTTCGGATCTTCTAATTGATCGCAAATAGCAACACGCTTTCCGGCACGTACCAATTTCGGGAGATAAGTATCAAGCGCATGATGCGGAAATCCGGCTAATTCTACATACTGAGCAGATCCGTTTGCTCTTCGGGTAAGTGTTATTCCTAATATCTCTGCTGCATCAATGGCATCTTGCGAAAAAGTCTCGTAAAAGTCACCGACACGAAACAATAATATAGCATCGGGGTGTTTCCCTTTAATTTCGAAGTATTGCTTCATCAAAGGTGTTTCGGCTATCTTTTTTGACACGATATTTTATTTTTTTTGATTAATGGTAAGGTTCCAAACCTGTTTATACTTATTCAAACAAAGATAAAAAAAATACTGCGAATACATAATTTAAGGTCTCAGACCTTTTTATTACCCCTTGATCCTTCCCCCATATATATTTCTCTGGCCTCTGTGTTATCAAAATACCTTCAAAAAAAGGTTACAACAAAATCTTATTTTTAGAGGTAATAACTTTTCCTTTTATCGGTTTTCTTCTGATATCTAAAAATCTTTTTCGGTATAGATAAAAAAGACAAGCCTTTTAGAGTAAGGCTTGTCTTTTTATTAATTGTTAATGCAATACCTCAAACATCACAAATCCTTTATTTTTACCCACGAACCACCCTGTCTCTGAGGAAGAGTTGGCGCACCATTACCAATGCCAATATAACGAGAATCAAATGTTACGGGTAGTGCAGTTGTATTTGTATTTGAATTTATTGACAATCCTATGTAAACATTATTTCCTGTAACAGCATCTATTGCGATGGTCTGATTTATGGTTATGGCATAGCTGCAGTTTGGAGACACTTCGGCCATCGAAATTCCATACTGCTCAAAAGAACCTCTGAATCGGTTTTCCGTCCAACCTATATTTATATTAGAATTAGTCATCAGAGATGCAACTACAGATTCGACTTTGTTTTCGTGTCCGGTCATTGCTGTAGTATTAAAATAGAATCTTACGCTTATAGAAAGCTGATAAACACCCGTACCCGGTAAAGATATGCAATAAGGTGTTCCATTGCTGTTGAGAATAGTTCCACATCGACCAAATACATAATTGGCATAAGGGCTTGGTGCTTCAAAAGCTTTGAAAGCAGCTTTTAATCCATCTACATACAGAATATCAGAGTATAACAAATTACCCGATTTCCAGATTCCAATTCCATTGGCATCAGATGTTAATACTTTGTCTGCTCCTTGACTGCCATCAGCCAGTTTGAAACCTGTAACAGGATTTGCTGCAGTACCACCTGTTTGTATTTCCAGTTTCTGCGTAGGATTTACAGTTCCGATACCAACATTACCCCTCGAATCAATAATAACATCATCGAGAGCCTGCGCTGCTGTTATGGTTCCGGATGAAGGATTGGTGGTTGCAGTTGAAGAAGCTGCATCAATGTGCAATGCACCACGTGGATTTTCGGTATTAATACCTATCTGTGCTTGTGCGGATGCGATTCCGAAAACTCCGGAAATAAGCAATAGAATTTTTTTCATTGTCGTTGATTGTTGTTTATTTAAAAGTAATTGTTGTAGTCTAAAAGGCAGATGATGAGATATAGCTACAGCATCATGCTGCAAGCAATGTGGTTGCATTTGTGTACGACATAGCTATGTCCGGTATTTGTACGACAACAAGTGAATAATATTTTACCGGACACGGCCTTGTCTAGCCAACTTACTTCGAAATTGGTATAACTGCTTAGTGTAGCTGCAAAAAGGTTATTTGCAAATATGAAAGTATACAGATAAAATGGCTCTGCCCTTTTGGAATTTATAATTCTAAAGAACAAGGATTCTAAAATTATTTTATTATTTATTGCGCCAGATGTGTGTGTGTGTCTCTCTCTCTCTCTCTCTCTCTCTCTCTCTCTCTCTAATATTTCACACGAGACAGACAAATCTGAATTGTTAATATTCTGAATTATTTTTAAATACATTATTTCTCCATATACTTTTAAGGTTTCAGACCTTGAATATTAAGAAACAAATGTAAAAAAACAGAAGGAACCAGATATTACAAAAGCGACAAACAAGGGTATTCTGTATACAAAAGCTCTGTTTCTGTATACATCCTTTATAAATTTAGTAGAAACAAAATCAGAATTCTTAAAGGAACTTTCCGTCTGAAGAAACAATTATATCCCTTTCAGAAGTTTTTATTACGATAGAATTTTGGAAAATCGCATCATTAATTGAACGAGCCGGATTATTATGCGAAGCCTTGCCTTTCCCTATTTTATAAGTATCGATTATTTTCCCGTTTTTATTCTTACTTACAAGTACCGTAACCAACTTATTATTCAATATTTCCAAATAAAAAGACAGCTGAATATTTTCAGAATAAAAAGATTCCAGCGGTTTTGTCCAATTATTAATATTCAATAGGAACGGCTTATCTTCAGTAGGATATAATTCCTTGTTTTTAATCAGTGAAGGCAGGTAATCAAGATCGAAAAAACGAGAAGAGAACACACATGTATCTACTGATTCAACAACAGGATATCCATCCTCATTTATCAAGAAGTCCACTACTGCTTTAACCGCTACCGGAGTATTGTATCCAGATGAACTGCAACACTCCGACCAGAATATATTCGTTTTGATTGTTTTATTTTCGATTTCGAAAAACTGATTAAATATTCCGCCATCGCTATCCGGAGCATTTTCGATTATTATTTCCTGTAAGTCGGCTGATAAAGGGTGTTGATCTCTGAATACAATAATAGACGAATATTCTAAATTCTGATCACTCAACATACGGTGAATTAGAAATAAATCGTCTCCATTGTTATTCTTCATTACAGCTATAGCATATATTTTTTCTTCGGGCTTATCGGTAAGATACAAACTTTGGGTAAATGAGTTTCGGGGCAGTTCCAACCCCTGTGACGAATCATAATATAATTCACCGAAATAAGATCTGAATTGAGCGTAATCAAAATCAATTACAGTTGCCTTTTGCGAATAAGCAAATATACAACTCAGTATATAGAATAAAAGTAATATGTATTTTCGTTCCATTTTAAGGTTTCAATCTTGTTTTAAGGCCACAGACATCTATTTATTTGTCCATCCAAGTATAAGCAATAAAAGGATCGAGACCTTATACTTAAGACTGCAATAAAAATAAGAATAATATGTTATTAATATATAATCAGGAAATATAAAAACTTTATTTTTATAACTTTGCTTGGTCTAGTTATATAGGTTATATGGATTTATTGCTACAACACATACATCAGGAAACAGGTATTGCCCAATTTATCGAAACAACTGCTTCTAAATATAATTTACCGGAAGAAACTCTTCTCAAATTTACAGATGCAGTTATTAGTTCACTTTTAGGTGCTATTTTACTGCAAGGAGATACCCCCGAAACGGAGAAACTCCTAAGTTCCTACTATTCCGAAATATCAAAAGATCATATCGAACCTGCAAAAAGAACGAATTTAACAATTGGAATATTAAATAAGATTTTCAATAATAAATTAACAGAATTCTATTCTATATTATCCGAATATAACAATATCGAATTGAAGAATATAGATGACATGACTATCATTCTTTCCGAATTGTTTATAAAACAGATACCCCGTTTTATGGCTTCTGAGAAATACTCTATAAACGGATTGCTCGGACATCTTTTGGGTGAAAGGGATTATTTTATCGATCAGATACCTGATGCTGTAATATACCTGCTTAATATATCTTCTAAGCACAATATAGGTCAAAATATATCGGCGGACGCCGTTGTTGTGAGTAATGCTGTACGTTATACTCTCTTACGTGAAAAAAGAGAAAGTGAGGAAGCCAACAGAAAAAAAAGCTGGTTCGAAAAGATATTTAAAAAAGGCTAATCTTCACTTAGAGTCTTCATCAACAACAAATCTCCATTCTAGATCTCTCCATTCTCCGGCATAATCAATCCCTATACGTGGAGTTGTTTTATAAAGCGGCTTGTCATCAGAATCTTCGAACCATAATCTGTCACTTATCAGAAAAGATTCGCCATAAAAAGACGCATCCAGTTTCAGAAATTTACCGATCCGTCCGGGACCCGATATCTCTTTAACACCCCTGATGAGTACAGCCTGAGGGCAATCTTTCTCTCCGGTTACGACATTCAACAGCCAATACATACCGTAAATAAGATAAACATATATGGTACCCGGCTCACTGTAAAGCACTTCGGTACGCTTAGTCCTCCCTTTAGCTGCATGGCAGGCTTTATCTTCTTCCCCGCGATATGCTTCGACTTCTGTTATTTGAAAACGGTGAATATCTCCACTGTCGAAACGTCTCACCAAATACTTTCCAAGAAGATCGGGTGCTACATCCAATACATCTCTTTCGAAAAATTCACGGGGAAGTCTTTTGTCCATACCTGTACTTATTCTTTACAGATATCTTTCATCACCAATCCGGCAATAGTAAAGCCGAATATGGCTGTTATATGTGCAAGCGTTCCGTTTATCTGCGCTTTCATACTGCACCACTCGTGATTGACTAAATCAGGATCGCCGGGTCCGTTTTTCGATCTCGGACAAAGGCAGGCTTCTGTTCCACAAGATTCATTCGCACCCCTGTTGTCGAGAACTTCCTCGCTGTATACACAAAGAAATTTACGGCTCGGTTTTCTGCTCTTCCTGAATTTACGGCGCAAGGCTGCTCCAAGCGGGCATCCTTTTACCTTCCAGAATTCGGCAACCTGAATCTTTGTCGGATCCATCTTCAAAGCCGCACCCATCGATGAAAAGAATACAGCCTTGGTTTGTGTAGCCCGTACCATCAGATCCATCTTGTTACTCAAACTGTCTATGGCATCTATAATATAATCGTACTTATCCAATTCGAACGAATCAGCGGTTTCGGGGCTGTATATCTGCTGTACTGCCGTAATCTCGGCTTTGGGATTGATTTCGAGTAAACGTTCTTTCAAAGCATCTACTTTTACCTGCCCCACAGTCTTTGTGGTTGCAAGCAGCTGACGGTTGATATTAGTAACACAAATACGGTCGGAGTCTACAATAGTAAGCTGTCTGATACCCGAGCGCACCAAGCTTTCGGCACACCAGCTTCCGACTCCTCCTATACCGAAAATAATAACACGCTGCGAGGCTATTTTATCCATCAGGGAGTTACCCAGCAGCAATTCGGTACGTTTAAAAATTCCTTTTTCTATGCCCATACAGGTTTAAAGTCAAAGACCTATTTATATAGTTGATTGTATAAATTTCAATTGTTTTTCTAAAACAGCTACACTTGCCATCGAATAACCACAACTTGCGGCATATTCTACGGGACGCGTATAAAGATATTCTATTTCCATCTGACGTTTCGAGTCGAAATCGACTTTCATACTTGGTGAGTAAGGTGTCATATGCTCCGTCATATGCATTATTTCATCGGCATATTCAGTCGGAATCAGGTTCTCCACCAAATCAGATTTATTGCCTGCTTCTATAACTTCTATCATCATCCGGTGAAGTAGTTGTCTCATATCCGCATTGGCTATCAAAGCATCTGTTGTGGTATTCATTACCACTGTCATTCCATTAAAGGGAATATTCCAGACAAGCTTTCTCCATCTGGCATTTTTAAGCTCAAGCACTTCCGCCTCTACTCCGGCATTTTCAAGATCGGAACATACTTGCTGCAATACCGAATCATCTGGACAAGAGTACGACCCTACATTGAGCTTTCCGAAATCCAAATGAGCGATGTGCCCGGGAGCGGTTTTATTTGCGCAAATAAATGCAAGCCCGCCTGCAATATGTAAATCCGGGAAATCTTTCTGAAGGTCTTCTTCTACTCCCAGCCCGTTTTGAATCATCAAAACTACTGTATTCTCATGCAATAAGGGAGGTAAAATATGTTTCAGGGTTTTATTTCCTGTCGATTTCAGACAGACCAATACCACATCACACTTCGGCATACTGTGCGTATTGTTGTAAGCATGTACTTCGGGCAAACAAAAATCTCCACTTATAGAGTCTACTTTCAGACCATGCTCTTTCACAAAATCATAATCGGAACGAAACAAAAAATGCACGTCTTTTCCTGCTTTTGCAAGCATACCTCCGAAGTATCCTCCGATAGCTCCGGTTCCAATGATTCCATATCTCAGGGTTTCGGTTCCATTGATTAGTTTATCAGACATATATAAGTAAATGAAAGTATTTGAAAGATAAATTTTTAAGCCATAACAAGCTCAAGATGATAGGTCTTCGACCTTTAAAAAAGAAAAACACAAAGCGCGTAAAACTTTCGGTTTCACAGGTCAACTTTGTGTTTCGGTTTATATCAATTCAGGGACAGATCGCTCTGCAACCCGTTTTAAGAATCCTTTTCTCCGTAAGCAAGGTCTCCGGCATCTCCTAATCCGGGAACGATGTATGATTCTGCATTCAATGTAGGATCAATAGCAGCAGCCCATATAGTCGTATTTGCATCAGGAAACTTCTCTTTGCAATAATCTATCGCCTGCTGACTCGCTATAATCGTAGCGATGTGTATATGCCGTGGAGTTCCTTTTGTCAATAACGCATGGTACGAAAGTTCCATACTTTCTCCGGTAGCAAGCATCGGATCGGTCAGCAGCAATACTTTATTATCCAATCGGGGCGATGCTATATATTCGATACTCACATGAAAACTCTGATGATTTTCGCGGTATTTCCGATAAGCTGATACAAAAGCATTCTCGGCATAATCGAAATAATTCAAGAAACCATGATGAAACCCAAGTCCGGCACGTAAAATAGTTCCGATAACCAATTCATCCGTATGTAAAAAAGATGGAGCTATGCCAAGCGGTGTTTGTACATCATGTTCGGCAAAAGTAAGAGTCTTGCTTATTTCATAAGACATTATCTCTCCTATTCTCTCCAGATTCTTACGAAATCTCAGTCGGTCATTCTGAATATTTACATCGCGAATCTCACTCACAAAACGACCCAAAATAGAATTTTGAGTCGAGAGGTTTATTATTTCCATAAAGTAATTTTAGCTGCAAAGATAGAGCGAAAATATCAAAAGACCTTATGCATAAGTATTTTTTAGCATATCGAATAAATTAACTCTATATTATTCAACATGTTATTAGGAAACATAAAGTATTTAACCACATATTTTTAGCAATAAAAAGGTCTTAAACATTATTTTCAGACATGATGCACGGCAGTCTTCCACACAAGCGATTCGGCTATATCATACGCCTGCTTCACACGGTCGGCAATACCTATACCATTACGCAAATTCCCAGCTATGTATAATCCGTCGTGTTCGTGTTCTATTTTTGCAATAGAAGAAAGCCTCTCTCCGGTCGAAATTTCATACTGGGGAATAGCGTGTTCGTGTCTGAATATTTTCATAAAACTGATTGCAGATGAAGGTATTGCAAAAAGATCCAGTAATTCTTCATGCACAATATCCGTTATTTTCTGATCACTTAAAGTTATAAATTCGGGATGGTTAGTTCCTCCAAGATATATAGCCAGAGTGGCATAACCTTCGGGAGCCCTGTTCGGAAAACAAAAAGAAGGAAATAAAACACCCAGCAGCCGCCTGTTTTCTTTTTGAGGGATCAACCCTCCGAAAGATACATAACGGTCGTTTATTGCTTTACGTTCTACTCCTACCGCTACCTGAATCACTTTGGCATAAGTCAGATTCGAAATCTTTTTCATCTCGAGGGCAGAAACGAATGGCAGCAAATCGGGTAAAGCATGAGCCCCTACCGTAGTCACTACCTTGTATGAAGGTTGAGACATAGACTGTCCGTCTTTCTGAAAAGTTACTTCAAATGAATCATTTACTTTTTTTATTTTGATATCATGTGCTCCACAAATGATATTTTCTTTTCCGATTTTTTCTTCTAACTTTTCAATAAGCGAACTGAATCCATATTCTCCCGAAAAAACTTTCCGTGTTGCTTTGTTATCTCTCAGACTCTTAGGCTCAAGTCCTTTTTTGAATGATCCTCCAATAAAACTACCGTATTTTTGCTCGAGTTTATACAGTTTAGGCAAAGCATAACGAGTGATAAGCTTTTCGGGATCTCCTGCATAAATACCTGATATAAAAGGATTAACTGCATAGTCAACAAAAGACCGACCAATCCGTCTTTTTGCTAAAGAAGCGACCGATTCATCAGGGTCTGTTCCACGTTTACGCAAAGGCTCAAAAGCTATCTTTATCTTATCCCAAAAGTCGAATAATGGAGTTTTCAAGAAACCTACTCCCCCACTTGGAAGAGCATACCAATTATTTTTTTTGTAAATCAATCGTTTCTCAGCTTCACTGTTTGCAACAAGAGGTTCTATTCCTAGCATTTCAAAAAGTTCGGCTGTTTCGGCATTTCCTATCACTCCGGTATTAGGCCCTTCTTCAAATACAAACCCATTTTCGGAGTGAGAATACATAGCCCCTCCTACCCTGTCCTGCTTTTCAAGAACAAGAACTTTTTTACCTTTTTGCTGTAAAAAGAAAGCGGTGGACAGTCCGGTTAACCCTGCCCCTACTACGATCACATCATATTCCATCCGATAGTTTTTTTGTAGTAAGTAAAAGTAGTCATTCGACAAAATATACACAATAGCCAGATATAGTGATTCGGAATTAACAATGCATGCTTTTATTACATCAAGTAATCAAAAACAACTAATACAATTGAACCTTTTTCAATCACCGATTCATATTATTAACCCTAAATACTTATTTTTGTAAATAAACAAATTCTTAAATGGAAAGGTATGGAAGAAACAACTGCAAAAAAGAGTAATCACGGACCAAACGTCCGGCGTTGGAGAGAATGGCGGAATGTGAATCAGGATACACTTGCAGAACAGATAGGTGTATCGCAGGCAACCCTTTCGAGCTATGAAAAAAAGGACAAACTGGAGCAAGACATTTTAGACAGGATTGCGAAGGCTCTGGATATTCCGGTAGAAGCCATTACCGAACTGGAACAGGGTGCATCTATAAATATTGTTTCCAGTACATTCCAAGATAATTCTGCAGTCAATCACTACACATTTAATCCTATAGAAAAGATTGTAGAGCTTTACGATGAGAAAATAGCTTTGTACGAAAGAATGCTCAAAGACAAAGAAGACGCGATTTCGTTATTGCATGAAGTACTGAAAGAAAGGAAATAAAAAAGAACGCTCATCTATACCAAAGTAATAAATTAGGTCTGAGACCGTAAAACAAAATAATAATGGGGAAAATACTATTTGTTCAATATCCAAAATGCGGAACCTGCCAAAAAGCAGGCAAATGGCTTAAAGAAAATAATATAACTGTAGACAGCAGAAATATTGCTGAAAATAACCCTACAGACACCGAACTTACCGAATGGATAGAAAAGAGCGGATTGCCGATTAATAAGTTTTTCAATACATCCGGAAAGATATACAAAGAACAAAATATTAAAGAACGTGTAAAGAACGATTCAACAAAAGACCTTATCAAATTGTTAGCTACAAACGGGATGTTAGTAAAACGTCCTATAATTGTAACTGATAAAGCCGTTTTAGTTGGATTTAAAGAAGATGAATGGAAGGATTCCTTACTATCGTAGTATACAAGCTTAGTTATATATAAGGATCAATAGCTGATAACAAGTCTGAACAAAACCAACGTTTTATGTAGCAAGAGCAGAGCTAAACTTGTTTAAGCTATAGCAAGTCACGACAACCAACGGTCACAGGAACGTAGTGTATGTAAAATGACTAATGAAATTGAACTACCGATACAGCAGGGATATGGAGAACGAACAAAAAGAGAAAGAAACTTCGCCTAAGAAGAAAAGTATTATAAAGAAGATTGCTAAAATTTTTCTTTACATAATTATTGGGATCATTGCTCTCAATCTGGCATTGTATGGCTTATTATCGATTCCGTCGGTACAGAAAAAAGTAGTGGATTATGCCATTGCCCAGCTAAAACCAATTGTTAAAACTGAATTACGCATTGACGAAGTAAGACTGAAACTCTTTAATAACGTTAATCTGAAAGGTGTATATATCGAAGATCAGACCAAAGATACTTTGCTGTATGCCAGCAATCTTGAAGTAAGCCTCAGTCCATGGAAACTATTGAAAAGCGAATTGCTGATCAATGCCATAGATGTAGACGATTTCACGATACATATTTCGCAGAAAAACCCGGATGCCGATTTTAATTTTCAGTTTCTTATAGATGCCTTTGCCGGCGATACTACAGCTGTAGACACCACATCAAGCAGTCTGAAGATAAATATAGAAGATATAAAACTGAGAAACGGTAAACTCAAATACGATGTTCTTTCAGAAAACACCACCCCTAATGAATTTAATGCATCGCATATTCATATTTATGATTTGAATGCCGATCTCAACCTCCCTTCGATAGATACTGAAAACCTCAAGGCAACACTGACATCTCTTTCATTGAAAGAACATTCGGGACTTGAAGTTAAAAACCTGAAAGCCGAAGTTACATCCGATAAGTCGACTTACTTCATCAAGGATGCAGAGCTAGAATTACCTGCTTCAAAACTGATCATTCCTTTCGCAAAATATAACATCGAAACGAATGAATTTGCTGTAAATTCCGAGCCATCGGTTCTATCTCCTAATGATCTGAAACCCTTTATGGCAGATCTGAAACAACTCAAAAACGACATAAAACTTCAGGCTTCCATTACAGGTAAACTTCCTGCTATAAATATCGACAGCCTGATCGTAAACTACGGAAATGAGACAAATCTGAGAGCCTCAGGTTCTATATCCGATTATGAGCACTACGACAAAGCACGGATAAATCTGGCCATTAACCAATTTCTTATCACTCCTGCCGATATCACGGATTTTGCACGTATAGGAGATTCTGCTTTTGTGGCTCCCGATATTCTCAAAACATTGGGTAATGTGAGACTGAAAGGTTTATTGATAGGATCACTCGATAATTTTAAGCTGGATGCTGATGCTTGGGCAAAACACGGTGCATTGAAAATGGTAGCAGCAGGTGCAACAGACACTACTTTCGAAAATTTCAAAGTAAACGCCAAGCTCCAAACACAAAATTTCAATGCAGGCTCTTTAATGGAAATGCCCGAGATGGGGCGTGTTTCAGCCTTTCTTAACCTCAATGCGTCACAAAGCAAAAGACAGCCTCTATCAGCTGATGTAAAAGGACAGGTCAACAGTATACAATACAACAAACATACATACAAGGATGTCCCTTTCTCAGCTTATTACAACGCCTCTAAAATGGGCGGATGGATAAAGGGGGACCTGCCATTGGGTAAATTCGAGGCAAAAGCCGATATGACCCAGGATCGCATCCCCAAAATCAATCTCGATCTGGATGTTCAGCAATTAAAAATAGATCAGCTTATAGACAGTCTGGGATGGAAAAATCCGGAACTTACCTTCCACCTCAAAGGTGATATCACCGGACTGGATATGAATAATATACAGGCTGATGTAACAATAGAGGATTTTCTGTTCTCACGAGACAGTTTGTCATTCAAACCGGGCATTATTGCTCTGAAAGCAGGATCGAACAGCCCTACAGATAAATACATAAAACTAAGCTCATCGCAAATAAGCGGAAGTATTACAGGCGATTACAACTTTGTACAGCTCCCCGATCAGATCAATAACCTGATGCACCAATATCTACCGGGACTATTCCCTAAATTGGTGAAAATACCACGAAATGCAAAACATAATATATTCAATTTCAGTACAATTATAAATAATACTGAAAATCTCGGAAGCATACTTGATCTTCCTGCTAACATTATAAAACCCTTAACCATAGACGGTACTATCAATACAGAGCAAAACCGGATAATGGCAAAGGCAAATATTCCGGTTATAGAGTATGACAACCTCAAAATAAGAAATACGCAGATCGACCTGAATAACAGCGACAGCATCATAAGCATGAAAGCGTATCTGAATCTGTATGAAAACGGAAAGGGAATCGATTTCAATCTCGATACAAAAATAGAAGCTGATACTGTCAATGCCTTGTTAAACGTTAAGCGTGACAGTACTGATCTGAATGTAGATGCAACCTTGCATGCGTTGGCAAACTTTAAACTATCCAACAAAGGAGAACTTATTTCGAGTGTAAAATTCAAGCCTACAAACATGACTGTCGGCAAATTGATGCTGGCTTTCCTTCCTGCCGAAATACATAATGAAGGCGAACGTACTACCATATCCAATTTTGGTTTCATGGAAGGTAAAGGACGTATTATGAACCGATATTTGGGTATAGACGGTGCTATTTCGAATTCAAAACAGGATACGCTGAATGTGTCATTCGCAAATGCTAACCTGGGAAATATACTAAGTGCTTTTGATATAGAAAATATAAGTGCGATTGCCGATGGAAAAATCAAGCTGACAAATATCCTTAATCAGCCGGAAATGTATACCAATAACCTCAGACTTGATAATATCATTATATTTAATGACACCCTCGGAGATCTGAAAATACAAAGTAAATGGAACGATGCCGAAGGTGCGATCGCATTCAGGGCATTCCTCGAAAAAGAAAAAACAAAAAGCGAAGCTGCCGGCTACGTATTCCCTGCTCAGGATTCATTAAACCTGAAAGTCAATTTAGACAGGGTATCAATAGGATGGATACAACCGTTTATGGCAGACATGATCAATAATGCAGGCGGAAGTATCAGTACCGGACTGAGGGTTACGGGTAAAATATCGGCTCCCGAAGTAAGAGGATGGCTGGGTGTAAATAATGCTTATGTGGGTATAGATTATACCAATGTAACGTATCATATTTCCGACACAATACAAATAACCCCCGACAAAATCGGATTTGATAATCTGGTCATAGAAGATTCAAATCATAATAAGGCTCGTGTAAATGCTGTAGTCACACACAAAAATTTCGAAGACATGCAGTACAAAATTGATATGAACCTCAATAATCTGATGGTATTAAATACGGCCGCCCGTACCGACAGTTTATTTTATGGAAGGGTATTTGCCAGCGGAAATGTAAATATCAAAGGATCAGACGATCTTATTGATATCAAAATGTCGATACGTAATGGCAGAAATTCATCTATAAATGTACAAATACCTCAAAATGAAGAAGCTGTAAAATATCAAAGTATTGTATATATCAATACTCCGAAAGAGCTTGATAAGATAGAGGCTCCCAAACAAGAAGAAGAATCAGTACTTCCTATAAAGTTATCTGTAAATCTTACCCTTACTCCCGATATGGCTATCGGTGTAGTAATAGACCCTCTGACGGGGGATGCCATGCAGGCTAAAGGTTCGGGATTGATAGACTTTACTTATGACATGAGATCGGAAGATATGAAGGCCTTTGGTAATTATATCCTTTCGGATGGTTCGGTTCGCCTGAAATTACAAAGTATAAAAACCCTGAGCCTGAAAATAAAGGAAGGAAGTAAACTGGTATTCGTAGGTGACCCGCTCAAAACTACTTTCGATATAAGTGCTTACAGGAGAGTTAAAGCCGATCTGGCTACTTTAGACCCTTCTTTCGCCAGTGATGCCAGCGGGTCTACCAAGGTAAATGCCGATGGTATTTTGGGTATCAGTGGCAATATGGACAAAATGAACCTTACTTATGACGTTTCGCTACCCGATGCCAGCGATGACCTTAAAGACCGTGTAAGAAGCCTTATATCCACCAATGAGCAAAAAGTAAAACAGTTTGCCTATCTGCTGGTTATGGGTACATTCTATTCGAATACAGGAGGTACAGGAGGTAATATAACAGACGGAATGCTAACCAGCATAGCATCCGGTGCTTTATCGAGTGGTCTTAATATGCTATTCGGAAATATGTTGGGTGATAAATGGAATATAGGAACAAATATTTCTTCTAATGACGGTACTTTCAACGATATGGATATGAGTATAAGCGTATCGAGAAAATTCTTGGATGATAAACTCGAATTTAATACCAATCTGGGTTACCGTACTGATAATTCGACCGCTTCGGACAATTCGTTTATTGGGGACTTTGATGTTGCCTATGCACTTACCCGCTCACTTAAATTCAAAGTGTTCAATAAAACAAACGACCGTTATTATAAACAAGCTGCTATGACACAAGGTATAGGATTGGTATATACCCGCGAGGCAAAAACAATCAGGCAGTTATTCAATATGTTCAGAAAGAAAAAATTCCGTAATAAAGAAGAAATTCAGACAGAAGGAGGACGCTGATGATAGATATCTGCCGCATATCAAAAAAATACGGGAATACAGAAGCTCTGAATGATGTTTCCTTTTCTCTGAAAAAGGGAGAAATCACCGCTTTTTTAGGACCTAACGGAGCAGGAAAAACAACTATGATGAATATCATGACAGGAGTAATAAATCAAACTTCGGGAGAAGTACTTTTCGATCATGAAGATATAAGAAACAAGCCTGTTGAAATAAAATCAAAAATAGGTTATCTGCCCGAATACAACCCTCTTTATGAGGATATGTACGTATGTGAGTACCTGGAATATGCCGCAAGTTTTTATCTGCCTGAAAAGGGAATAAAAGCACGTGTTTCCGAAATGATAGAAAAAACAGGATTAACAGATGAATACCGGAAGAAAATAGGAAAGCTGTCTTTCGGTAATAAAAAACGGACAGGTCTTGCACAAGCTTTGGTACACGATCCCGAAATATTGATACTGGATGAACCTACCAACGGTCTTGACCCTAATCAGCAACATAACATAAAGGAATTAATAGAAGAATTAGGTAAAACAAAAACGATCTTATTTTCATCCCACCGTTTTGATGATGTCGAAAATATAGCCTCGAATTATGTTATACTCCATAAAGGAAATTTAGTGTTAAACGAAAGAGCCGAAAATATCGATTCTATAGAAAATACTTTTTATAAGTTGACAAAATGAACATCATAGCAGATAAAAATATCCCTTACCTGAAAGGTATAGGCGAAGCTTTTGGTAATATAACTTACCTGAGCGGAAACGAATTCACCAAAGAAAGCATCAAAAACGCAGATACACTTATAGTACGTACAGTTACACATTTTGATGAGAATATACTGGACGGTTCTCTTGTAAAGCTGATATGCTCGGCTACAATCGGTTACGATCATATCGACACCGAATATTGCGACAGCCACGGTATTACATGGAAAAACGCTCCCGGATGTAATTCGGGTTCCGTACAACAATACGTAGCATCGGCACTGATAACGATAGCGGAAAAAAAGAATTTCTCGCTGAAAGGCAAAACAATAGGAATTGTAGGTGTAGGGAATGTCGGTAAAAAGGTTGCTGCAATTTGTGAAATTTTAGGCATGCGTGTCCTTAAAAACGACCCTCCAAGGGAACAAGCCGAACAAAGCGGTGAATTTGTAAGTCTGGACGTAATCAAAAAATATGCAGACTTTATTACATTTCACACTCCTCTAACAAAAGAAGGAGAATACAAAACATTTCATCTGGCAGACAAAAGTTTTTTTGATACCTTAGGTAAAAAACCTATTATCATCAATTCTGCTAGAGGTGGTATTATCGATACAGCATCTATAAAAGAAGCCATTCTCAACGACAAAATATCCGGTGCTATTATTGATTGCTGGGAGAAAGAACCTGACATCGATATAGAATACCTTCATCTGGTAGATATTGCTACTCCGCATATTGCAGGATATTCAGCTGATGGCAAAGCCAATGCTACCCGTATGTCTTTAGAATCAATTGCTGAATTTTGGTCTTTGGATCCAACCCCAGCTAAAAAGGTTGTACCTCCTTCGATAGATAATCCAATTATAGATTTTTCCTTACTGGAAGGAGATCAGTTTGAACAGGCAATTTTAAAGACATACAACCCTCTGGAAGATTATGCAAAATTACTGGATAATCCCGAAAAATTCAGTTCGCTAAGAAGCAACTACCGACTCAGACGTGAATTTCCTGCCTATACTGTTAAAAATATCGATAATAGAGATGTACGTGTATTATGCCGTAAAATAGGATTTAATATAGAGGCTATATAAGAATTCGTCCTTATTAGTTTTTCGAATATCTGATTCAGGGAAAATGAGTAAAACCTTATCTTCTCTGAATCTTTTTTATTTTCTATTCCGGTTAAAATTCTTAATTTGCAAAAATTAAGATCTCAGACCTTTTTATTATCCATCCATGTATAACAGCAATAGGTCGCTATTACTTACATCTAACAACACTATCTGAAAGTATGAAAATTTATATTTTTATTATACTATCATCATTGCTATTAATAAGCTGTTCATCAACCAAAAGATATTATTTTTATGCAACACTCGACAGCGAAAATAATAAGATGAATAAAACTGAATCGGGAATTTTCACTGAAATAAAAGACAGTATAAAAATATCTTATGTTTATTCGGGTGAAAATATCAATATGAACCTGAATATAGAAAACAAAGCACCCTACCCTATTTCTGTAAATTGGGACAAATCGCATTTACAAATAAATGATATGATGCCCAAAATGTATAAAAATATTCATAGGAAGGATCATCAATTGGAAGCATACGAAATAAAAGAAAATTCGAATAAAGAATATGTCTTATTAAAAGATGCTGGATACAATTTCAGACAGATAAACAAACGAAAAGCCAGTAATAAAGAAAAAGCAGTCGGCGACCGCAATGTAAAGACAAAGTCGCTTGAATTTGACAGTGACAATTCTCCCTTATTTCTTACAAGTACAATATATCTTGTTAAAAATAAAGATAATACAAAAGAAGAATATTCATCTGTCAATACTTTTTACTTATCGAGTCTGAATAGAATTGACAAAAAAGATTACAAAAAAATAAAAAGAGAATCAAATTCGAGGGGTGATATACTTTGTATACGGTACGAAAGAGAAAGAAATAATAAATTTGGACAAATGTTGGTGGCCGGACTTATAGAAACAGCTTTCTTTGTAATAGATACAAAATTAAATGAAGGACTTGATTATGAATGATACTCTACAAAATATAAGAAATATAAGACTCCAGAGCCAACATTTGGTGAATAAAGCATTCTCTGATCCTAAAAAACTTATAGAATGGATGGGTGCCGTTCAGGCACAGGATTACAATATGGCAAAATGGGCTATCGGATGCCGGCTTCTAACATCTAATAATAAGATAATAGAAGAAGCTTTCGATCGGGGAGATATCTTAAGAACTCATGTCATGCGCCCTACATGGCATTTCGTATCGAATGATGATATACGATGGATGGTAAAACTATCCTCTAAAAAAATAATATCGGCTTGGAAATCTTATGATAAAAAATATCAAACAGATGAAAAGCAATATACAAGATGGCTCAATCAGATTGAAAAATTATTGGAAGGAAACCGTCATCTTACCCGAGAAGAAATAAAAGAAGAGTTTGAAAGAACAGGTACAATCATCTCTCCGCACGAAATGAACCATTGTATGATGAATGCCGAAGCTTTGGGAATAGTTTGCAGCGGTGCAGTCAAAAACAAAAAACAGACCTATGCCCTACTCGATGAACGTGTTCCGAAAACGAGGGATTTTACAAAAGAAGAAGCCTTATTCAAACTTGCAACAAAATATTTCAGAAGCCATTCTCCGGCAAGTATAGACGATTTTATATGGTGGTCGGGATTATCCACCTCTGATGCTAAAAACGCCATTAATTTGATTAAGAATAACCTTTTAAGCGAAAAATACGACAGCAAAGAACTGTATATATATGATGCAACTGCTTATAAAAGTTATTTAGATGAAAATTTACATCTGCTTCCTGCATTCGATGAATATATAATAAGCTACAAGGACCGTACTCATGTATTACCCCGCGAGCATTATCACAAAGCATTTAATAATTACGGAACTTTTTATCCTATACTGGTTTATAATGGTAATGTAATAGGTAATTGGAAAAAAGAAGAAAAGAAAAGTAAAACAATTATTACCAGTGAATTATTTATTAATGATCTGATTATTAATAATAATTTATTAGAAATGAATAGCAATAGGTATCAGGATTTTATGAAATGAATCTAAAAAAAATATTAATAACTTTGCATTTCATTATATAACTATATAAATACATGCTTCTTCTCGAACCAAAATATTGGAAAGATTACGAATTAATAGATTCGGGCGATTATGAAAAACTCGAACGTTTCGGAAAATACATCATATCACGTCCTGAACCTCAAGCTGTTTGGCAAAAAACTTTACCGGAAAACGAATGGATCCGGATGGCTGATGCAACTTTCAAACGTGAAAAAGGAAAATCATCAAATGACGGCAATGAAAGAGGGGAGTGGATACAAAAAAAGGGGATGCCCGACCAATGGTTTATAGCTTATGACTATAAGGATATGCACCTCCGATTCAGATTAGGACTCACATCTTTCAAGCATGTAGGTGTATTTCCCGAACAAGCCGAAAATTGGAATTTCATATACGATACCGTACAATCTATAAAAATAAATGAACCAAAAGTACTTAACCTCTTTGCTTATACGGGAGGAGCATCTATTGCTGCAAAAAGTGCCGGTGCTGATGTTACCCATGTAGATTCTGTAAAGCAGGTAATCACTTGGTCGAGAGAAAATATGGAAGCGTCATCTCTGGATAATATAAGATGGATCGTAGAAGATGCACTTAAATTTTGTAGGAGAGAAGTAAAACGAGGTAAGAAGTACAATGGAATTATATTAGATCCACCAGCTTATGGAAGAGGCCCTGATGGGGAGAGATGGATTCTCGAAGAAAATATTGCCGAAATAATGTCTCTTTGCAGAGAATTATTAGAAGAGCATGGTTCTTTCCTTATACTCAACCTATATTCAATGGGATTTTCAGCAGTAATAGCCGAAAACCTTCTGAAAGATTACTTTCCTAAAGCTAAATCCATTGAATACGGAGAACTTGTAATTCCCGAACAATCGGGTAAACGGCTTCCACTTAGTATTTATGCAAGACTAAAAACAATATAAGGAGGATATAAAACTCTTTTATCGCTCTCTTAATATATAATAATGCAGATGAATTTTTTCATCTGCATTATTTTTATCTATACAAAAAGAGATCTTTAAATAATTGATATATATAATTTTAAATTATCTAGTAAAGAGCATACAGGGATAAATAAGCAACAATAAAAAAGGATAATTTCGGTGTAACCTTTATTACCTTCAAAAGGTAATAATGAACTTACAGCTATATGAAGTCTTATTTTTAATATATGTCAATAAACTGTTAATAACTGTTGATAGTTTTATAAAAAATAAAATTGCATATACCAAAGTTATACTTGTATAGAATATCTATCTCTAAAGACAAAATTATTTAGCAAAAATCTTTATTTAAAATATCATCGAGTTATCAACAATAATTAACAATGAATATAAAAAATACTTTTCAACCGTTTACTTTATTAACAACAGTACAATAAAGTTTGTAAATAACATATAATCAAATGAAAAATAAATAATATTTTTGTTGATAAACGTATAGTTAGGCATAGTTAGGATTTTAATAACTCAAAAAACAAGAAATAAGAAGAAAAAAAATAAACACTATTAACAGCCTATTATTACTACCATATAGTTTTTTTGATTTTAAATAAATAAATAATACATAATATCAATTGTGAATAACTCTTTTTAATTAGATCGTACTATGAAAAAATTGCTTTTTGTATATATCCTATTTGTTGGTTTATTTAATATGAATGCTCAGAATTCTTCTAATCCTAAATTCAACGTACCTGAGCAGTATACTTTAGTTGCACCTGAAGATTATACAAAATACGAACCTCAGTTGATGCAGACTATTGATTGGTATTTATGGAGATCTATGGCTTTTGATGCAGATAAAAGAAAGTCAGCAAATGAGTTCTTTATAAAATGGGTAACAGGCAGTCCTACTGTTACCGTAGATATTCATACCGATATAGTAAATTTTGTGGATACTACTCCTGAACTCCTTATACCTTTCACAATGGGATGGGTAAAGTATTCGATAGATAATAATTACTCAAAAGATAGGATAAAAGCTTGTAGTGCAGGCATTAGAACAGCTGTAGATTATTATAATAAAAACCGCAGTTTTTTCACGAAAAATGAAAATATTGAGAAATACGATAAGATGAAAGAAGATAAACTCGAAAAATATATAAATAAAGTATTTGCTTCTATTAAGTAATAGAAGTATTTAAAATCACCTTTAAAAGTGATAACTTATGCTTGCAAAGTCGTGAGAAACGTCTTCCCAAAGCCTGTTATAAACTAAAAATATATTCATGAATAAAAGTATTTACTTAATTATTAGATATACAATGAAGAAATTTTTTTTATCACTTACGTTATGTTCTTTTATATTTGTATCCTGTAACAACTCAAACAACACTATGGTAAAAGCTGAATATTCGGGTGAAGATATAAGAAATTCTGTGAGTATAAACAGAAATAAAGATTCTAAAGAGGCCTTTTTTAGAATAAGTACAGATGGTCAATGGATTCTTTATTCGGGTAAGTCGGTTGATGAGATTGATTTTTCTAAACCTTTATTAGAAGGAGAGGGTAGTGGTACATTTCCTTTACATGTAAATGATACTTCACGTACTTATTTTCAAGTAGTGACGAAAAAAGGAAAAGCTATTCTGGCCGAAGAACATCTGCCTATGTCCGGAGGATATAATTTCAGGGATTTAGGAGGTATTAAAACGGAAAACGGTAGATATGTTAAATGGGGTAAAATATTCAGGTCTGATGATTTACATAATCTCACTGATGCCGACCTTATTTATCTAAGCAATATACCTTTGGTATCTATTGTTGATTTTCGTTCTAAGGAAGAAATAGAAAGAGGGCCCGATAAAGTACCTGCATCAGTGAAAGAAGATTATGCTTTATCTATATCTCCCGGTAATTTGCTGGCAGCTGCCAGCTTGGATAAGTTAACTGTACAACAGGCTGATAGTGCTATGAAGGACATAAACAGATTACTCGTTACTGATGTTGAATCCATCAAACAATACAAAACGATGTTTGATTTGCTGCAGAATAATGACAATGTTCCGCTTATGTTTCATTGCTCGGCGGGTAAAGATCGTACAGGGATGGGAGCTGCTCTGATATTGTCTGCATTAGGGGTAGGAGAGGACATCATTTTTGCGAATTATATGGAGTCTAATAAATATCTGGCTGATAAGTATGCTAAATATATAGCAGAAAAACCTCAATTAAAGCCTTTATTTGAAGTTAAACCCGAATTTCTGAAGGCTGGATTGGATCAGATTAAAAAAGACCATGGAAGCGTCGAAAATTATCTTGCAAATGTATTAATGGTGGATATATCGAAAATGCGTGATATATATTTATATTGATTTTATGATATCTAATTATTACAAATATATTATATCATTTTTGTATTAAATGAAAATATATACACTTATATATCAGAAACCTTTACGAGTAAAAACATATTCGTCTCTTGTAGCATTATTCGAAGATAATACTGTCGAACAGCTTGGCGTGAGTAAATATAAATTAGACCGATTTGATTTCGACAGTACATATTATGTAAGTACAAAAGTTATTATTACACGTTCGGTTCCTTTATCATCGGGTGATGTAAGACGAAAAAATCAGGTAAAATAAGCGATATGAAAGAGTAGGAGAGAGTATGAAGAAAAATAAGTATCTTTGCTGCTCTAATATAAAAAAAATAGAATTAAATAATGGCTCTTCAGTGCGGTATAGTAGGACTTCCTAATGTAGGAAAGTCAACTCTTTTCAATTGTTTGTCGAATGCAAAAGCTCAATCGGCGAATTTCCCTTTTTGTACAATCGAACCTAATGTAGGGGTAATAACTGTTCCCGATGAACGTTTGAATAAACTGGCGGAACTAGTTAAGCCTAACCGTATTGTACCTACTACCGTAGAGATAGTTGATATAGCAGGTCTTGTAAAAGGAGCCAGTAAAGGCGAAGGACTTGGAAATAAATTTTTGGCAAACATACGTGAAACCGATGCTATTTTGCATGTTCTTCGTTGTTTCGATGACGATAATATTACCCATGTTGATGGCAGTATAAATCCGGTACGTGATAAAGAAATTATAGATATTGAACTTCAACTGAAAGATCTTGAAACTGTTACTTCCCGTATTCAGAAAGTAGAAAAGCAGGCTAAAACAGGTGGAGACAAAGATGCTAAGAGAGCATACGATATTCTTTTACAGTTCAAAGAAGCTCTTGAACAAGGTAAATCGGCTCGTACTGTGACTTTTGAAAGTAAAGAGGATCAGAAAATAGCTAAAGAACTGTATCTGCTTACTTACAAACCGGTTCTTTATGTATGTAATGTCGATGAAGCCAGTGCCACTGCAGGCAACAAATATGTAGATCAGGTAAAAGAAGCTGTTAAAGATGAAGATGCTGATATACTTATAGTTGCTGCTAAAATTGAATCTGAGATAGCTGAATTTGAATCATATGAAGAGCGTCAGATGTTCCTTTCAGAAATAGGTTTGGAAGAATCGGGTGTAGCGCGACTTATCAAGGCTGCTTACGATCTTTTGGGACTTCTTACATATTTTACCTGTGGAGTGCAGGAAGTGCGTGCATGGACTTTTACTAAAGGCTTTAAGGCTCCTCAATGCGCAGGTGTTATTCATACCGATTTCGAAAAAGGATTTATCCGTGCAGAAGTTATTAAATATAACGACTTTATAACATTGGGTTCTGAGGCTGCTTGTAAAGAAGCCGGAAAAATGAATGTTGAAGGTAAAGAATATGTAGCTGAAGACGGAGATATTATGCATTTTAGATTTAATGTATAAGTCTAATTATTTAGTATGGTATTAAAAGCATTTGAGTCTGATTATAATGCTTTGATTGATATATGGGACAGTGCGGTATCTGCAACACATGACTTTCTTAGTAAAGAAGATTTTCTGTTTTATAAATCACAGTTGACGCTATATTTCAATTATGTGGATTTATATATTTATAAAGATGAAAATGATCTTATAAAAGGCTTTTTAGGTGTATCTTCTGATAAAATAGAAATGCTTTTTATTGATAATAAATACAGGAAATCAGGGATAGGGAAAACTTTGCTTCGTTTCGCCATTGATACATTGAATATTAGTAAAGTAGATGTAAATGAGGATAATAAACAAGCATTTGGATTTTATAAAAAATATGGATTCACGCAAATAGGGTATTCCGAGTTTGACTCTGAAGGTAAACCTTATCCTATTATTTTTATGGAACTAAAGTTATAAAATAGACTCTTAATTATTTATATATTTAAACAACACTTGACTTATGAAGAAAACAATTTTAGCCATGGGGCTTGTTATTGCTTGCAGTTTAGGTGCTCATGCGCAATTTGGTAAAATCAAAATTGATAAGGCTGCCAGTGCTGTATCTAAAGGTGTGAAATCTTTCACTCTGACTGATGCTGAACTGAAAGGTTATGCTGATGAATGTACTAAATGGGAAGATGAGCATAATCATTTATGTAAAACTGATGATAAGTATGAGAATACTAAAGCTTATGCTGTCCGTCTTGAAAAGATTGTAGCAAATGTTCCTGCAGATCTTATAAAAGAATATAATCTGGATATTAAAGCATATCATGTAACTGATGTAAATGCTTTTGCACGTCCTAATGGAAGTATACGTATTTTCACTCCATTGATGGATTTAATGAGTGATGATGAAGTATTGGCTGTTATCGGCCACGAAATAGGCCATGTTGTAAATAAGGACTCTAAAGATGCTTTTGTAACTGCATTAAGATCATCTGCTCTTAAAGATGCTGCAGGTGCTGTAGGAGGTAATACTGTAAGTGCATTGACTGATTCTCAGTTAGGTGACCTTGCGGAATCATTAGGAAATGCACAATTTTCTCAAAAACAAGAAAATCAGGCTGATGCCTATGGTTTCGAATTATTGAAGAAAATGGGTAAAGATTCTTCAAATATGGCTTTATCATTAGGACAACTTCTTAAGTTACAGGAAGAAGCCGGTTCGCCTGAAAATAGCAAATTCAATAAGTTATTTTCGAGTCACCCCGATCTTAAAAAACGTATAGAGACTTTGAATAAGAAAAAGTAAGGTCACATAATTTTTTGAAATAAGAAACGAGGACAATTGTCCTCGTTTCTTATTTTAAGGTTTCAGACCTTTTTATTATTTATTTCAAATATCCGATAGGATGATTTAGTATCAGCGATTGATTTTCGTTAAGTTTCAATGCTTTTGTAAGTTCCTCACGGTTCATCTGAGCGCGTGGTTTTGTACCCAGTCCCATTCCTGCGCAATACAGAGAAATATTCTGAGAAACAATGCCTGCATCTACTTTTCCCATATTTGTTCTGTGTTCCACTGTATTATAAGCAGATGTTTTGTATTTTGATGCATCTGCTACCAGATATAATATGCACGGTGGTTCAGCACCTTCTTTTCTCCCTCCTGCAAGACTGCGGTAATCACCTTCTGCTACAAGCTCTAAATTATTGTTTGCAGCATCGTATTTATAAACAGCTTTTGGTAATGATACGTAGATATCTATATCCTGGCTGTTTTGAGCCGAAGGAGCGGTCTTTTTACCGTTTTCCCTATTAATACCATTGGCAGCCCATAAAAGGTTCGATAAATCGCTTAAATTAAGTTCTTTTTCGATATATGCCATATTTGATTGTCTCAAGGCGAATGCTTCCATTATAGAAGTACCTCCAGTTTTGGCAGGAACATTCAGTTTTATATCCTGTGCCTGTAATGCAAAGCATATACTTAGTGCAGCTAAAGAGCTGTAAATGTATTTCATATTCAAATAATTATAATCAGACAGCTTTTTCTACTGTATTTAAAAATGCTTTCCTATGTTCGTCTGTCCCTAATGAGGTATTGTCGTTATTTAACCAGGTAACATTATTGATACCTACCGAGTTGAGCATATTCGGAATAAATACATTTTCAATAGAATTTTTGAATAATTCTGTTGCACCTTGCGATGTAGAAATTACGGTTCCTTTGCTTATACTCAATAGAGGAGTCCATCCATTTTCATAATTATAGGCGAAATTAACCAGTAATACTTTATCGAAAAACCCTTTTAATATGGCAGGAGCTGTACCCCACCATATAGGAAATATGAATATTATCTCGTCTGTTTTTTTCAAAATATCCTGATATTTATGTACTAAAGGATCAAGAGCCTCTCCTTTATTGAAAACAGCTAATTCGGCTTCTGTAAGGTTAGCATTGAAATTATCTTTCTGAAGGTCTATTACTTCATATGCTTTATTATCCTTAGTTAGTTTTGTAGTGATTGTATCTAATATTGCTTTATTGAAACTACCATGCCAAGGATGGCTGAATACTATTGTTACCATATATATTTTATTTATATTTTCTGAGTTCTATATAAAGTTATTTATAATGTTTCGTAGTAACAAAAAAAGGCTGTAATTATCTTTACGGCCTTCTGTTATTTTATGGAAAATTAAGAATTTTAGCGAGATTCTTTTAGTACCATATCTATTGTGATTGCTGTCGAAACTACTACTATTTTATCATTATTCTCCTGATACTCTTCGTTGATAGATACATTGTATTTATCGGCTGTAGTAAATACTTCTTTCATTGCTCCGGCCCATTTTTTACTGATAGAACCTATCGCTGATTGATCAGGGGCGGATATAACAAAATTCCAACCTTTCCAGTCACCTTTTATATGTGCTATTTGATTGCGGTTTGCATCCATAATATGGAATGTAGGCTTTAAGAACGACCATTTTTGTTTGATCAGCCCTAATGTTTGATGATGTCCGTCTAATACTACTATTTCAGACATAAAGAATGTCCATCCTCTTTTAATCACAGCAATTGTATTGCCTTCCATATCTACTATCTCAAGTAAAAATGGAAGCATTGCTTTATTCAGAATAAGGCGCAACATTTTATGGCCTGTGGATATTCTTTGTCTGATAAAACCTATCTGTGTACCTTCTTGATTGAATACTTTATATTCGGCTTCAAATTTGAAAAAATTTACTTTTTGATCAATGAAATATTCATTAGTTTCAAAAAATTTTGGAATATTATTACTCATAAATATGATTATAGTTGTTCAATAATTTAGCAAATGTATAAAATTTACCCGGCAATATTAATTTTTATACCTAATTCCTGTACTTTTATACCTATTTCACGTAATTTTTCTACAGGTATTTTTTCTAAGTTTTTTTCAGGAGTTTCTCTGTCTATTGTATAAATCATAACTTCCTTTGGTTGTGTTTGCTTAATAATATCTACCCATGCATCTATTTCTACGTTGGTAGTATTATCAATATGTTTTCCGTTGTGTGTTCCTTTCAGAAACATTGTTTGAAGGATAAAGTTTCCATCAAATTTTTTGAATAGCTCAATTTGCTTTTCGATGCTATAACTGGGAGCTGCAGGCTGATCTATCAACCGTACTGTTTCTATAAAAGCCGAATCGAGTTTTAATATATTATTATCAACCTTTTTCAAGGCATCGAAAACCTTTTCTTTACCCATATGCATAGCATTACTCAAAACACTTATTTTGGCTTCCGGATACAGCTTATTTCTTAATGCAATGGTATCGTCTATAATTTCTGCAAAATGAGGGTGGAGGGTTGGTTCTCCATTTCCCGCAAATGTAATAACATCTATGGCTATGTTTTCTGCTTTTAACTGATGCAGTTTATGATCAAGAGCAGCTTTTACCTGTTCACGAGAGGGCAGGGGAGTTTTGGTTCTTCCATCTTTATTGTAACCGCATTCGCAATATATACAATCGAATGAACATACTTTCCCATCAAAAGGCAGTAGGTTCATACCCAATGAACTGCCTAATCTCCGGCTGTGTATGGGACCAAATACAATTTGGTCGAATAATATAGTTGACATGATATAAGCCTTATATTTTATTTTTTGTAAAGTTATAAACTTATTTCGTTATATAATCCAGTTTATACCATACATGATAGCTACATATCTGGCAAATTTACCTGCAAACATAGTAGCATTTACTATATAAATGTTTGCTCTCATATAACCCAATGCCAGTGCTATTAGATCTCCTACTACGGGCAAAAAACTAAAAAATGCCATTCCGGCTCCTTTGCCTTCAAGCCAATTTTGGATTTTATCTATTTTGTCTTTTTTTACTTTGAGGTATTTTTCTATCCATTCTGTTTTACCTAGTTTACCTAAGTAATAATTAGTCATACCTCCTGCCCAATTTCCTACAGATGCCACTATAACGCATGTCCAAGGATCTAATCCTGCAGCTATAAGCGCAGTAAATACAACTTCTGAACCCAATGGCAATATGGTTGCAGCAAGAAAACTGGCTAAGAACAGGCCTATATATCCATATTCTGTAAATCCTTCTAACATTTTTGTAGTTTCCTATTTTGAATTATTATATATATGGATAACAATATAATGCTTATTAAAGTTATATATATACTGTATTTTTGCAGGAATGTACCTGTAAATTCTACAGTAACTTTGCCCGATTGATTGACAGGTATTTCTACAAAACCATTTTTACTTTTCGTTACTTCTATATTCGCATTATTTATCGTGGCAGTATATCCTTTATAATATGTAAGAGGCAGTTCCAGTACATCTTTACTTATAGGATTTACATTAAACTCTATTTTCCCTCTATTTCTTTTTATCTTATTTATAGAAGTATCGGTATTTTCTTTTTTTATAATTTCCCCTCTTTTTTCTATGGATGTGGTGGTAAGTGTAATAGGAAGATATTCTAAGTTATCAGCATATCCTAAAAAATAATTGTTACTCAATGATCTTTCAGGCAGGTTCACTATTCCATATTTTGCATAATTGAATATGTTCCAGCTACTTAAAAATATAGATGTTAATATTAATATTAAGAAGATAGGTATGATTAGAATGTTTCTGGTATTTAATCTGATTACTTTAGATAAATAGTAACTACCTGCTATTGCCAATATAAAACTTGAAAATTCGTATATTCTGAATAAAAATTGAATGCGGCTGAATATATAGTTGTTGTATAAAAATTGAGGTAAAAAATCGAATGTATATAAAGTCAAAACGAGTCCTGCTATTGCTAAATAGTCTATGTACTTTGCTATTTTGTCTGATTTTCTTATAAAAAACCTGCATAATAAGGGTAGTGTTATTGTTAAACCTATTGCAGGCAGAAATGACTTTTCTTTTCCTAAACTGAAAAATACTTTGAAAATATCATCAGAGTTGACTCTCGAAAAGGGATAATTCGTGAATATTTCGAAATTGAAAGAGTTCGATATTGTTTGTTCTAAGAATGGTAATATAAAATATGACGATAATAATATACTTATAGAAATTGAAATAATTATATAATATATTCTAAAAGGTTCTTTTTTTAAATATTTGAATGATAGTATTATATATATAAATATTAGTATACTGATAAGTATAGTAGATAATATGTGTGTTAGCACGAATAATGAATATCCTATCGATAGGATGTACCATTTTTTATAATTTCCTCTTAATATTTCATATAAACCATAAAATATTAAAGGCAAAAAAGTAAATGTAACAGCTTCAGCTATTGCCGATCGTTCGAAATATCCTTGAAGCCTATAGAGGCAAAAAGTATATATTATTGCTGATAAATATGCTGTGAGCTTATCTTTAAATATCTTATTTATACATAAGTAAGTAAATAAACCGGTGAATATTGTATATGTGAAGCACATGATCTGATACGCTATTATATAGCCTGTATATTTACTTATAAAGGCAAAAGGTATCAATGTGAAATTCGGATAAAATAAATTTGTAGCATATCCATAATTATCTATAGCTTCATAATCAATATATACTGGAAATTTTCCGTTGGAAACTGCATCCGATAGAGATATAAATCTATTATAATGGAATGTTGCATCATGTCCGACACTCACCAGATCAAATACCGAAAATCGGTACATAACGAACATAGTAATCAGCACAAGTACTGATACAAATATCCAAAAATGATTTTTTTCCTTACGTGTAATTTTCCCTAGATACGTTTGGATATTCATAAATAATTAATATACAGTATTTTATATTTTAATGAGCCTCCAACCAATTTTTTCCTGTACCGGAATCTGCTTTTAGCGGAATGGATAGTTTATAAGCTTTTTCCATTTCTTCAATAACTATTTGTTCCACGTGCGACAATTCATCATTAACTACGTTAAAATTCAGTTCATCATGTACTTGCAAAATCATTTTTGATTGCAAGCCATCCTTTTCGAAACGTTCGAATATATTATTCATTGCTATTTTAATGATATCTGCGGCACTCCCTTGTATAGGTGCATTTATTGCATTTCGTTCGGCATATCCGCGTACTGTAGTATTACGGGAGTTTATGTCCGGAAGAAATCTTTTTCGGCCTAAAATAGTTTCTACATATCCTGTTTCACGGGCTTGAACAATGATATTATCCATGTATTCTTTTACCTTTGGGTATGATTCGAAGTACCCGTCTATCAGTATTTTAGATTCTGATCGGGGTATTGATAAGCGTTCAGCAAGCCCGAATACCGAAATTCCGTATATGATGCCGAAGTTAGCAGTTTTAGCTTTGCGGCGCATATCGCCTGTTACTTCGCCTATAGGTGTTTTATATATTTTAGCAGCTGTAGCTGCGTGAATATCTTCACCACTGTTGAAGGCTTCTATCATGTGGGGATCTTGGCTTAAGTGTGCCATGATCCTTAATTCTATTTGTGAATAGTCTGCGGAATAGAATGTACAACCGTTGTCGGGAATAAATGCTTTCCGTATTTCTTTTCCCTGAGCATCTCTTATAGGGATATTTTGTAAATTAGGATTACTTGAACTTAGCCTTCCTGTTGCTGTAACTGTTTGATTATATGATGTATGTACTTTTTTATCATGCTTATCTATTAACAGAGGAAGAGCATCTATATAGGTACTAAGCAGTTTTTTAAGACTACGGTATTCTAATATCTTACTTACTATAGGGTGAACATCTTTAAGGCTTTCGAGTGTTTCTTCGCTTGTCGTATATTGTCCGGTTTTCGTTTTTTTAGGTTTATCTACTATCTTTAATCTGTCGAATAGTACTTCTCCTACTTGTTTAGTAGAATTGATATTGAATTCGAAATCAGCAAGTGCAAAAATTTCTTGTTCAATATCGCTCATATTTTTTGTAAGAGTATCCGATGATTCTTTAAGAGCCTTAGTATCAAGCAGTACTCCTGTATACTCCATATCGGCAAGGACGTAAATGAGAGGTAATTCTATTTCATAGAATAACTTCTTTAAATCATTTTTCTCAATTTCTTTTTCAAGAATATTTTTGAGTTTGAGAGTAACATCGGCATCTTCACATGCATAGTCTCTTATTGCTATTGGTTCGAGGTTACGCATGTTCAGCTGATTTTTTCCTCGTGGGCCTATAAGCTCGTCTATATGTATGGTTTTATAATTGAGATGAGTTTCGGCCATGTAGTCCATATTGTGTCTCAGTTCGGGGTTGAGCAGATAATGGGCTATCATGGTATCAAAAAGTTTCCCTTTTACATTGATGCCATATTTTTTCAGAACGATAATGTCATATTTTATATTCTGACCGATTTTTGTAATATTTTCATTTTCGAGGAAATCCTTGAAAATTTCGATCTGCTTTTTTGCTTCTTCGAATTTTGGAGAGATTGCAACGTAATATGCTTCACCTTCTTTAAGAGCAAAAGACATTCCTACGATTTCGCTCTCTATTGGGTTCACTCCGGTAGTTTCTGTGTCAAAAGAACAAGAATCGTGAGATAAAAGTTTATCTCTTAAATTGATCATTTCAATCTCACTATCAATAAGATGGTAACTGTATACCATGTCTTTTAACTCGTTGAGATTTGAATATTTTTTTTCTTCCGGCTGATTATCCGTAAATTCTGCAAAGAGATTGCCTTGAGCTTCGTCTTTTTTGGGTGCGGCTTTAGTTTCTCTTTTTAGTACGCGATTGATGAGAGTCCGAAATTCTAATTCTTCGAAAAGATTTTCAATTTTTTCTTCATCGATTGGTTTTCTCTCAAATTCTTCTTTTTTGAAGTCGAAGGGAACATCAATTTTTATGGTTGCTAAAAATTTAGAGAAAAGTATCTGTTCTTTATTCGTTTCTAATTTGTCTTTTAGTGTTCCTTTTATTTTCGAAGTGTTTTCGAGTATATTTTCTATGATGCCATAATCTGATATTAACTTTTCGGCAGTTTTTGCTCCGACTCCCGGGCATCCCGGAATGTTATCCGAAGCATCACCCATAAGTCCGAGTAAGTCGATCATGAGTAGGGGAGAGCTCAAGTTATATTTTTCCATTATCGCTTTCGAATCGAGTATATCGAATCCGTTACCGGCGAATTTTGGTTTGTACATAAATATACGTTCACTGGTGAGCTGTCCGTAATCTTTATCAGGAGTCATCATATAGACATCCATATCTTCTTTTTCGGCTTGTTTAGCCACTGTTCCTATAACATCATCAGCTTCAAAACCCGCTATTTCTAATATTTTGATATTATAAGCACTTATAATTTCCTTGATGATAGGAACTGCAATTCTGATGTCTTCAGGTGTTTCCTGACGTTGAGCTTTATATTTCTCATAAGCTTCATGTCTGAAAGTTGGTCCTGCAGGATCAAAAGCAACTGCAATATGGGATGGATTTTCTTTCTTGAGGACTTCCTCAAGTGTGTTTATAAATCCAAAAATAGCAGATGTGTTTAAGCCTTTCGAGTTTACTCTGGGGTTTTTAATAAATGCGTAATATGACCGGTATATAAGTGCGTAAGCGTCTATAAGAAACAGTTTCATACAAAAATATTAGTTAAATAGTTCTAAGGTCTTCAACCTTTTTGGTACTTTGGTAAGTGTAAATAGAACAAGTAGTTGTAACTTTGGAATATGCCATTCAATTTCTACTTGTACTTATTTCTGTGTAAAGTTACAAATAAATGGCTCTAAAAGCTGAATTATTTATAAATTTGCATTTCAACTATTTGTTTATATGGATAAAAAGCTTTTGATAGCTAAACCTATAGCTTCAGAACTAGAAAAGTTTAATAGCTACTTTAAAGAGTCGATACATTCTAATAATACTCGTATTCAAGCTATTATAGATTATATAATGAAATCTGACGGTAAGCATATCCGTCCGATTCTGTTGCTGTTGGCGGCTAGGGCTTGCGGTAAGGTGAATGAAACCACTTATCATTCGGCCGTTACTGTTGAATTGTTGCATACTGCTTCGTTGATCCATGATGATGTAGTTGATGAGTCTTTATTGAGAAGAGGGAAACCTTCGGTAAATGCTATTTATGATAATAAGATGGCTGTTTTATCGGGTGACTATTTCCTTTCCACTGCTCTGATTAAAAGTATCCTGACCGGCAATATGGAGATTATATCTTCTATCTCCGGACTGGGAAGAAGTTTAGCTGAAGGTGAACTGAATCAATTGTCCTTGGCTAAAGAGATTATTCTTGATGAAGATGAATATTTCGAGGTCATCAAGAAGAAGACTGCTTCTTTACTGGCTGTTTGTATGAAGATCGGGGCTTTGTCGGTAGATGCACCCCGGGAAGATGTTGATAAATTTGAGAAACTAGGTGAAGCATTGGGTATCTGTTTTCAGTTGAGAGATGACATATTTGACTATTTTTCGGATAATGTAGGAAAGCCTACAGGTAATGATATCAGAGAAGGAAAGGTTACTTTGCCTCTCTTATTTGCCTTGAAAAACGCTGATTCTGTTGTTTCTGACAGTATGAAAAGCATAATTGAAAAAGCATTATTTTCTGATCAAGAAGTTGATACCCTGATCAATTTTGCTAAAGATAACGGTGGTATTGACTATGCTTATAATAAGATTGATTTTCATAAAAAGATAGCTATTGATATAATAGATACACTTGAAGCTGGTGATATCAAAGATTCTTTACTGCATACTGTTGATTATGTAGTTGAAAGAGTTTATTAAGATTTGTATAGTTGTTTTGATATATATATGTTTATCAGGGCATTAAATATTTGTCCTTAATTGTGTTTGAACTATGAGAACGTATCCGGCAATCTTTGTTTTGTTGGTTATTTTTGTTGTTTTTGGTGGTCGATTGCAGGCTGCTGAGATCTCTTTTGGTTCTCATGAAAAGCTTATAAAGCTACACGATTTACCTCAGAATGGTATCTATTTATCTACTGACGGACGTCATTATGATATCGGGTTGAAGTACACTACATACGATTTCTTTATTATACCTATATTTATAGAAGACGACGGTGAGATCGTTGGTTATATAAATGATTCTGATTACGAATTACTTACATCTGAGGGTATAGATTCTATATTGAAAGAAAATAATATTCCCGATATAGATTCTCTTACTGTGATTCCCGCGTGGGATAGGTGGGGTGGTAGGTTGTGTCTTTCTGCCGGTATCCTGATTATCTTATTGATTATCCTAAGTAGGAAACGGTCTAAGTTCTTAAAAGATAACGAACTTGAATTATAACGCCGTTCAGATTATTTCCAAACGGCGTCATTTTATTATTGATTACTTAATGCTATCCAAAAGATTTTGAGCTAAACGGCTTGCTCCGATACGGAACAATTCATTGTTGCACCATTCGTCTCCTAAAACCTCTTTTACTATTGTATAGTATTTGACTGCATCTTCGGTGGTTGCGATGCCTCCTGAGGCTTTAAAACCTACTTTACGACCGGTTTTATTGTGATATTCCTTGATAGCGTTACACATTACATAGGCCGCTTCGAGAGTTGCACCTTCGTAAACTTTGCCGGTAGATGTTTTCAGAAAATCCGCTCCTGAATATAGAGCTAAAACAGATGCTTTCATAATAAGTGACGCACTTTTGAGAGCTCCTGTTTCGAGAATCACTTTCAGGTGTGCATTACGGCAGGCATGTTTCAATTCGTCTATTTCTTCGCAAGTTTCTTCATAGTTTTCTTCCAAAAATAATCCCAGATTAAGTACGATATCAATTTCGTCTGCGCCGTTCGCTACAGCCAAAGCTGTTTCAGCTATTTTCACTTCTGAAAAGGTTTGCGAAGTAGGGAATCCCCCAGATACACAAGCTATTTTAACGTCTTCTGCAGTAAGAGCTTCTTTAACTACTTCCGCAAAATTGGGATAAACACAAATAGCAGCTACATTTTTGATGTCGGGGCGTGAACCTTCAAAATCATTCACTTTTTCGGTGAATTTCCATACATCTTCTTTTGTGTCTGTAGTGTTCAGTGTAGTAAGGTCAATACATGTATATAGTTTTTTGTATACATCAAGAGTATTGTTTTCAGCCATTTTTTTGCTGATTATCTCTTGTACTTTAGCTGTTATATCTGCGTCTTTCAGGTCTGTTTTGTATTGTTTCAGAGTGTCCTGATACTTGTTTATTTCTGCCATAAATATTATTTTAGTTTATCGTTATTCTTATGTCTGTCTTTGTCTCTCGATGTTTTCTTCTCCATATTTTTGTTGAAGGCTTCTGTGAGGTCTACACCTGTCTGGTTAGCCAGACATATCAGTACCCACAGTACATCAGCCATTTCGTCCGCCAGATTTTTATCCAGATCGGATTTTTTGAAGGATTGGTCTCCATAGGTACGGGCCATTATCCGTGCCAGTTCGCCTACTTCTTCCGTGAGGATGGTCATATTGGTAAGTTCGTTAAAATATCTTACTCCATATGTTTTTATCCATTCGTCTACTTTATTCTGTGCTTCTGATATAGTCATATTTCGTATTTTAAGCTATTCTCTTTGTTTTGAATCGATCCAAATAGTAACTGGTCCGTTATTTATCAAATAAACGCTCATATCGGCTCCAAATTCGCCTGTTTGCACAGGCTTTCCGTGGAGGGCTTCCAACTCTTTGCAGAACTGTTCGTAAAGAGGAATTGCCGTATCGGGTTTCGAGGCTCTTATGTACGATGGTCTGTTGCCTTTTTTGGTAGATGCAAATAATGTGAATTGTGATACAACAAGTATTTCTGTTTCTACTTCTTTGGATGAACAATTCATTATCCCGTTTTCATCATCAAATATACGCAGGTTTATTATCTTGTTTGTAAGCCAGCTGATATCCTCTGAATTGTCGCTGTCTTCTATTCCTAATAAGATAAGTAAACCGCTGTTTATCTTCGATTTTACTTTTTCGTTGATGGTGACTGAGGCTTCTTTTACCCGTTGGATTAATACTCGCATTTTATATTCGTATTCATAACAAATTGTAAGCAAAGTTAGTCAAAAAAGGTTACTAAATCAATGAACAGCGACCTGTTAACATGTGATAGTCATCAAAAAAATATTGTATTGTTTTTCAGTGTTTTAAATTTGAAAAGGTAACAAAAGTAACATCCTTTATGTCCATTCTTCGGATGGATATCTGATCTTACTATTACAGCTATGTGCCCTTAAAAGGATTCTGTTGCGATCTGAGTTATTTTATAAAAAAGGTAACAAAAGTGACAACTGAATTACATGTTTTGGAATGATATCTTTTTCCTGTTTTCTCCAGATATTTAAAGAGCTCTTTTTACTCAAGGGTGTTTTATGACCTTTTCTGTATAGATAAATTATTAGAAATATAAAAGGGTAGTGAAGATGATTATTGAGTAAGCCATTATCTGTTTATACTCAGGATACCAAAAACGGATAGCCTTAATTAAAAGACTATCCGTTTTTTATTTTTTAGTTAGCTATGAGATCTTAATCTTCGTCTTTAGGTAAATATTTATCTAAAGATTTTAATCTGACAGCCAAGTATATTCTGAAAATACCGTAACAGAAAAATCCGAGAGACAAAATATAGACTGTGAATAATGCTGCCACTTCCGGTCTGAATAAGAGTAGGAGAGAGGCCAGTACTCCCAGAATTGACAAAGCCAGCAGCCAACCCCAGCCGCTTCCTTTGATCGACTGTAAATCGAGTGACATACCAACGCTCCAGATGGATTGTAATAATAGCCAGAAAGCAATTAAATAAGATAAAATAAGCGGAGCTAAGAGTGGATTAGATAGTAAAACAATAGCAAAAATGAAATCGATGATTCCCATTGCTAATATCCATCCCCAGTTTTTGAGAACTGCTCTGTTAGAGATGGCAAATGCTATCTCGGAGATTCCTCCGACAAAAAATGAGATTACAAAGAAAAGACTTAGGGTTGCAAATGTTGCTATTGGTGTGAAGGGACATACCAAACCCAATACTACTGCGATGATACCTACAATAAGAGATACCCACCAATTTTTTACGTTACTACGGAACGATGAGAGTAAATGTTTATCCATGACTGTGTTTAATTTGAGTTTATTCTAATAATTAAAACAATCGAGGGACACTTTTAGTTTAGCGTTTCAGTCCTATTTTGCCTTTGGTTTATAATATTATTCCTTTTTAGCCTCATTTTGAGCCTTTTGGAAGTATTCGGAGAGTAGTTTCGCTTTATGTGATCCTACAATACTCTCTATTTCAGATACTTCTGATTCTTTCAGCCTTTTTATGCTTTTGAAATGTTTCAAAAGAGCCTTTTTGGTTTCTTCGCCGATACCTTTTATGCTGTCTAATTCTGATACAACCTGACTTTTACTCCTTCGGTTTCTATGGAAGGTGATTCCAAACCGGTGAGCTTCGTCACGCAGATGTTGAATAACCCTCAGAGATTCTGAATTTTTGTCGAGGTAGAGTGGGATAGAGTCCTCAGGATAATATATTTCTTCCAGTCTTTTGGCTATGCCTACTATAGCTACTTTTCCGTAAATACCGAGACTTCTGAGCGATTCGCAAGCGGCATTAAGCTGACCTTTACCTCCATCTATTATGATGAGCTGGGGCAGGGTTTCTCCTTCTTCCAAAAGCCTGTGGTATCGTCTGTATACAACCTCCTTCATGGTGGAGAAGTCATCGGGTCCTACTACTGTTTTCACAATAAAGTGGCGGTAATCTTTCTTTGATGGTTTTCCCATTTTGAAGACTACACAAGCTGATACCGGATTTGTTCCTTGAATATTCGAGTTATCAAAGCATTCGATATGTACAGGAAGTTCTTTTAGATGTAGATCGTTCTGGATGGTTTTGACGATCCGCATAGTACGTTGTTCAGGATTTAGGCTTTCTGCTCTTTTCAGTTTATCTATTTTATACTGTCTTACATTCTGGATAGATAGTTTGAGCAGTTTCATTTTGTCTCCCCGCTGTGGAATGGTAAATTCTGTTCCCTGCAAAGTAAGATCGGGTATAAAGGGTACAACTATTTCTTTGGATAGATTAATAAACCTGTTTTTGATTTCCATAATACCCAGACCCAGCAGCTCTTCTTTCGGTTCGTCAAGTTTCTTTTTGTATTCGAAAGTATATGCTCTTATTACAGCTCCATTATGTACGCTCAGGTAGTTTATATATGCCGAGTTTTCGTCTTCGTCATATCCGAAAATATCGATGTTGTACATGATACTTGATACGACAGTCGATTTTTGTTTGAAGTTTTCAATCAGGATATATTTTTCTTTGATTCTCTGTGCTTCTTCAAATTTAAATTCTTCGGCACATTTTTGCATATCGTCATATAGTTTCTTGCTGACAATATTAATATCACCTTTCAGTATTTGACGTATGCTTTCTATATTCTGGTTATATTCTTCCAAAGGCTGTAATCCTTCGCAAGGTCCTTTACATCGTTTGATATGATATTCGAGGCAAACTTTGTATTTGCCTTCTTTTATCTTTTCAGGATTAAGATTTAATGTACACGTACGGATAGGGTAGAGCTTGTGCATGATCTCGAGCAGTGCTTTTATGCTTAATACACTCGGATAAGGGCCGAAGTATTGAGATCCGTCTTTTATGATATTTCTTGTCTGATACACACGGGGGAAAAATTCGTTGCGGATTACGATAGAAGCATATGTTTTATCATCCTTCAGTAATACATTGTATCTGGGCTGATATTCTTTAATAAGATTATTTTCGAGCAGCAGAGTGTCTTCTTCCGTATCTACAACGATGTATTTTATATCGCATATTTTACTAACGAGTATTCTTGTTTTCGGACTATCATGATGTGTTTTTGTAAAATACTGCGATACTCTTTTCTTTAGATTTTTAGCTTTGCCTACATATATGATAGTCCCTTTGTTATCGTAATATTGATAACATCCGGGTTTTTCAGGTATATTTTGGATAATATTTTTGAGATACTCGTTATTCATGGCAAAAACTACTTATATGTTCAGATTGAAATCTCTGTAAAAGATGCAGCCTTTAAATATCGTATTTCAGTAAAGTTTCCACTTCTACATCTTTTGGAAACATATTGCGCCCTTTCAGTAATTCAAGTTCTATTATGAAATTGATATAGATCTTCTTTACACCCATCCTTTTTATCAGTTTATATGCAGCAAGCATTGTTCCGCCTGTAGCAAGTAGGTCATCGTGTATTAGTACCACATCATCGGGGTCTAAAGAATCTTTATGTATTTGTATGGTATCAAAACCGTATTCTTTCTCGTAGCTTTCTTCTATTGTTTCGGCAGGAAGTTTTCCTGGTTTTCTGATTGGTATAAATCCGGCATCTAGGTTTAGAGCAAGAATAGGACCCATGATAAAACCTCTAGATTCTATCCCTACAACTTTTGTTATTCCTTTGTCTTTATACGATGAAGTTAAAACCTCTGAAAGGTCTTTCAGATTTTCTGCGGATTGGAATAGTGTAGTTACATCTTTGAACTGTATTCCTTCGATAGGAAAGTCTGGAATGTTTCGAACAGATTGTTTTAAACGTTCAATTTTTTCTTTTGACATTTTCTGTAAATTGCTTTATTTGAATATTTTGTATTTTTAAATTTTGTATGTTCCACGTGAAACGTATTTTGTGTTCCATGTGAAACCGATGGGGTTCATCTTCCAAGAAGGACGAGCAGAATCGAAATATCATTCGGTGAAACACCGGGGATTCTACTTGCGTGTCCGATAGTTTCCGGATTTATTTTGGCGAGCTTTTGGCGAGCCTCTGTCGATAAAGAAAGAATTGTTTCGTAATCGAATTTGTTTTTAATTGCGATGTTTTCAAGACGGCTTATTTTTTCTGCGATCAACTGTTCACGTTTGATATAGCCATCGTATTTGATTTTTATTTCGCATGCTTCGATTACTTCTTCTTTCCTGTTTGGTATCTTATCAATTTCTGTACGTAGGGCAGGAATTGAGTCTAATATATTGTTGATGTTTATCTGAGGACGTGTAATCAGATCCTTTAATTTTACCCCTTGTTTCAATGGGCTTGTTCCAAGTTTTTCGAGAGTAGGGTTGATATATTCGGGTTTTAGCGAATAGTTTGATGTGAAATCAATAATGCGGTTTACTTCTTCTTTTTTCTGATTCAGTAGATCTACACGTTCTCTTTTTGCAAGACCTATATTATATCCCGATTCTGTTAAGCGTACATCTGCATCATCTTGACGTAGGAGTATTCTGTATTCCGCACGTGAAGTAAACATGCGGTATGGTTCGTCTACTCCTTTTGTTACAAGGTCGTCGATCAATACACCAATGTATGCTTCGTCTCGTCTGAGTGTAAATTCTCCGTCTCCGTGAGCTTTTATATGTGCATTTATTCCCGCGATTAGCCCTTGTCCTCCTGCTTCTTCATAACCTGTGGTTCCATTGATTTGTCCAGCGAAGAAAAGATTGTTTATTTTCTTTGTTTCCAACGAATGTTTCAACTGCGTTGGATCGAAGAAATCGTATTCAATAGCATACCCAGGTCTGTATATATGTATATTGCGGAATGCCGGTATTTTTTGCAATGCTTCTATCTGTACCTGAAGGGGTAGGGAAGACGAAAATCCATTCAAATAATACTCCTGAGTATTTTCACCTTCGGGTTCTAAAAACAACTGATGAGATGTTTTTTCTGCAAAAGTGACTATTTTGGTTTCTATACTTGGGCAGTATCTAGGTCCGATACTTTGTATTTGTCCGTTGTAAAGGGGTGATTCGGGTAAGCCTTTTCTTAGTTCCTGATGTACATCCTCATTGGTGTTGCATATCCAGCAGCTAAGCTGTTTTAGTGTTCTCGGTTTGAAATCCAGATAGGAGAACTTATGGAAATCATCTTCTCCCTTTTGTTCTTCCATTAATGAAAAATCGACGCTTCTTCCGTCAATTCTAGCAGGAGTTCCTGTTTTCATACGGTCTGTAGTAAAACCCATTTCGCGTAATTGCTCGGTAATACCCGATGATGCGGGTTCTGCAACACGTCCTCCTGTGATCTGAGTGGCTCCTATGTGCATCAATCCATTCAGAAAAGTTCCGTTTGTAAGAACTACCGATTGTGCAGTAAAAGTTACCCCCATCCGGGTTTTTACTCCTTTTACTGTCTTGTTTTCTATTATGAGAGAAGTTACTGCGTCTTGCCAGATGAAAAGATTTTGAGTGTTTTCTACTATTTCTCTCCATTTCGCAATGAATTGTACTCTGTCGCTCTGAGCTCTCGGGCTCCACATTGCAGGCCCTTTCGACCGATTAAGCATACGGAATTGTATAGTGGTTGTATCGGTTACAATCCCCATTTGACCACCTAAAGCATCTATCTCACGGACAATTTGCCCTTTGGCTATACCTCCTACAGCCGGATTGCAGCTCATTTGTGCAATCTTATTCATATCCATTGTAATAAGAAGGGTTTTAGAACCCATGTTGGCTGCGGCTGCAGCTGCCTCGCATCCTGCATGTCCGGCACCAACAACTATTACGTCGTATTTAAAGTTCATTTTTTATAATAATAGCTATAATTATACTACAAAGTTAGTATTTTTCGAACACTTAAATGTGGGTATTTCTTGCTGTGATAATATTTAACTCTCTTGTTATACTGCTTTAATATGCGTTTTTTAGTGTTTTTATCGGGTGTTTTTACTGTTTGTTTAGGCTTATTTATTTAGAAAAAATAGGTGTTTTTTACTTCTCTTTTATCTTTAAGATCACAAACCTGTTTATTGCCTTGTCGAGCATAAAAGTTGAACTTTGTTATAATTTAAAATATAATATTAAATTAAGTCCTTAAACCTATTTATGACTTTAGTAAGTATAGTACCGAACAGTCTGTTATAAACTAGAAATATTTCATTAAATACTTTCCGTTACTTAATTTCAGGCTGTGTTCTTTTTATAGCTTATGCCTTTTCAAATTGAATATTATGATAAATATTGAAGTTTGCGTTGATTCTATTCGTTCGGCTAAAATTGCCGAATCTGCCGGAGTTTCCAGAATAGAACTATGTACTGGTCTTTCTGTAGGTGGTATTACACCCTATTATTCGTTGATAGAGGAGAGTCTGTCCGTTTTGCATATTCCTGTTCATGTTTTGATACGTCCTCGTGGTGGTGATTTCTTGTATGATGATACAGATTTTTGTCTGATAAAAAGGGATATTGAGTTCTGCGGTAAGTCCGGATGTCATGGTGTTGTGATCGGAATTCTTACAGCTGATGGGGAAGTTGATATTGACAGATGTGCAGAACTTATATCTCTTGCTCGTGAATATGATCTATCGGTTACTTTTCATCGGGCTTTTGACTGTTGCTGTAATCTGCAAAAAGCTTTGGAGGATGTTATCGACTTAGGTTGTGATAGAATACTTACATCGGGTGGATGTTCTACTGCTTATCAGGGAATGGAAAATATAAAACAGCTGGTTTTGCTGTCGGATGAGCGCATAAAGATTATGGCGGGGGCAGGAATTACGTCTAATAATATCGAAAAATTGATAAGAAAGACGGGTATAAAAGAAATTCATGGAACTTTTTCTTCTCCTGTAGAGAGTAATATGAAGCATAAGGTTCATAGCCTTTTTTCCGATCAGGATTATATTCAATACTTTTCTGATGAAAATATTCTGAAAGAGGTTGTGAAAATTTCATCTTATTTTTAATAGCTGTTTGTTCTTTTTTATTCTCTAATTTTTAATGTTGAATATCTTTTTCTATTTTCTTTTTTAATTACTTTTTCTTTATTATTTATTCTATTATTTCTATTTATAGCTGTTTTTTCCTTTTTTAAATTTTAATTAATTTCTGTTTTTGATTCAATTATTAATTTCAACTTCTATATTTTAAAGTTAAATTTTTACAGATATTCTTATTATATATATTTCTAGTGATTATATACTATTCTATTTTAGATATATAATATATTATTTGCTATTTCTGAAAAGTTAATTTTTATGTATAAACTTATTTATATAGTATGCTATTGATTTTTTTATAATGAATAGAATTAGTTATTTATTTTCTAAATAGAAAACTTTATATTTATTATGCTTCCAATTATTATTATCTTTTTTAAATTTCTAGTTTATATATTTTCTTAATTATTTATTTTTTTGAATTTTTCTGATTTGGTTTTCTTTATTTGATTGTTTATCAGGGTTTTGTGCTCTTATCCCTGATTTATCTGATAAAAAGGGATTATTTAGTCATTTTAGGGTCTTAAATTTATGTATGGCTTTTCTGTGGATATTTGTAATGGATAGTTGTTGTTTTAAAATGCTCTTTATCAATTTTTAACGCTGTTTTATGTGATGTTATAAGTGAAATGCCGACTATTGTTTTGTAAAAAGCCGGTAACAGAAAAGGTTATATATGGCAGTAATTCTGAATTTGAAAATTTTATCTATACATAAATAAAATTCGATAGTTCTTTTTGGGCTTTAAGTTCTTAATCCTGTTTATTGAATTTCATTAGTCGTTTATTGCGATTCGGCATAATTCAAGTAAACCAGATTTTGCTCTCACTGCTCTAAACGTTGCTTTAGTAAATAAAACAACCAAAGCATATTATAAACTAAAAATATATCATTAAATACTTTCTGTTACTTAAATACTTACTTTTTCTTACATTTGTAGTATATTGGATGTATTGAACATCTTAATAAGCTTCTGATAAATATAAATAGGTCTTGCGACCACCTTTAATTTTTAGGATATGAAAATAGCGCTTATCGGCTACGGAAAGATGGGTAAACAAATTGAGCAGATCGCTTTAAGCCGTGGACATTCTATTGTTGCAATTATTGATGAGAATAATTTAGATGGATTTGCTTCGGAAGATTTTAAAAGTGCCGATGTTGCCATAGAATTTACAACACCATCGAGTGCATTGAACAATTTTAGAAAATGTTTCGAATCTAATATTCCTGTGGTTGCAGGTACTACTGGTTGGCTTGAAAATTTGCCGGAAGTGAAAAAGGCATGTGAAAACGGACAGACGTTTTTTTATGCATCTAACTATAGCTTAGGGGTAAATATCTTTTTTGCCGTAAATAAATACCTGGCAAAAATCATGAATCAGTTTCCTGATTATTCCGTTAAAATGGAAGAGATTCATCACGTTCATAAACTTGATGCTCCCAGCGGTACAGCTATTACTTTGGCAGAAGGTATTATTGAAAATATAGATAGAAAAACCGATTGGCACTTGGAAGCAGAAACAAAACCCGAAGATATTTCGATCCATTGTATAAGAGAAGGTGAAGTTCCCGGTATCCACGAGATTTTTTATGAATCCGAAGCAGATGTAATAAGTATTAAACACGATGCGAAAAATCGGAAAGGTTTTGCTTTGGGAGCTGTTTTAGCTGCTGAATTTACTTGTGGAAAGAAGGGTTTTTTAGGAATGCAGGATATGCTTAAATTTTAAGATAAATGGAAAATTCAACTAATCAGAATAATTCCCAAAAAGGGAAAAGTTTCGGAGAAAGAATGAAATCAGCACCACGAGCTAAGTGGGTCAAGTTTATAGTTATGACTATTCTTACCATTGCTTTTGTTATCTGGACAGGATATCTAGGTGTTTTGGTCATCATTCCCCTTTTCTTCGATAGTTATATATTGAAATATATTCCCTGGGGCTTTTGGAAGAGTTCGGGTAATCTGGCGTTTCGTAAAGTAATGGAATGGGCGGATGCAATCGGTTTTGCCTTAGTTGCAGTATATGTGATCAATACTTTTTTCTTTCAGAATTACCAGATTCCATCGTCTTCTCTCGAAAAATCGCTGTTAGTGGGAGATTTCCTATTTGTAAGTAAAATGAGCTATGGAACCCGTTCGCCTATGACTCCGTTGTCTTTCCCTTTGGCGCAGCATACATTGCCTATTTTAGATTGTAAATCGTATCTGGATAAGCCGCAGGTTAAGTATCAGCGTTTTGCGGGTTTTGGTTCGATAGAAAGGGGTAATATTGTAGTCTTTAACTTTCCCGCAGGAGATACAGTGGCTCTGAATCAGCAAGCTGTTGATTTTTATTCTCTTTCAAAGATGAATCCTCGAGGCAGTTATGGTGTGCGCAACGATAAAACTCAGTACGGAGAGATTGTTTATCGTCCGGTTGATCGTCGCGAAAATTACGTGAAACGCTGTATGGGACTTCCCGGTGAGACTATTCAGGTCAAAGACGATGAAGTTTATATAAATGGGAAAAAGGTTGCTGATCCCGAAAATATGCAGTTGAATTATTATGTACAGACCGATGGGACTCCTATTTCCGAAACTGTTTTCAGTGATTTAGGAATCAGTAAAGATGATTATGCGACTTTAAATCAGGCCGGAGAACAAGTTCCCTATTATTTTGATCCGATGCAGGAAATGCAAAATGCAAACCCTTTACTTGCCAGAAGCATGGCTGATGATTTGAAATATAAAGCCGATAGTTTGCATCTTACTCAATTGGGTTTTATCGCCAAGGGTAAAAATTTCGGAATTGTATATACTTTGCCGCTGACTAAAAAGATGGTTGCCGATTTGAAGGCAAAACCATTTGTTTTAAAGGTCTTTAAACAACAGGAAAGAGTTGAAAAACGAAATATTACCGAAGATAAACAAATTGATTTTCCGTTTTATTATCCGATAGCCTATAGCACCGGATGGACCCGTGATGCTTACGGTCCTCTTTGGATTCCGAAGAAGGGAGCGACTATTACTTTCGATAAAGATGTTGACTATAAGGTGGCTGCTTATGAAAGGGTAATCAAAAACTACGAAGGAAACGAATTTGCATATCGTGACGGCAAGGTTTATATCAATGGAAAACAAGCAGACTCTTATACATTCAAGATGGATTATTACTTTATGATGGGAGATAACCGCCATAATTCGGCAGACTCACGTTCGTGGGGTTTTGTTCCTGAAGATCATATTGTAGGGCAGCCTTTGTTTGTCTGGTTGTCTTTGGATAAAGATAAAGGTTGGTTGAATGGAAAAATCCGTTGGAATCGTATTTTTACAAGTGCCAAAAAGAAATAGGGAAGCAGACCTTATGTTGCTAGTAACTAATAAAATATGGCTTTGAAAAAAGCAAAAATATGGAAATGGTGGGGCAAGGTGTTTATTCTTGCCCTACTTGTTGTGTTTGTAGTGAGAGTCTTTTTCGTGCAGTCATATACTGTATCGTCGTCTCAAATGGAGACAGCTTTATTACCGGGCGAAAAGGTGCTTGTCAATAAAATGGCTTATGGCATAAGGATTCCTTCGACATTATTGTCCATTCCTTTTACATTCGATTCTTTTTTCGGGATGAAATCTTATTCAGAAGCTTTGCAATTAGGTTATCACAGATTCTTTTCATCCGCAATTTCCCGCAATGATGTTGTTATATTTAATAATCCCGGGGAAACCGATAAGCCGATAGACAAGCGTACACTATGTATAAGCCGTTGTATTGCTGTTCCCGGAGATACAATATCCGTACAAGCCGGGGATATGTTTATAAACGGTAAAAGGTATGTTGCTTCCCCAGATTTGCTGCTTCCGTACTGTTTTCCGCTGACATCTAAAGATACTGTTGCCGGTATAATGAAATCGCTGCATATTTCAGCACGTAATCTGCAGTCTGATTCCCTGTTTGTATATTCCAGCCAGAGCAGGTATGAAGCTTTTCTTATAAATCAGAAATTGACCGATTCTTTACAGCTCAAGTTGAAGACTGATGACATCTATTCATACAAGCTTTTGGTGCCTTCCAAGGGTATGTTGATAAAGCTTACAGACGATAATAAAAAGCTATTTGCCGGAATTATTAAAGATGAATCGGGTATAGATGTAATGTCCCCCGAAGAGAAACTGTTGTCATATAAGTTCAGATACGATTATTACTGGTTTTTGTCGGACAATACCGAAAATAGTATCGATTCACGTACGCTTGGTTTCATTTCAGAAAAATACATAGTTGGTAAAGCCTCTATTATCTGGTACAGTCCTGACAACAAGGGCAGGGGATTGACCTCCTTAGGAATGGCTTTTATTAAGTAACAAAAATGAGTATTATATTATCTACAGCATATCTGGCCCCTGTTGAGTATTACTCGAAACTCTTTTCAGGAGAAGATATATTAATAGAGCAGCACGAGAATTATATCAAGCAATCGTATCGAAATAGATGCTCCATCTTATCGGCTAATGGCGTTATGCCTTTATCTATTCCTATAGAGAGCGCAGGAGGTAAAAAGTGCCCTATTCGGGACGTTTGTATTGCCGATCATGGAAACTGGCGGCATTTGCATTGGAATGCCCTTATTTCGGCATATAACTCAACACCATTCTTCGAGTACTATGAAGATGATTTCCGACCTTTTTATGAAAGGAAGTACGAATATCTGTTTGATTTCAATGAGGAATTACGAGAGATGATCTGTAGTTTACTGTCCTTCGATACGGCTAATATCTCTTATACCGAAGACTATATTACTGATATCACTTCTGAAGATATTGATCTCAGGCAGGATCTTTCTCCTAAGAAAGATTTTAAGACCTTTGATCCCGATTTCGTTTCTATTCCTTATTATCAGGTTTTTGAAGAGAGATATGGATTTACCGAAAATCTGAGCATTGTAGATTTGCTCTTCAATATGGGAAATGAAAGTTTGCTTATATTAGAGAAAGGCTTAAAAAGAATCCCCTGAGAAAGTTCACAGGGGATTCTTTATTTATCCAAATCGTTAGAATCCTAACAACAAAATGTCAAAGATCTTAGAATTTAACTACTGCACCGAATTCGATGTTTCTCATATCGAAATCAAATCCGAAGCTGTTAGTTTTAACTTCTTGTTTAGCTTCACCTTTGCCTTCTGTCTCTTTAGTATTTTGGTATCCTAAGAAACCGAATTTGCTAACTAAAGCTACTTTGCTTGAAACATTAAGAGCTAGTCCTGGACGTAAGCCAATTTCAAGGTTGTTGATTTTGCTTTCAACACCACAAACTTTACCCCATTCATAACCAACACCTCCATCAACGAAGATGCTTCCGATATCACCTTTCACAATAGTGTAACGTAGAAATGGACTAACTTTGTATAAGTTTTTAGATGCAGCGCCTGTTGCGTCATTTGCTCCATCAAATTTCAGGTCTGTTCCGCCGTGAGTATGAGCAGCACCGATAACGATACCTACAGCTACATTCTCTGTTACGTTGTAACCTAATTCTGGCATAACTTTAAAGCTTAGTTGGCTGTCTCCGCCTTTTACTTTGCTTGACCAAAGACCTACTGTACCTCCAGCCCACATTTGACCGGCTTCCTGAGCAGCTGCGCTTGTAAATACCCCTAATGCAACAGCTAGTGAAAGAAATAATTTTTTCATAAACACTAATTTAGTTCAAATAAAATCTAATTGTAAATTAACAATTTTTTAGTTAATGTATTTTTAGAATCGGGCACAAATGTATCCTATATTTTTATAAATACAATGTTTTGATGAAATTTTTTTCTTAATATTAAAATCAAAATGAAACGTAAACGGGCTTATTATATCTTCTTTTGCGTTGATTTACATGTATATATTGTTTAATTCTATCTTGTCGGATTACTATGTGATATTTTTGAACGAAATCTGATTTTTTTAACAATTATGAAACTATTTAAGTAACAGAAAATATTCATAAATGGTCATTATTTGCTGCAATTATGCTTCTAAAGCTATAAACCGGTCTGATACCTTAACAGTACTTTATAGATAAGATAGTGTAGATAAATTTTGCTCGGCGAAAATCTCATTCGCAGCATCCAATATATCCGAAGAGGTTATCTTATCTATTTTTTGTATGGTTTCTTCTATACTGTTGAAATGATTATGATTCAGATAACTTTTTCCTAAAGCCAAAGCCAGATTTTCGTGATTGTCACTCGATACGGCAATTTGTCCTGTCAACTGTTTTTTTGCCGCAGAAAGTTGAATACTCGTCAGGCTTGTGTTCTTTAATAGATTCAGTTCCTTTTGTATGAGTTTTATACACTTTTCGGTGTTCCGTTTATCACAGCCGAAGTATATCGCAAACAAGCCGGTATCGGTATACAATGTAGTGCTTGATTCCACATTATATACATATCCTCTTTTTTCCCGAAGCGAGATATTTAAACGGCTGTTCATTCCCGGTCCTCCAAGAATATTATTTAGCAGATGCAGGGTTGTTTTTTTAGGGTTATGCATATCATAACATTGTCCTCCGATAAGAACATGAGATTGTGTAGTATCTTTTTGCAAAGATATTTCGCCCTTCACGGTTGATTGTGGGGTCAGCCTTTCCGTTTTTTCCGAAGAAACAGGAATATCCGATAAATATTTTTCCGATAATTTCACTATTTTCCGAAAGTCTGTTTTTCCGGTTGAGAAGAATACCATATTATCCGGATGATAATGTTTTCCGGTAAACTGTCTGGCCATCTTGCAATCGAATTTAGACAGAAGATCGGGCTCTCCTAAAATGTTATGCCCTAACTGCGAACCTTTATATATCAGATTTTCGAATTCATCGTAGATAAGCTCCGAAGGGCTGTCTTCGTACGAATTTATTTCGTCCAGTATGACATCTATCTCTTTTTCTATTTCCTGTTCGGGAAATGTAGAGTGGAATGTTAGATCGGTCAGCAATTCGAATGCCCGTTCGAAATACTCTTCGAGAAAAATCGAATAGATAACTGTTTCTTCTTTGTTTGTATATGCATTTATTTCACCGCCAACCGCTTCCATTCGATTGATAATATGGTGAGAACGACGTTTCTCTGTTCCTTTGAAGAGCATATGTTCGACAAAGTGAGCCATACCGAATTCTTCGGCTTGTTCGTCTCTTGTTCCCGTATTAACGATAAAACCACAGTATGAGACATGACTTGCAAGAGGAAGATGTACTATTCTTAAACCGTTCTTTAGTGTATGGGATTGATATATATTCATTAAAAGTATTATTTGCTGTAATCTTATTTTATTCTGTTTAAAAGCCTGATCGATTTCTCTTTTAAGAGTAATTCATCGCTTATTGCATAATTATTATTTATTTTACTCGAATCGTTTTCAGACTGTATTAAAAAGAAAGAATCAATACCGTGAGGGATAGAATCGATAACTGTTATTTCGAAAGGCTTGTAACTTGTTGCGTCCCCCGGAGAATAAATATAATAATCTCTGTTAGGCAATAATACGGATAATAACGCCAGTTCGGGATATGAATTGATGCCTGATATCACAGCCTTGGGTTCTCTTATTTTTCTGCCGGAATGAAGGAATCCGTTTATCTTCGAAAGTTCGGCAAATTGTTCCTTATTATATTTCGATTCCGAAAAGAAACGTCCGACACACAATATAGTCAGTAAACAAAAAGATGCCGATACCAGAGCCTTCTTGTTATGTTTCCACAATTCGGTACAATATATGGCTGTTCCCAGCAGCAGAGGTCCCAGCATGCAGCTAGTGTATCGAGGAACACTGATGGGTTTTACCACATATGTAATGCACAAAGTTACTAAAATAGTAACGATATATACCAATACAAAAGCATGTGCTGCCGCCAGTCGTTTATCTTTTGGTAATTTAATGATATACAGTATACCTATGCCGATAAAAACGAGCATAATGGATAATGCGGCTGCCATAACAGGCAGATTGAATATTGTATATGGATGTGACGGTTCTTTCGGTGAAAAGAAATAATACAGGAACAGCAGATAATCTTTAGGGGTAGGGGTTTCGACCCAAAAGCTGTAACGTACATTTTGTATTTGTCTGATAAATATGGGTATCCATGGACTGTAGATCAGAAGAATGATCAATCCGAATAAGACTAGCCGAACGATGTTTCTGCCTTTTTGCAGCAGGGCGATACTCAATAAGATATATATAACACCTACCGATACCAGCGCATAATAATGGGTATAAATAGCACCGATAGCGAAAAGCATCATTAAAATATAGTTTATAAAGACTTTTCTCAGATATACTTTGTAAGCGAAGACAGCACACCCCAACACAAAGAACATTGCCCACGAATACATCCTTATCTCAGTACTTAAATATTGACTGATAGGTATTACAATAAGTAAAACCATAAAGGTCAGTGCTGTTTTATTTCCTAATAATCGCCTGACAGGGAATAATGCAAGGAATAAACAGGCAACTATGCCTAATCCAGAAAAAATCCTCATGGTGGGATAATATTCGCCGAATATACCGCAGAAAATCTTTAGCATATAGTAATACAACGGAGGATGGACATCGGTTGATGTGATCTTCCAGATGTCTTCTATCGGATATTTTATAAGGGCGATAGTATAGGCTTCATCATACCAGACAGAATGATACGAAGCCGAGTTGTATAAAATTATAAAAGCCTCTATACATATCAGTATCGCACCTATGGTATAGAAGTAAAGGTTGTTATACTTATGCTTTATCATACTCAATTAAGTAAATAAAAGTATTTCATGATCTGTTTTCAAGTTGTAACAGGCTCAGATTATTATCCTTGCCAAAGTAATAAGTAACAGTAAGTATTTAATGTCGCATTTCAAAGCAATAACAGGCTGTTGCTGTTATACTTGGATGGACAATAGAAAAGTCTGAGACCTTAAATAGGTCTGCGGTCTCAAATCTTTCTCATATAATAACTCTTTTCTTCGGCAGAAAGTTTTTCTATCGAATATCTTAACATTGTTCTGGGCATCGATTGATGGTGTTTGTCCAGAAAACCAATAAGAACCGATTTGTTTTTCTTGCCGGTTTCGCGAAGCATCCACCCGATTGCTTTATGCATCAGATCGTGTTTGTGATAGAGTAATTTTTCAGAAAGGTTTATAATGTCGGTGAAATCATGTCTTTTGATAAAAGCAAAAGTTGCTATAACCGCAATTCGCTGATCCCACAAGAGACTGCTTTCGGCAAGCTTGTATAGAACCGTGCGATCTTGCTTGTCTGCCAGATATTCGCCGACAATATCTTTTGCACTGAGGTCTACAAGATCCCAATTATTAATACGGGAAGTGTGGGACAAATAAAAATCGAAAATTGATTTCCGTTCATTTTCTTTTTTTCTTTTTTTGAATTGTTCCACAAGTATCATCAGTGCGCACATACGGCATTCATGAAAAGAGTTGTTCAATAAGAGCTCTATTTCTTCCGGTGTAATGTCTGTGTTTGCTTTTGCAACTTTTCGTATATCGGGTACAATTATGCCGATAAAAAGGTCTCCTTCTCCGTATTGCCCCTTTCCTGTTTTGAAAAATGTAGGAAAATATGCTTTCTTCTCAGGGTTCGATAATGATTCCAATTGAGATTGAATAGTCTGTATTTTCATTCTGATGTTGTTTTTTGGAAAAATAAGATACAAGTTACAGAGCTATTCCTTGTAAAGGTAATATCTAGGAAGGTCTCTGACCATATATCTTCAAAAGGTAACAAAGGTAACAACAAAATCAGTCAACAATTATCAATTACCAAATTTCATTTTCACTGCTCTGCTGTTCAGCTGCTTTTTTTTCCGCTGATTCCCGCATCCAATTTTGATACTTTCTTTCTCTTTCTTCTTCCCACAATTGGTCTTCGAGTTCTTGCTGTAAAATGCGTTCTTTTTCCTTCAGTTCCGAAAGAATTTTTTTCTCTTTATTCTCAACTTCGGTCTCCTTCGATATTGCCATTTTGAGAGTCTTTTCATCCGGAGAATATTCTTTCACGGTTACGGTCTTTCCTGACAGATATAATTCGCCGTATTCATCCACTGCGTATTTATAACGGGTTGTTGTAACTGTATGTCCTTGTTCTACCCTTTGTTTAAGTATTTGACGTGCTTTTTGTGCTAATCGTTCGTCTCTTTCCAACCGGGCATTATTGATTATTTCTTCAAAGTCGGGATATTTGATCATCCACTGATAAAATGTTTTGCGGCTGATGTTATGTATAGAGCATATTTCTCCTAATGTATATTCGTCTTGTTCTATAGCTTCTGCTATCTGTTTTCCTAATTTTTCTGTGTACTTTGCCATAACTGAATGTGTTTTTTTAAGTATAGATAAAAACTGAATATGTTCCTTGTAGGGGCTAATATCCATTCGACCGATAGTAGATTGTATACTCGGGTAAAAAAAATTGTCCCTGCAGGTAACATGTCAATAGGGGCTTTTCCTCTTATTTATTCTCATATCCTTAGGTCATTAATACTTTCTGTTGCTTATTTACTCCATCTTATTACTATTTTTGTAAACAAAAACGGGGCATATCACGTTTCTTTCTTTTAAGGGGATAATAAATAGGTCTGATACCTTGACGTCTCAACCAAATTTTATTTAGAATTCTGAAAAAGGTCTGCGACCTAAAATTATTATGTATGAAAAAAGTAAGCCTGGGCATATTAGTGCTAATTACTCTTTGGGGATGTAACTCGACCAAACATGTTCCGGATGGGAAATATATGTTAAATGATTTCGAGGTTAAATCAGATACAAAAAAGATAGATGTAACCTATCTCGAAGATTTTGTCCGGCAGTTACCGGCTTCAACAATACGGCTCGGGATATATAATATTGCAGGACGCGATACTACAAAATGGCTCAATAAACAAATACAAAAGCTGGGTCAGGCTCCTGTTATATATAGCGCGCAGCAAACCAAAATATCGGCAGGCCAGATAGCCCAGCAGTTGAGCAACGAAGGATATCTTCGTGTAGAAGTAGATACAATCCTTGAACCCAAGGGTAAAAAAATGAATGTAACTTATGATATTAAAAATAATGGGATCTATACCATTAGAAACTATGAATACACAATAGACAACGGAACCATCGCAAAAAGCCTTGCTCCCGCAAAAAAATATACAAGCATTCAGCCGGGTATCGCATTCAATCAGGATGATATAGAAGCTTCACGAGAGCACTTGACCTCTTATCTCAGAAATATCGGATATTACCAGTTTTCAAAAGAATATCTTTTCTTTAAAGCCGATTCTACATTGAATTCGCATCAGGTGGATTTGTTCTTATCGCTCAATCCGTCCAAAGACAGTACAACGTTCAAACGGTTCAAAATAAGAAACGTGACTGTCCTCAGTGGATACGATCCCACTACAAGAGGTAATAACTACTTGTTTAGCAATCCGGATACTGTTCAGTATAAAGACTTGACTATTATACACGGTAAAAATAATTTCCTTCGAAAATCTACATTATACCGCAATACATTTGTTCGTCCCGGACGGTTTTATTCCGATATGGGATACACTCGTACGACAGGTGCTTTTAATGGTATAGGAGTGGTAAAGAAAACGGATGTAACTTATACTCCGGTGAGTAATAACCCGAATGATAGTATTCAGCTCCTGGATGCTCTTGTTTCGATAGCTCCCGGAAATACCCATTTCTTTCAGACCGAATTGCAGGGAACCAATTCTGCGGGCGATTTGGGTATTGCTCCGAGTATAACCTACCAGCATCAGAATTTATTCAATGGAGCAGAGATTCTGAAGGTCAAACTAAGGGGTGCTTATGAGTTTGTATCCAATTCGAGCAGTACGAGTAATACATCCACCCAGAACTATTATGAGTATGGTGTCGATGCATCGCTGTCATTTCCTCAGTTTTTATTTCCGTGGCTCAAGCACAGTTGGCGTGAAATGCCTTCTGCCAGTACCCAGATTTCAGTAGGAGTAAATAACCAGCACCGAAAAGAGTATACCCGTCAGTTTTTTAATGCGGCTCTGACTTATCGCTGGATGACTAATAAAAACAGATTCAGCCACGCTCTTAGTTTGTGGGACATCAACTATGTAAGGATGCCATCGGTTGATGAAGAATTCAGAAAAAACTATATCGAAAATAAAAATAACCCCATTCTTGCCGAAAGTTACAAAGATCAGCTTATATCGAGCCTGAAGTATGGCATTACTTTTACTAATCTAAACACCGGATTCAGCCGTAAAGAGCCAAGAAACAAAGTGACCGTAAGAGCTAATATCGATATAAGTGGACTGCTTCCAAGGCTTGTTACCAGTTTTTACGATGCACAAAGGGATAGTACGGGTCAGAAAAAGATAATGGGTACAGCTTATGCCGAATATATAAAAGGAGATATAAGCTATTCGCAGACTCATACACTGAATAAGAATAATTCGGTGGCATTCCGTATTGGATTAGGTGTAGCCAAACCTTTTGGAAACTCTACTGTATTGCCTTTCGAAGTGAGGTACTTTTCGGGTGGAGCCAACAGTGTCAGAGGATGGAGTACACGTGATCTGGGACCCGGATCATATGTTCCGGACAGTACAATGAGAAACGACTTTGCCAATCAGGTCGGAGATATTAAACTCGATCTCGGGATTGAATACCGGAGCAAAGTTTCAGATTATATCGAACTAGCCGGATTTCTTGATGCAGGAAATGTATGGACTATCAATGATTATGAAGGCCAGCCGGGTGGAGAATTCAAATTTTCGAGGTTCTATAAAGAGATAGCTTTAGCATACGGAGCCGGGCTCCGTTTTGATTTAGGGTTTCTTCTTCTCCGTTTCGATTTAGGCGTAAGGGCATACGACCCCGAAGAGCCCGAAAAAAGAAGATGGGTGATAAATAAACCCCGATTCAACCGCATGGCATGGCATTTTGCTATCGGCTATCCTTTCTAATTGCTCTAATACCAGAGATTAGCTGCATTGCAGAACTCTAAACAAGTATTATTCATTATTTACAAGTAAACTTTATCAATACATCTTTTATTGTGGAACTCTTAATTCTTATTCTCTAATTAAGAAACTGGAGGATAATATTTTTGTGCCAATAATATAAAATCATATAAGCGTAGTATATTATTTAGAAGAAAGAAAAAAGCTAACAATATAAATGTTACATTAAAAACTCTTATCTGTTTTATATTCATTTTTTTAATCCCCCAACTGATTATGATTGGTAATATAAATATCCAATGCCCTGAATAAATAAAACTCTCATGTAGTGCATATTTCATAACTATATGAATAATAAAATCGATAGAGAACATTGATAAAATCATCCATAAAAACTTATTTGTTCTATTGAGCCAACAACAATATAAAATTCCGGAATAAAAGATAAGAAGCAAAATGCGGTAGAAATAGTTATTGTAGAAATCAATATTTATTTTATATTGATTGATTGTGATTGTTGGAATATCTCGTCTTTGTCTTTCGACTTTGTTGATTATCATTTTCGGCATTAGTATTGGAGACCCAAAAAATTGATCAGATATTTTCATCGAGTTATTACCTGAAGCCGAATCATTATGGATAGACCATGCTTCTAAATTCTGGATCATTATTTTGTAGTTTATTGGTTCATTCTTGTATTCACTTTCAATTTTAGAATAAAGAATAATACCCAAAATACTCATTAAAAAGAATAATACGCTTACAATTCCGATCCTATAAAAATGGCGTTTTATTCTTTCTCCAGAAAATAGACTTGCTGCAATAATTTTCGCTCCATTTGTTATAGTGAGTCCACCGGTCAAGACAGCAAGGAAAATTACTGAAAGATGGTCTAGCTTACGTTCCATTTTTATTTGGATTGAGAAATACCAAAGAGTGAAGCTTAACAAGAAAAGAGCATATGGGTAAGATTCTGTAGTAAAACTTAGATATACACAAGTGTTACAAAGACAAAAAAATATTGTTATATAATATATTTGCGATTTAGAGATCTCTACAATATCTTTCAAATATCTGAATACATACACTATTGAAAGCGATATCAATATATTGGAGTTTAGAACTAATAAAATTCCTTTTACTTTTGGAAAATATATTACTAAAATATCTCCCAGATATAATATTGGCATTGTAACATACACCATCAGAGGATGCTTAAATGTTGCTGTCGTTCCTACATGATATATCAAAGTATTATCAAATTCAAAAAATATATTAGTTAAGGGAAAAGGATAATCAATAATTGAGGTATGATATAAAATATATAATCCTAGAGGAAGGTAGACCAATATACAAAGAAAAAAAATCAGACGTTCTTCTCTATCTTTAGGTAAAAATTGTAAAAAAAAAGATTTAATAGAATTTAATAGATGCGAAGAAGTATTGTTCATTTTGAATGAAGATTGAGTATAAATATATAAGATGCCGTATAGATTAATTTTAATTTTATTAAAGCAGGAATATATCCTGTTTATTATAAGTTAGATCTCAGACTTTTTTTATTGTCCATGCAAGTATAATAGCAATAATTCGTTATGTTTTTAGAACACAACTGTAAAATCTTACTATTACTTAATTACTAAAAGTTTGGAGATAAAAAGAGTACTGGACAAAGATACAATAAAATACTAGATACGACTTCATTTACTCTTAGGAAGGTAATATTTTCAAATAAAAATTATACAGGATAAGAGATAAACCGAATTCTATAAAGCTAATTAGGCTTGTTACCAGTTTTTACGATGCACAAAGGGATAGTACGGGTCAGAAAAAGATAATGGGTACAGCTTATGCCGAATATATAAAAGGAGATATAAGCTATTCGCAGACTCATACACTGAATAAGAATAATTCGGTGGCATTCCGTATTGGATTGGGTGTAGCCAAACCTTTTGGAAACTCTACTGTATTGCCTTTCGAAGTGAGGTACTTTTCGGGTGGAGCCAACAGTGTCAGAGGATGGAGTACTCGTGATCTTGGACCCGGATCGTATGTTCCGGACAGTACAATGAGAAACGACTTTGCTAATCAGGTCGGAGATATTAAACTCGATCTCGGGATTGAATACCGGAGCAAAGTTTCGGATTATATCGAACTAGCCGGATTTCTTGATGCAGGAAATGTATGGACTATCAATGATTATGAAGGCCAGCCGGATGGAGAATTTAAATTTTCGAGGTTCTATAAAGAGATAGCTTTGGCATACGGAGCCGCGCTCCGTTTTGATTTAGGGTTTCTTCTTCTCCGTTTCGATTTAGGCGTAAGGGCATACGACCCCGAAGAGCCCGAAAAAAGAAGATGGGTGATAAATAAACCCCGATTCAACCGCATGGCATGGCATTTTGCTATCGGCTTCCTTTCTAAAAGTTTTAGACTTAGAATATAAACCAAGGCTGCCTCATTGAAGAGGCAGCCTTGGTTTTATCTATTCGTTTTCAATTTATCGTAGATTTACCTGAATAAAAATAAAAAATATAAATCTTCACACATTTTTAATACAAAGAATTACATTTGGATGCTGAAAAAGAAGTATATTTGCATGCAATAAAAATTTAAGGTTATAGTCTTATGTCATTTATTGCAGATAAAATCGTCCAGGATGGGCTTACGTTTGACGACGTATTATTAATTCCCGCCTATTCCGAAGTTCTTCCCCGTAATGTCGATCTTTCGACCAAATTTTCACGAAATATAAAACTGAATATCCCTTTTGTCTCAGCGGCAATGGATACTGTTACCGAAGCTAAATTAGCTATTGCTATAGCTCGTGAAGGAGGTATAGGTGTTATACACAAAAACATGTCTATACAGGAACAGGCACAGCAAGTACGTTATGTAAAACGTGCCGAAAACGGAATGATATCCAATCCTGTCAGTATTCACAAAAGCAAAACAGTAGGCAATGCCCTTGCCCTTATGGCCGAATACAAAATCGGAGGGATACCTGTTGTAGATGAAGAAAACAAACTCGTAGGTATTGTAACCAACAGGGATTTGCGTTTTCAGCGTGATATGGGTAAGCTTATAGCTGATGTAATGACCAGTGAAAACCTGATTACTACAAAACAAACCACCGATTTGGAAGCTGCAGCCGATATTCTGCAACATTATAAGATCGAAAAACTACCGGTTGTTGATGTTAACAACAAGCTGATAGGTCTGATCACTTATAAAGATATTACTAAAGCCAAAGACAAACCATACGCATGCAAAGACGAATCGGGACGCCTTAGAGTTGCTGCCGGAGTAGGAGTTACTCACGACACGCTCGAAAGAGTAAAAGCTCTGGTGGAAGCTGAAGTCGATGCAATCGTTATCGATACTGCACACGGACACTCAAAAGGAGTAGTGGAAGTCCTTAAACAAGTAAAAGAAGCTTTCCCTAAAGTTGATGTTGTGGTAGGTAATATTGCTACTGGCGAAGCTGCCAAATATCTTGCCGATGCCGGAGCTGATGCCGTAAAAGTCGGAATCGGACCTGGTTCGATCTGTACTACACGGGTTGTTGCGGGAGTGGGTATGCCTCAGTTATCTGCCATATATGATGTAGCGAAAGCCCTCGAAGGCACTGGTGTACCTTTGATCGCTGACGGAGGTTTACGTTATTCGGGAGATATAGTGAAAGCTTTGGCTGCCGGAGGATATTCGGTGATGATGGGATCATTACTTGCGGGAGTTGAAGAATCTCCCGGAGAAACTATCATTTTCAACGGACGTAAATTTAAATCATACAGGGGAATGGGTTCTCTCGAAGCTATGGAAAAAGGCTCGAAAGACCGTTATTTTCAGGATATGGAAGCCGATATCAAAAAACTTGTACCCGAAGGTATTGCTGCCCGTGTTCCTTTCAAAGGTTCATTGTACGAGGTGGTATACCAGATGTTAGGCGGATTACGTGCTGGAATGGGATATTGTGGTGCTAAAGATATCAATACATTACATGATGCCAAGTTTACCCGTATAACTAATGCCGGAGTTGCAGAAAGCCATCCTCATGATGTAGCCATCACGAGTGAAGCTCCAAACTACAGTAGAGGAGAATAAGACTGATTTTATATATACATAACAGGGTTGTCCTAGAGAAAATAGGACAACCCTGCTTTTTTCTAAAGGAACAAAAAGGGATTAAAACATATGACAAAATACATTGTACTGGAAAGATGGGATGAAAGTTATGAAAACCCGATAGCCTTAAAGAAAAGCGATAGAGTGACCATTGACCTGTCTGTGAAAGATTGTGATCCCGAATGGATTAATTGGGTCTGGTGCATAGCCGAAAATGGAATGAATGGTTGGGTTCCGACTCAAATACTAAAAATACAAGACACTTTATCGTACAAAACACAAATAGCGACTGCTTCGGAAGATTACTCTGCTTACGAACTGTCGGTAAGTGAAGGCGATATAGTGATCGGCTCAAAAATATTAAACGGATGGTTGTGGTGCCGGAAAGAAAACTCTGATAAAGAAGGCTGGGTTCCTTTGAGAAATGTAAAGACTTTCGGGATGTTACCATAGAGCCGGATATCTACAGAAAGTTTTCTTTTTCTAAATTCTCAACATCATCAATCTCTTTGTTCAATTTTTTGAATCGCTCTGATACCGAATACTTAAAGGCATAATATAAGGAACATAAATACACAAGAATTATTAATCCCAAAAATATTAAGGAGTCGGTATTCATTTCTATTTTCTTGAAAAGGAGAAGAAATGCCGAAATGATAGCAAAAGGCATGAAAATGTAGCGTATTTGAGTTATTCTTAATTTCAATTTTTCGAGTTCTGCGATTTTCTTTTTCAGAATCAATATTTTATCTGAAAAATTGATTTCACGGATCAATAAATAATATTTCACATTTGTTATATAGAATACTACATAACTTATTGTAAACAAAGATAGTCCCACATAAAATCTGTTTCCGTCAGTGAATCGAAAATTAGCAAAAGCTACGATAAGCAGAAGTATCAAAGGATCGAACAATCTGTATACACTCCAGAATTTCATCCAGTTGATGCGTTTATGAGGTGCTTTTATTAATAGTCTTTTCAATATTTCTTTATTCAGACGGGTATTATGTGCTAATTTCCGGTCGTGCTCTTTCCATATATTTTCTAATGCAGTTAAGTCCATTTCCATTTTCAATTATTTGAGGTTATTATTTTTTTTAATTTGTCTTTGATTCGTCCTATTCTAGTTCCGACATTTGTCTTTGATATTCCTGTTATTTCGGATATTTCTTCATGTGAGTTTTTATCGAGGTAAAGCAGTATAATTGCTTTGTCAATCGTGTTCAGATCGTCTATACTCCGATATAGTAAATCAATTTCAGACGAATCTTCTTGTTCTATTATCAGCCACGAAAAAATATCCTTATCACCTGTTTCATTTAATAAAGAAGCCAATGGGTTGGTTTTCTGTTTTCGTTTATAGTTCATAGAAGTATTTAAAGCCACGCGATAAACCCAGGTTGAAACTTTTGAATCTTTTCTAAAACTATTATATGACTTCCACATTTGGAGGATGATTTCGGCAATCAAATCTTCTCTGTCTTGCCTCAGATTGGTATATGCTTTCGAAATCTTTAGCAGAATAGGCATATTCTTTTCCAGAATATCCATAAATTCATCATTTAAATCTGTGTTTGTCATTTATCATTTTCATTTTTTGTATAGATAGAAAATCTAGCTGCTGATTTACATTAAGTTTGTTAAATATTTATTGTCGTAATTTTTATTGAGACCTTAATAATATCGTTTCTATTAGTTTAGTAACACGTCTTATATTAAAATCACATCGACAGGGAAATTCAGTTATAAAATTTAGCAGACCTTAGAAAATGGAAAACAAAAAGAGCCTTTATATCGACTTTAAATGCAGCCGGAATACTTGGATGGCTCTCTGTTAATTGTCCTTCAAATTTATTTTTTGTTTACAGCCCGAGAAAAAACAGAGGTTCTCTCCGCCCATTCCATTTAATAGAAGTAAACCGTTTGCCCGAAGATTTTGATTTTTTTTATATCCGAAACAGATATTTACCAACTGATACTGTAGGTCCGAAACAAGACTTATACTTCAGGTCAAAAATAAAGCAGCATTATATTATCACCGATTCGCTGATACAATACGAAAGGAGCATATATAAGTTCCGTACTATACACAGAGATAGGGAAAATATATCTGACTGATATAAATAGACTTTTTTTCAACTGCCGATTCCCAGAACTATACATACTTATTGTTAATCAATAAACATTTATTTATATTTTTGTGTTTCGTTACGCTTGATAAGTCAATAAAAAGGTCTTTGATCTTAAAAATTCAGATATTCCGATGGAACAGAAATTAGTAATTTACAACACCCTTTCGCGCGAAAAAGAAGTTTTCGAACCCATACACGCACCTTCAGTGGGGATGTATGTCTGTGGACCTACCGTTTATGGAGACGGACATTTGGGACATGCACGTCCTGCGATCACTTTCGATTTACTGTTTCGTTACCTTACACATATCGGATATAAAGTACGCTATGTAAGGAATATCACTGATGTTGGACACCTTGAAAACGATGCCGACGAAGGAGAAGATAAAATTGCAAAGAAAGCACGCCTTGACCAACTGGAACCGATGGAGGTAGTTCAATATTACAGCAACCGATATCATAAAGCAATGGATGCGTTGAACGTACTTCCGCCCTCCATTGAGCCTCATGCGTCTGGTCATATTATCGAGCAAATTGAAACTATTAAAGAAATCCTGAAAAATGGATATGCTTACGAAAGTAATGGTTCTATATACTTCGATGTCGAAAAATATAACAAGTATTATAATTATGGAATCCTTTCGCACCGTAATATCGAAGAAATGCTGAATACTACTCGAGAACTGGACGGTCAGGAAGAGAAACGGAGTAAGGTAGACTTTGCTCTCTGGAAAAAAGCATCTCCAGAGCATATTATGAGATGGCCTTCACCTTGGAGTGACGGTTTCCCGGGATGGCATCTGGAGTGTTCTACTATGAGTATGAAATATCTGGGTAATGAGTTTGATATTCACGGTGGCGGACTCGATCTGATGTTTCCCCATCACGAGTGTGAAATAGCACAAAATACAGCTGTTGAAAAGCATCAGGTTGTAAAGTACTGGATGCACAATAATATGATCACCATCGGAGGACAAAAGATGGGTAAATCGCTCGGGAACTTCATCACTTTGGATGAGTTTTTCACAGGCTCACACAAAATGCTCGAACAAGCCTATTCTCCGATGACTATCCGTTTCTTTATCCTTCAGGCTCATTACAGAAGTACGGTAGATTTTAGTAATGAGGCATTGCAGGCGTCCGAAAAAGGGTTGACCAGACTATTGGATGCTTATGGCAGAATTAATAAGATACAGGTTGCAGAAATATCTTCAGCAGATGTACCATCTATCAGGCAGAAGTGCTATGATGCCTTGAATGATGATCTGAACTCGGCAATGGTTATTTCGAATTTATTCGAAACAGCTACTCTTATCAACTCTGCTATCGGAGGTACTGTATCGTTGACAAAAGAAGATGTTGAGGAAATTAAGGATATATTTGATACCTTCCTTTTCGGAATATTAGGTATTAAAAATGAGTCGACAAGTAATGGCAGCGGACAGGAATCTTTTTCTAAAGCGATGGATCTTCTGCTTGAAATCAGGTCGGAAGCAAAAGCGAAGAAAGACTGGTCTACTTCTGATAAGATAAGGGATGAACTGACAAAGATCGGATTCGATATAAAAGACGGAAAAGACGGCTCGGAGTGGAAGCTGAAATAATTCTGTGAGTACAGCCGTTTACCGAAATTATATTTACTAAAGCAATAAATAGGTCTGAGACCTTAAAACAGAAACGCCTCAAATAGAAATTGAGGCGTTTTATATTTATAAGGACTAATCTTTTACAACTTTTCCTTTCTCGTCAAAAATAAGGCTGCGGTAATAAGGATGATGTGAATTGCGGTCGTAACTGATTTTTACGTAGTAATATCCATTCCCCCTGCGTTTCGAAACCAAGATATCGTAATTGTTATAATGTTTATTCAGATATTTGGTGATGTTCGACGGGAGATCACGGACATTCATATTTCCTTTGTGATGTCTGCCATGGTAATATCTGCCATGATTCAACTCTACTGTTTGCTCACTCATTGAAGATGCTTCGGACTGAAAAGTAATTAAGCCAATAGAAAAACAAGCTGCAAGTAAAAATTTTTTCATAACTTCCGTTTTTATTGTGAATACCCTGTAACGAAAGTAGAAATCAAATCTGTAGCAATTCTGTAGACCGTATATAGCTTGCTTTTGTTTAATTTACAACCATTATTTTTGTAACGACTCCTTCAGATCCATCCTCTGATGATCCAAAAACAATGTAGACCCCTGTGTCGACCCGTTTTCCTTTAGCGTTTAATCCATCCCAGTTATACTGTCCGCCGAGTGATTTACCCCGATTAATGAGGTTTCCTTTGATATCGGTGATTTTTACCGATGAATTTTCTTTCAGACCGGTGATCGAAATAGGTCCTGTATAATCAGGTTTTACAGGATTGGGATAGGCATATACATTAGAGAAGTTGTCTGCTCCTTGTGTTGCCCCGCCTTTGTATGAAACTAGCCCGCGTGCCGAACCGATATACACAACTCCTGTTTGATTATCGATTGCCAGCGAAAGTATATTATCGGAGGGTAGGGGACTGTTGCTCATGGTGAAATGTTCCAAAGAACTATTGTCCGAATCGATTAAATATAATCCGTTGGTTTCTGTTCCGATCCATTTACGATTAGCTCCATCAATGGCAATGACTTTTGTTTCGATATTTTCGAGTAAAGGAGCAAGTGCATTGCTGTTGCCTTCTCGTTCTACATAAATCTTATTCAGAGGAGGTATCGTGTTTGAGGACAATATACTGCTGACTCCTTTTATTGTAAAGGGTCCTATATCTGTAGCCACCCACATATTACCCTGACGGTCTTCCTTGAGGTCAAATACTGCGTTTATACTCAGGCTGTTTCCGTTTTGGTCGGTGAAGGTGCTTATCATCTTTTTCTTATCGTTCGGAATTAGTGTTCCGTTGTCATTGAATATAAAAATATACGGGCTTCCTCCTCCTATACTTGATATCCATTTATTGGAATACTTGTCTATCAGAATAGTTTTCGCATTGGTCTCGATCTGTGTTTTTGATATTTCGGGATAGTATAACTCAGCCCATTCTCCATTCTTTTTGTACACTTTAATTACATTTTCAACCAAAGAGTTTAATACCCAGAGGTTCGAATTTTTATCGAAAACCATTTCTCCGACACGGGTTGTTGTCCAATAACCGCCGTTTTCGGTCTTTACCACAATCTCTTCAATAGGGCTGTTTTCTTTATCGTATCTGTTTTTGAAAGCATTTCCTTCGAATTCATATAATCCCTCACCCCAGCTTCCTGCGAATATATGATTAGGATCGGCGGGGTCGCTTATCGCTGATACCAAATCAAGGGAATTAATGCCGCTCTGTTCACTTATTTCACTCGAATATGTATTCATCCATCTGTTGTTCTTTAATATCGACAGGCTGGCTCCCCGGTTGTCTCTTTGTGTATTTATATTTGTGTATCCTCCTCCGGTTACGATCAATTGGTTATTTCCGAGTGTTAAGGAGAATGGATAGTTGGAAGCAGGGCCTTCAGGTTTCAGCCATCTTTTATCTTCTATAAAATCGTACCCTTCGGAGTTGTTGCGCTTAATCAGGCTCAGATTATTACCCTCTGATGACATCCAATACTCCATGGTATTATTTCCGTTCGATATGATGTGTTTGAGGTTGCTGATATCCACTTTTGTCATATCGTTTAAGCTGCTATAGTCCCGGCAGCTGTTTTTCGAAGAAACCAGCAGGTGGTTATTATTGGTAACTTCTATTCGGTTCAATTCATTATTTGCAACCAGTAATCGAACGGAAGATTCGTTTTCCATATAATACACAGCTGTATCCGGAACAAGGAAAATAAGTTTATCATTGAAAGTGGTCAACTGCTTTATGCTGCTATCTTCGAACGGATAATCTGTCCCGTTGTAAAGAGTGTTTATTTTAAAGAGCTCCCAATTGTTAAAATCAATAAGATTCTTAGATTTATCAATACGATATATGCCTCGGCTGGTTGAAGCGTATAATTTATTACCGAAAGATGCGATTGAATAAAAAGGAAAATTAAACACTCCAGATTCTTTTATTTCCTTGTTTTTCAGATTAATAATTGTAAATCCAAAGTTTGCTGAAAGGTATGCGTCATCGCCATCGATGAAAATATTATTAATGGTTTTATCAATACTTAGGGGGTAAATCTTAAGGCCATCTATATCTATGAACGATTTGTCCTCGTATAATATTTCTATATTTGCATCCGAACGGACTAGCAGCATACATTTATTGTTGCTGCTATATGCTATTTGCTGAATATCGGCATTGCCTCCGGTGTTTCTGATGTAGGATTCGAAGCTGTTATCATCTGTATTATAGCTGAATAATTTTCCATCGGTAAGTGCAAATATTATATTTCCGTTTTTTATTATTTGATTAATATTTGCCGAATACGATATGTGGTTGCTCCAGTAAGGAACTGCAAATAACGAATTCGTTGTAAAAAATAATGAACAGATAATAAAAACTATATTAATTCGTTTATTAATCATGACCTTCTGTATTAAGGGGTTTGATGGTAGCATAAATAGAATACAGAGCAAAGATATAATAATACTTTATTTATTAAATAATTATTATTTTCTAGGAAGATAGATCTGTTGATTATCTCGGAAGAACTTTGTTATGCATCTATTTATGTCTTATTTTTGTGTATTTTTAATATAAAGATAAGTTTAATATCTGTATGAAAATAGCAATAGTCGGAACCGGATATGTTGGTTTGGTAACGGGTACATGTTTTTCTGAAATGGGGATTGATGTTCATTGTATTGATGTGGATTCTGAAAAGATAAAGAATCTCAAGCAAGGAATTGTTCCGATATATGAGCCCGGTTTGGAAGATATGGTTATAAGAAATTATAAGGCCGGTCGTTTGCAGTTTTCTACTGATCTCGGAGCTATCTTGAATCATGTTGATGTTGTATTCAGTGCGGTTGGTACGCCTCCGGATGAGGATGGTAGAGCCGATTTAAAATATGTATTGGAAGTAGCTCGTACAATAGGGAAGAATCTTTCTAAGTATGTTTTAGTTGTAACAAAGAGTACTGTGCCTGTCGGTACTGCTCAACTTGTGAAAAAAGCAATTCAGGAAGAATTGGATAAAAAAGGTCTGTCCGATTTGAAATTTGATGTAGCATCAAATCCCGAATTTTTAAAGGAAGGTGCTGCTATTGATGATTTTATGAGTCCTGACAGAGTTGTTGTGGGGGTAGAATCGGATCAGGCAAAAGAAGTGATGGATCGGTTATATAAGCCATTCACATTGAATAATTATCGTATAATTTATACAGATATACCTTCAGCCGAAATGATTAAATATGCAGCTAATGCAATGTTGGCAACCCGTATCAGCTTTATGAATGATATTGCTAATCTTTGTGATATTGTAGGTGCAGATGTGAATATGGTGCGTGCAGGGATTGGAGCTGATAACCGGATTGGAAAAAACTTTTTATATCCCGGTTGTGGATATGGGGGCAGTTGTTTTCCGAAGGATGTGAAAGCATTGATTAAGACGGCAAGTGCTAAAGGGTACAATATGAAAGTCCTAAAAGCCGTAGAAGAAGTCAATGAATATCAAAAGGGAGTATTGTTTGAAAAATTCAACAATTTCTATAAAGGCGATATAGAAGGTAAAACCGTTACAATATGGGGATTAGCTTTTAAGCCAAAAACCGATGATATGAGGGAAGCTCCGTCTTTAGTCTTGATTGAAAAACTGATTAGGGAAGGAGTGAAAGTGAAGGTCTATGACCCTGTTGCGATGAACGAAACGAGACGAAAAATAGGTGATACTGTTACTTATGCAAAAGATATGTATGATGCAACAGTAGACTCGGATGCAATATTTCTTGTTACGGAATGGAATGAATTCAGGCTTCCTTCATGGCCAGCTATAAAGAAACTGATGAATACCCGGTTGATTATAGATGGTCGTAATATTTACAATGGGAAAGACCTGAAAGAATTAAAATTTGAATACTATTGTATTGGGGCGAAATAATAATTTATACAATATAAGTAAGTTATAAAATCAGATGAAGAAAATTATTTTCTCTTTTTTTCTTTTATTAAGTTATGCTGGTTCTGTATTGGCTCAAATGTCCGATCAGCAAGTGGCAGACTATGTGAAGCAGGAGTATGCTAAAGGAACTTCGCAGCAGGTTATTGCAACAAGTCTGCTCCAAAAAGGGGTTACCAAAAGCCAATTGGAAAGAATTAAGCAACAATACGAAAAAGAACAGACTTCTACAGATATCAGTAGTAAAAGCAGTCAGTCTTTAAGTCAGCAGAGACGTGAAAATCCGCAGGAAGACATGGCAGTCGGGGCTTTAGATGAAATAAGCACAGAGGCTACTTCAGTTGGAGAAGTTTCTGATCAGGAAAAAGTTTTTGGACGTAATATTTTTAATAACAAGAATCTCTCATTTAGTCCGAATGTGAATATTCCGACTCCGTTAGATTATCGTCTGGGACCCGGAGATGAGGTTGTTATTAATATATGGGGTGTTTCTCAGACTACACTTCAACAAACCATATCATCCGAAGGAAGTATTACAGTTGATCGTTTAGGTCCGGTATTTCTTAATGGAATGACTATCAAAGAAGCAAATGATTTTGTGCAGAGAAAATTCTCTTCCATTTATGCCGGAGTAGGTGCTGATGGTGGTGCTTCGCAAATAAAATTGACTCTTGGACAAATCCGTACTATTCAGGTAAATGTTTGGGGTGAAGTTGCTGTTCCCGGAACTTATTCGCTTTCTTCGCTTTCTTCTGTTTTTCATGCATTATATAGGGCTGGAGGAATTAATAATATAGGATCATTGCGTTCTGTTAAATTATATAGAAACAATAAGCTGTTAAAAGAGCTTGATATTTATAAGTATCTGTTGGATGGGAAACTCAATGATGATATTCGTTTAATGGATAATGATGTTATCGTTGTACCTCCTTATGTTTCTCTTGTGGATATATCCGGAGAGGTGAAACGTCCGATGTATTATGAAATGACAGGTAAAGAGTCTTTAGCTACATTAATTAACTATGCAGGAGGCTTTACCGGAGATGCTTATACTAAAAAGCTAAGAATAGTACGAGGAACAGGAACAGAAAAGAAAATATTCACGGTAGATGAAAACGAATTTGCCTCTTTTATTTTGAAAGATAAAGATGTTGTGACAATCGCTACCGGATTAGACCTGTTTGATAATAGGGTTGAAATCAAAGGAGCTGTATACAGATCAGGTTATTACGAGATTGGTAAAAAAATAAATACAATTAAAGATCTTATTACGGCTGCAGATGGTATCAGAGGAGATGCTTTCTTAAATAGAGCTGTGCTGACCCGCGAAAAAGAAGATTTGACAACAGAGGTTATCTCGGTTGATATTAGAAAATTACTTTATGAAAACGGACAGGACATAGTACTTCGTAAAAATGATATTTTGTATATTCCTGCTTTAAGTGATCTTAAAGAGTTCGGCGATTTTGTTGTGCATGGAGAGGTTGCCCGTCCCGGAAATTATCAATATGCAGATAATACTACATTAGAAGATCTGATCGTTCAGGCAGGAGGTTTATTAGAATCAGCTTCTATCGTGAGGGTGGATGTTGCCCGTCGTATTATTGATCCTAACAGTATGACTATTGGACGGTCTTTATCTGATAATTATTCTTTTGGAATTAAAGATGGATTGGTTATTGACGGAGAACAAGGCTTTATCCTGAAGCCTTATGATCAAGTTTATGTCAGAAGAAGTCCAGGATATCATGAACAGCAGAATGTGGCTATAGCTGGAGAGTTGTTATTCCCGGGAACTTATGCATTGAATAAAAAAACAGAAAGAATCTCTGATCTTGTGAAGAGAGCAGGAAATCTGACTCCGGATGCTTTTGCCCGAGGAGCTAGACTTGTCCGTCAACGTTCCGATGAAGAACAGTTCAGGTCTCAGGCTGCTTTAAAAGTAGCTAATCAAGGTGGAAAGGACTCTATATCTGTGAAAACTCTCGACTTGGCATCTACATATAATGTGGGGATAGAGCTGGATAAAGCCTTAGCTAATCCAGGATCAGATTATGATCTGGTGCTGCGTAGTGGAGACAGATTAATCGTACCCGAATATGACAATACAGTAAAAATAAATGGAGCAGTGATGTATCCCAATACAGTTGTATATAAGAAAGGAGAGAAATTATCTTATTATATAAATCAGGCCGGAGGATATACAGACAATGCAAAGAAAAGCAGATCATTCGTTATATATATGAACGGAACGGTTAGTAAAATTAAAGGATCTGACCGAAATGCAATACAGCCGGGAAGTGAAATTATAATACCAAGTAAAGAGCAAGCTCGACGTATGTCTATGGCTGAAATTCTGAGTTTAGGATCAAGTGTTACGTCTATGGCTAGTTTGATCGGAGTATTAATCAATACAATGAAATAAAGGTAATGGGAACAGACGTAAATAAAAATACTTCAGAAGAAAAAGAAATAGATCTGATCGAGATAGGAAAGAAACTTTGGGATAAACGAAAGTTTATTCTAAAAGTTTCAGGTGTCGGTTTGCTTATAGGTATTATTATTGCTTTTAGTATTCCGAAAGAATATTCTACAACGGTAATATTAGCTCCGGAATCAAAAGAAGGTGGTTCTTTAGGAAATGCTGGTGCTTTAGCTGCCATGGCCGGTATAAATCTGAGTGGCAACAGTACTTCTGGAGATTTATCCAGTGATATTTACCCTAATATAATGGAATCAACTCCTTTTATCTTAGGTTTATCTCGAATACATGTCTCTGATTCTAACGAAAAGATAGATGCTACTCTTTTTTCTTACATAAATAATGACCAAAAATCAGCTTGGTGGACTTATATATTAGGAACACCTAAATTAGTAACTGGCCTCTTTTCTTCAAAAAAGGAAGAAAAGCCGTCCGGGGAAAATAAGCTGATATTGACAAGAGATGAAATTGAAGTGATTGAGAATATTAAGAATCGTGCAACTATATCTATTGATAAGAAAACAGGAGTTATAACCTTGATTTCTGTCATGCAGAGTCCTGTAGTTTCAGCAACTGTTGCGGATACATTAACTTCTTATCTGCAGTCTTATATAATAAAGTATAGAACAGAAAAAGCAAGAGCTGATCTGGCTTTTGCCGAAAAGCTTTATAATGAATCTAAAATTGATTATAATAAAGCACAACAAAAATATGCAGATTACTTAGATAGAAATCAAAATGTGATTTTAGCAAGTTATCGTGTAAATCAGGAGAAATTGCAAAATGAGGTAACCCTTGCTTATAATGTATATAATCAGGTTGCTCAACAGCTGCAAGTAGCCAAAGTTAAAGTGCAGGATCAGACACCTGTTTATACTGTGATTCAACCGGCTATAATACCATTGATTCCAATTAAACCCAATAAGAAATTAATTGTGATAGGTTTTATTTTTGTATTTGCAGTCACTAGTTGTGGATATATTTTAGGAAAAGACTTTTTGAATAATTTAAAATCATAATATGAAAGGGATAGTTTTAGCCGGAGGATCCGGTACACGTCTGTATCCAATAACTAAAGGAGTCAGTAAGCAGCTTTTGCCTGTTTACGATAAGCCCATGATTTATTATCCGGTGTCTGTTTTAATGTTGGCTGGTATTCGTGAGATATTGATTATCTCAACACCAACTGATCTGCCCGGATTTAAAAGATTGTTAGGTGATGGCAGTGATTATGGGGTGAAATTTGAATATGCAGAACAACCGTCTCCCGATGGCCTAGCTCAGGCGTTTATTATCGGAGAAAAATTTATCGGAGATGATTCTGTATGTCTTGTATTAGGGGATAATATCTTCTATGGACATGGTCTCACAGAAATGTTGAAAAATGCTGTTAAAACAGCAGAGAATGAAAATAAAGCTACTGTTTTTGGATATTGGGTGAGTGATCCAGAACGCTATGGTGTTGCCGAATTTGATAAGCAAGGCAATGTCTTAAGCATAGAGGAAAAACCCGAAGATCCTAAATCAAATTATGCCGTGGTAGGTTTATATTTTTACCCTAACAAAGTTGTGGATGTGGCTAAAAATATAAAACCATCGGCAAGAGGTGAGCTCGAAATAACGACTGTTAATCAAGAATTTTTGAATGATCAGGAGTTAAAAGTTCAGTTGTTGGGCAGAGGTTTTGCCTGGTTGGATACCGGAACACACGATTCGTTAAGTGAGGCAAGTGTTTTTGTGGAGGTTTTGGAAAAACGCCAAGGTTTGAAAATAGCCTGTTTAGAGAGCATTGCTTTCGATCAAGGATGGATTACTGCCGAGAAGATGGAAGAGTTAGCTCAACCGATGATTAAGAATCAGTATGGGCAATATTTGATAAAGACTGTAAACGAATCAAAAAAGAAAAAATGAATATAATAAAAACTGACATAGAAGGAGTTGTAATTCTTGAACCAAGAGTTTTCAAAGACGATAGGGGATATTTTATGGAATCTTTCTCAAAAAAATTCTTTGATACAGAAGTTTGCAAAACAGAATTTGTACAAGACAACGAATCAAAATCTTCATATGGAGTTCTGAGAGGATTACACTTTCAAAAACCACCGTATGCGCAGTCCAAACTGGTGAGAGTTGTAAAAGGCTCTGTATTGGATGTTGCCGTTGATATTCGTAATGGATCTCCTACATTCGGTCAGCATGTTGCCGTAGAACTTACAGAAGACAATAAACGTCAGTTCTTTGTACCAAGGGGCTTTGCTCACGGTTTTGTCGTGCTAAGTGAAGAAGTTATCTTTCAGTATAAGTGTGATAATTTTTATGCACCACAAAATGAAGGAGCTATTGCATGGAACGACCCTGCATTGAATATCGATTGGAAAATAGCAGATGATAAAATAATCCTTTCGGAAAAAGATAAAAATCATCCGGTATTATCAGATGCCGAATGGTTGTTTGATTATAACGAAAAGCTCTATTGATTATGAACATACTTATAACAGGAGCTAACGGACAATTGGGTAATGAAATGAGATTGTTATCCCGAGAGAGTCATAAAGACTCTTATTTCTTTACAGATGTAGCAGAGTTGAATATCACAAACCTACTAGATATACGTGCTTTCGTAAAGTTAAATAATATTCATGTTATTGTAAATTGCGCAGCATATACTAATGTCGATAAAGCCGAAGATGATGTCGAAATGTGTGATTTGATAAACAATAAAGCAGTTGAATATTTAGCTATTGTTGCAAAAGAGCATGACTGTGTATTAGTACATGTATCTACCGATTATGTTTTCTCAGGAAAAGGAAATCTACCTTGTACCGAAGAACAGGTAACATCTCCTTTGGGGGTTTATGGAAAAACAAAATTAGAAGGAGAAGATGCTATTCGGAGCGTAGGGTGCAAATATCTTATTTTCAGAACAGCTTGGCTTTACTCCGAATTCGGAAATAATTTTGTTAAAACCATGATTCGGCTAACAACTGAGAAAGATTCTCTTAAGGTTGTTTTCGATCAGGTCGGTTCACCGACTTATGCCGGAGATTTGGCAAAACTGATCTTTTCTCTTATAGAGAAGAGACAATACGAACAACATCAGGGAATATACCATTTCAGTAACGAGGGGGTATGTTCGTGGTATGATTTAGCGAAGGAAATATCATTTATAGCTGGAACGGATTGTGACATACAGCCTTGTCATTCGGATGAATTTCCGAGTAAGGTAACACGACCTGCTTTTTCCGTATTGGATAAGACGAAAGTCAAGAGAGATTTTCAATTCGAAGTGCCTTATTGGAAGGTGTCATTAACCAAATGTATCAATAAACTTAAAAACAACTGAAAGATGAATTTTACCCGTAATATATTAATAACAGGAGGAGCTGGTTTTATAGGCTCTCATGTGGTACGTTTATTTGTAAATAAATATCCGGATTATCATATAATAAATCTGGACAAACTTACTTATGCCGGAAATTTAGCTAACCTGACGGATATTGAAGATAAGCCTAATTACACTTTTGTTAAAGCTGATATTTGCGACTTTAATCAGATATTGGATATTTTCAAAAAATATGAAATAGACAATGTGATACATTTGGCGGCCGAAAGCCATGTTGATAGAAGTATCAAGGATCCATTTACATTTGCTCAGACTAATGTTATGGGTACATTATCGTTATTGCAGGCAGCAAAAGAATTATGGACTGCTCCTTATACCAATAATCGCTTTTATCATATTTCAACAGATGAAGTGTACGGAACTTTGGAGTTTGATGGAACCTTCTTTACCGAAGATACAAAGTATGACCCACACAGTCCATACTCGGCAAGTAAGGCTAGCAGTGATCACTTTGTTCGTGCTTTCCATGATACTTATGGTTTACCTATAATTGTTACTAACTGCAGTAATAATTATGGACCATACCAATTTCCCGAAAAACTAATACCTCTATTTATAAACAATATCAGACATAAAAAGCCGTTACCCGTATATGGAAAAGGTGAGAATGTCCGTGATTGGCTCTATGTAGTAGATCATGCTCGTGCTATTGATGTGATTTTCCATAAAGGAGACATTGCTGATACTTATAATATCGGAGGTTTTAACGAATGGAAAAATATCGATTTGATAAAAGTTATTATTAAAACTGTAGACCGTTTGTTGGGATATGCCGAAGGAACATCTGACTCTTTAATCACATACGTAGCAGACCGAGCAGGGCATGACTTACGCTATGCTATCGATTCTAATAAACTAAAGAATGAGTTAGGATGGGAACCTTCTTTACAGTTCGAAGAAGGAATTGAGAAAACAGTACAATGGTATCTGGATAATCAAGAATGGATGGATAACGTAACATCAGGCGATTATCAGGAATATTATAAGAAGATGTATAAGGCATAAATTAGGTCCTTTAAATTATGAAAGCTTTAATATATTTCTTATCTATATTTTTATTTTCATGTGCATCAGATGATTTGATATCTCAGGTACCTGAGCCAGTAGATTATGAGAATTCTCCTTATGTTAATATGGGAGTCGCTTTTGAGAGTAATGATAAAACTCAATTATTATATGGAACACATTCTAGTTGGACTCATGCAAACGTTGCATATGACCATTCTTTAGATAAAGTTCTTGTTTTTTATGATATAAAAGATGGGCATACTTTAATTCATAATCGAGTTGCTATGAGATTTAAAGATGTTGAAGGAGGATTCAGTAATCTTATTGTTGTAGCAGATCGTGAACAGGAAGGTATTAGTTGTAAAACCCAAGCTAGTGGAATTGCTGCTAATGGGGATTATATTTCTTTAGTTGCTTTATTTAATAATTCAGATGGCTCAATAATAGGTAATAGTATTTATCGTTCTCGTAATAAAGGTAAAACTTGGTCTGCAACGGAAATGTTTGTTAACAAAGAAAGAGTCAAAGCTTATAATGGAGATGTGACTGGTTTTTTGGTTTTGAAAAGTGGCCGGATTTTAACTTGGGCATGTCATCCTATAACAAGAAGGGTACGTGTTTTTTATTCTGATGATAATGCAGCTATATGGAATCTAGCTTCGATCCCGGAATGCTATAAACATACAGAGCCAGCTTGGGGTGAATTATCAGATGGAACAATAATATGTTACCTACGAAGTACTGTTGGGGATGCAGGTTATTCAAAGAAGGTTCCAGCTTATTTTACCAGAAGTTTTGATGGTGGACTTACATGGGAGTTACCTGTTCCATCAAAATCTATTCTCAATATGAATGAGGCTAATGGACAGTTGATTTTTTATAAAAAACCTAAAACAGTAGAATTTTTATATCATAGTAGATTTCCAGAAGGAGATGGTTATTCGAGCCTTTTTCTTTCTATAGCTTCTGAAGAAGATGCTAAAAATGATAAAATGGGAGAATCTTTAAGGATTCTGAAATTACCTATGCAAAATGGATCATATAATGGAGATAGTGGCTATATTGGAGGATGCAAATCTAAAACAGGTATTGTTACTGCATTTTATTATTCAGGAAGTTATTCAAATGCTAATATATATTATTTAATAAAACCTAAACCTTAAATTCTTAATTAAGGATTTATGAAAATTATGTTTATATAAAATATAAAAAGATGAAGATTTTAGATTGTACACTTCGTGATGGAGGTTATTATACCAATTGGGATTTTGATAAAAATATTGTCAACAGATATATTGAAGCAACTAATGTTTTACCTATTGATTATTTAGAGATAGGATATAGAAGCATACCATCTTCTTCATATTTAGGAAAATATGCTTATTGTCCTAAATATGAGATATTGGATATTCGTAATAAAAGTGCAAAAAAACTCTCTATAATGTTGAATGAAAAAGATGTTCGTCCAGCACATTTAGAGATTTTAACAAAACCTTTAAAGGGAATAATAGACATGGTCAGAATGGCCATAGATCCTAAAAATATTGTGAGGGCTATTGATTTAGCAGAAGCATTAAAAGAACAGGGCTTTGAGGTTGGCTTTAATGTCATGTATATGTCTAAATGGATTGAATACAAAGATTTTATGCGACAGATTAACAATATTAATAATATTGTTGATGTATTTTGTATGGTTGATTCTTTTGGAGGAATAACGCCTCATGAAGTTGGAAATATTATTAATCTGGTAAGATCTAATACTTCTGTACCTATTGGTTTTCATGGACATAATAATCTAGAATTAGGATTAATCAACACATTGGTCGCCATTGATAATAATGTTGATTTTGTTGATGCTACTGTGTTAGGAATGGGACGTGGTGCAGGTAATTTAAAGATTGAATTACTTCTTACATATTTAAGTAAACACTATAATTTAAATGTAGATTTTAATGCTTTAGGAAATTTAATTTCAGCATTTCATCCTTTGTTTGAGAAGTACCAATGGGGTACAAATCTGCCATACATGATATCGGGTGCGAATTCTTTTCCGCAAAAAGATGTTATGGACATGGTTAGCAATAGATTATGTTCTTTTAATAGTATAGTGAGAGTTCTTGAGAATAAAAAAGCGAACGTTGAGGATAATGAAAAATTCCCTGTTTTTAAAAATCGCAGAGCTGAAAATGTGCTGATTGTAGGAGGAGGAGAAAATGTGAAAAAACATATTGATGGTATTCAGGAATTTATTAATAGTAAAGATGATATCACCATTATTCATGCAAGTTCTAGAAATGCATCTAATTTTAAGTTCATCGATACACCTCAAATATTTTGTTTAGTGGGTAATGAAGGGCAGCGAATTGAAGAAGCTTTTAATGGATTTAATTCTTTTGTAGGTACATGTATACTTCCTCCGTTTCCTCGTAAAATGGGAACTGAAGTTCCATCTTTAGTTCATGAAAAAACTTTTGAACTAAATTCGATAGAATTTACTGATGAATATCAAGACTCTTGTACATCTTTGGCCTTTCAGATAGCTTTAGATATGCAGGCCAAGAATATATTTGTGATAGGATATGATGGTTATCCTGATGGTCTTATGACCTCTAAAGAGAAAGATTTAACTAATGAGAATGAATATATATTATCTGCGTTTAGCTCTTATTATAGAGAAAAGGTAGTATCATTAACCCCAACGGTTTATGATATGAAAATTCAATCCCTTTACCAAGATTTATAGTATATGAAAAAAGAAAAGGTTGCATTCTTTTTACCTACAAGAAAAGGTAGTCAAAGAGTGAAGAATAAGAATACTAGACCCTTTGCTAATATTGAGGGAGGACTATTAGAAGTAAAGCTCATTCAATTATTAGAGAGTAAAAATATTGATGAAATAATATTATCCACTAATGATGATGAGTGTATTCGAATTGCTAATAAATTTTTAAGTAAGGATGCACGTTTAAGAATAGATAAGCGACCAGATTACCTTTGTGTTGATACGACTAATCTACAGGACTTAATAGAGTATGTTCCGAGTATTAGCGATGCAGATCATATTTTATGGGGGCATGTAACAACTCCAATTGCAGGAGCAGAAGAATATGACAAAGCAATAGAATTGTATTTATCTAAATTATCGGATGGTGCTGATTCATTAATTAGTGTTGTAGAATTAAAGAATTTCCTTTTAAATAAAAAAGGTAAATTGATAAATAACTCGACAGATTTACCGTGGCCCCGTACACAGGATCTTGATTCTCTTTATGAAATTAATCATGTTATGTTTATAGCCAAGCGTGAAATTTATGAAAGGGATAAAAATAGAATTGGAAATACACCTATTATTCACGTAATGAGTAAGATAAAGTCTTTTGATATTGATTGGCAAGAAGATTTCGAAATTGCTGAAATGATTTATAAAAGTTGTTATTAAAATAACAAATAATTTTAATTGTGAGTAAATACAGTCGTTTAGGCAAAAATACAGCTTTAGTTTTTGTTGGTAATATTGGTAGTAAAATGATATCCCTATTAATGCTGCCTTTTTATACAACATGGCTGTCTGTTGCCGATTACGGTGCTACAGATTTAATTTCAGTATATGTAACGTTTTTGTTAAGTATAGTAACATGTTGTTTATCTGAAGCTATTTTTATTTTTCCAAAAGATCAGGAAGTAGAAAAGCAGAAAGAATATTTTTCTTCAGGATTAATTTTTTCTGCTATATGTTTTATAATTGTTGGTTTTTTATTTGCTCTTACTAAACAAATATTTCAGACATACCAAATTTCAAATACTTTTACGGATTATACTTGGTTTATATGGGGAATGATTGTATCGACGTTTTTACAAGCTTATATTCAGCAATTCTCACGGAGTATTGATAAAGTAAGAGTATATGCTCTTTCTGGAATTGTTTTAACAGCTTTAACAGCTTTATTTTCATTCGTTTTGATACCAAAATTTGGATTGTTTGGTTATTTATATGCTCAAATACTATCTCTTCTTCTTTCTGGTTTATATACTTTTTTGGCGATAAAAGGTTTTCAATATTTTTCTATTTATATAAAATCTATTTCCTCGTGTCATGAAATGCTAAAGTATTCTATGCCCTTAATTCCTAATGGAATTATGTGGTGGTTAGTTGGAGCTTTAAATCGTCCCATAATGGAAGATAAATTAGGATTGGATGCTGTTGGGCTTTTTGCAGTAGCAAATAAATTTCCGTCTATAATAATAATGTTGTTCACGGTGTTTATATTTTCCTGGCAAATATCAGTAATAGAAGAATTTAAAAAAGAAGGGTATAAAGAATTCTATAATAAAATATTAAGAATGCTTTTTATGGGATTAACCTTTCTTTCTTGTTTAATAGCAATTTTTAGTAAGCTGATAATTTCTGTTATGGCAAATGAAAAATTTTATGACGCATGGAAGTATGTGCCAATTTTATGTATTGCTGTCCTTTTTTCATCTCTTTCTGGATTTGTAGGAACTAATTTTTCTGCAACAAGAGAGAGTAAATATTATTTTTATTCTAGTATCTGGGGAGCTTTAGCCAGTATATTATTCAATTTTATATTAATTCCTCGTTATGGACTATGGGGCGTATCATTAGCAGTTGTTTTATCGTATATGGTGATGGCTATTTCTCGTATCATTTATTCCTGGAAATATGTTCAAATTGATAATGCATTTTCCTATTTAGCTATGCTAATAATTAATGTGTGTGTTATTTCTGTTACTTATTATATCGATAGTATATTGTTGAGATTTATTGCTTTTAGTGCATTATTTCTTACATTTCTTCTAATAAATAAAAGTTTATATCCGGATTTGAAAAATCTATTTAGAACATTATTTAATAAAATCAAATGATCAGACAAATAATTAAATTTGTAAAAGATACCGTAAATTGTTTTTTCTTTTTAATAAGGATTTTAGTTAATGGAAATTTGAAAAATCCGTTAAAAAGAAATTGTCAAGGAAGGACTATAGCTATTTTAGCAAATGGTCCTTCATTAAAGGATGTATTAGATAAATTAGAAAAAGATGAAGAGTTTAAGAATATTGATTTTATTGTTTTGAATTTTTTTGCATTCGAGGATATTTTCTTTAAAATTAAACCAAAACATTATTGTTTTGCAGATCCCATGTTTTTTCATCAGAATCACAAAAAGGATATTGTCCAAAAGTTATTCGATGTAATGGAAAATCGTATTGATTGGGATATAAATATTTATATCCCATCGACCGGATTTACAGATTTCTTGGAGTATAGTAAATTAAAAAATAGCTATTTACATATAGTAAAAATGAATGTTACTGAATATTCGGGTTATGAGTCTTTTCGTCATATATTTTATAAAAAAGGATTGGCAATGCCTAGAATTGGAACAGTGGCTAATTTAGCTATATTCGTTGCTCTAAATAAAGGTTATTCATATGTTCATTTATATGGGGTCGATCATACATTCTTTGATTCATTATGTATAAATAAGAATAATATTTTATGTAATAAGGATGTTCATTTTTATGATAGTAATGATGTTGATCTAAAGCCTATTTTAAGAAATGATAATGATATACCTTGGAAGATCAGTGAATATATTGAGGCTATCTCATATATGTTTAGCAGTCATGATTTGTTGGCTGCATATGCTCAGTATTTAAATATTGAAATTTTGAATTATACTCAATGTTCAATGATTGATAGCTATAATAGAATATGAAATCATTTTTTAGAAACATACCAATTATTAATTGGGCAATCTGGCGGATAAAAGTATGGATATTACTCTGGAAAAATAGAGGAAAGAATATAAAAATAAAGTTAGGTGCCAGATTATCAGAAGTCGTGTTGTCAGATTATAATACTTTCTATGAGAATTCTTTAGTTATAAATTCTTCTATAGGCCGATTTGTTTATGTTTCATTTGATACATGTATATCTAATGCTGAAATTGGTTCTTTTTGCTCAATTGGTCCCCGTTGTTTAATTGGTATGGGGGATCATCCGACTAATCAGGTGTCAACTTTTCCTGCGTTTTTTTCTCCATTGAAACAGTGTATCAAGACTTTTGTCGAAAAGACAGCTTTATTTGAAGAGTCTCTTCCTGTTAAAATAGGGAATGATGTTTGGATTGGAGCTAATGTTACTATATTGAATGGTGTCTCTATTGGGTCAGGGGCTATTATTGCAGCAGGAGCTGTAGTTACAAAAGATGTTGCTCCTTATGCGATTGTTGGAGGAGTACCTGCAAAGCATATAAAGTATCGTTTTGATGAAGATCAAATAAATTTTTTATTGGATTTTCAGTGGTGGAATAAAGATATAAATTGGTTGGCTGAAAACTCTGGCCTATTTGTTAATCCTAATAATTTATTTGAAAAGTATGGAGAGTTCTGAATTTCCTTTAATTTCAGTTGTAACAGTTACATATAATGCAGAAACTGTATTAGAGGAGACAATATTGTCTGTGGTTAATCAAACCTATTCTAATATTGAATATCTAATAATTGATGGGGGGTCTACTGATAGAACTTTAGATATTGTAAAAGATTATCAGGATAAAGTAACCCATTGGATTAGTGAACCCGATAAAGGAATTTATGATGCAATGAATAAGGCGACTCGAATTGCATCAGGAGATTGGCTTATTTTTATGAATGCAGGAGATGTGTTTTTTGAAAAAAACATATTAGAAAAATGTATTCTCAAGATGACAAATTTCAATGCTTTATACTATGGGGATGTATATATGTCTGAAATAAGGAAGCTATATTGGGGGCGATTTTCTAAATTTAAATTGGCTGTTGGGAATATCTGTCATCAAGGAATATTTTATCCACGTATAATCTATACATGTAATGAATATGACTTGACCTATAAAGTTTATGCGGATTATTACTATAATGTATCTATATATCGATCATGTCAATTTATCTTTTTAAATGAAACTATTGCGAAATATGATTTTTGTGGTTTTAGTTCTTTTTCTAGAGATGAACCTTTTGAAAAGATTATTGGCCATACTATTTTAGTTAATCTTGGTTTTTTTGCATACATCACACGTAAATTGTATTGGTCATTAATTCGTATTAAAAGACTTATCTTAAGGAATAAATAACTATGTCTTATTATGAATTTTCTGTTTTTCTTGCGGAGAATGTGGATACTTATATTAAGTGTCTACTTTTTTCTGTCTTAATATATTCAGTGATACTGTATAGACACTCTTTATCTATTTTTGAACCATTGACTTTTGTTTTTCTTGGATCAATGTTCGGTTTCTCTGTGATTTTATTGTTGCATCAAACGGATCAGATTTCTCAATACTATTTTTTTCAATATTTATTCTCTCAAATAGCCTTTTTTATAGGTTTTCTCTGTTTTAAAGTAACAAAAAATAACATTATTCAACGAGATGCCAACATTGAGACTCCTTCAGGGAATCAATTATTTTATTGGTATCTCATCATTTCTTCTTGTTTTATTATAATGAATCTGGTTATTTATAAAGTTTCAGGTATTCCTTTATTTTCTGAGTATAGATTGGCTGTTGGAACAGGAGGTGGATTAGGGCTTTTAAAGCGTGTCTTACGAATTGTTACTCCAGCAAGTTGTTATTTATCTTTCTATTTTCTTTTTAGTTCTAAGCAGAGATATAGATTTTGTGCAATTATTGTTTTGCTTTTCCACTGTATTGTAACTATTCTTTCAGGAAGTAAGAGTGCATTTTTTTCTATTTTACAATTATTTTTCTTGTATTGTATATTAAACCGGAATACCTCTGGTAGAGTTCTCGCCATTTTTAAAAAGTATCAGCTTTATATAATACTCATAGCAGTATTTATGTCAATCCTTACTATTATTATTCAGGGAAATATGGCATTTCGAGAATCTTTTGCTGCACTATTATTTCGTTTTGTTTCTTTTGGTGACACATATTATATGGCTTATCCTTCAGCATTGATCGAATATTTATCTAAAGCAGACTTTATAACAGTATTCTTTGGTGACTTATTAAGAACAATTAGAATTTTTACTGAGGATATGGCTCCTCCTGGTATTGGATTTGAATTATATAATCTCGCAAATAAATCTGTTGATGCTTTTGCTGGACCAAATCCGCGTCATAATATATATGGATATGTCAATTTTGGTTTTTGGGGTGGAATCTTATTCTCTTTAGGCTGTGGTCTGATATTATCTTTTACAAGGAGGTCTCTTTTTTCTACAAATCTGAATATAACACAAGACCGGAAAATATTAATTTTATTATGTTACTTGTCAGTTGTTTCAGTCGAAACGGATCCACCTTCAACAATAATGTATCTTAATAATATAATATTAATATATCCTATATTATTACTAATAAATAACTTATTAACATGTTTGTCAAAGAAGCGAATCTGAAAGTTTTGGTTGTAATTGTTTTGTATAATGAGTCTTTACTTGAGTCGAAGACTTATAATACATTATTATGTGATTCTATTGATTATGACGAAATATTTATTTATGATAATTCTCCAGTAAAACAAGAAGTTCCTTCTTTATCGAAAAAGTATCAATATATACATTATCCAGATAATCCAGGATTGAGTAAAGTGTATAACGAGGCTGCAAATTATGCTGCTACAAAGGGTATTGATTGGCTATTATTGTTAGATCAGGATACATCTTTTCCAAAAGGGGCTTGGAGTTCATATTTACAGGCTGTAGAAAAATTTCCTTATATTAAAATGTTTACACCACGGCATATCATAAAATCAGGGCGTTTCATATCTCCTGTTCCTTATATATATAGATTTGCTTGTTCAAAAACTTTTGTCCCCATAGGTATAGCTTCTTTTGAAAAGTTTATTCCTATAAATAGTGGTATGCTAGTCAATGTACAGGCTTTTATTGAGGTTGGTGGATATAATGAGGCTGTAACTTTAGATTTTTCAGATACACAATTTGTAGAAAGATTTACATCTAAATATAAAGAGTTTTATATTTTGGATTGTATTTGTTCTCAAGATTTTTCGGCTGAAACTACAAATTTTACCTCATTGTTAAATCGGTTTGAAATCTTTTGTAAATGTGCTCGTAATTGTCAAAAAAACAGATTGGTAGATAAAATTCAGTATTTTTTAGTGGTCTTAAAAAGAACGATTTCTTTATCTGTTAAATGTAAGAAAGTTGTATTTCTTCGGTATTTTTTTAAATATTATTTGTAAGGTATGATTAGCGTTTGTATAGCCACTTACAATGGCGCAAAATATATAAAAGAGCAACTTGAATCTATATTAAAGCAATTATCGGCAGAAGATGAAATTATAATATCCGATGATAGTTCTTCTGATGAGACATTGAAAATTATTGACGATTTACGAGATGTACGGATAAAGGTATACCCTAATAACAAGTTTTCATCTCCAATATTTAATTTTGAGAATGCTCTTAAAAAGGTTAACGGCGATTATGTTTTTCTTTCAGATCAAGATGATATTTGGTTACCCAATAAAGTTGAAAAAATGATGAAAGAATTGCTGCACTCAGATCTTTGTTTTTCAAATGCCATGATTGTTGATGAGAATTTAGCTGAAGTAGAACTATTATATAATAAGACAAATAACTTGGGGTTTATAAATAATATTCTCAAGAATAAATTTATAGGTGCTACTATCGCTTTTAAAGCTTCTCTTTTAGAGACAGCTCTTCCTTTTCCTAAATATATCCCCATGCATGATCAATGGCTAGGATTGCTTGCTGAAGTAACAGGAAAGACATTCTATCTTTCTGAACCTTTGATTCTATATAGACGACATACACAGAATGCGTCTTCCACGGGATCTCATAGTAATTACAGTGTACAATCAAAAATAGCATTTAGGGTTAATATTATCAGAGCTTTACTTTCTAGATTAATTTTGTCAAGATAACAGGTAGAAATATGATTACATCTTCTATTGTACTTTATAGTACTAAAAAGGATATTGAAAAGAATGAAGAATTGGCTAAAGTCGTGAAATGTACTTCCGCTAGCACGGTTGATAAAATTTATGTGATTGACAATTCTCCGACAGCATTATTAAAAGAATTTGTAGAAAGCTTATCTGATAAGGTCGTATATATTTTTAATAATGCAAATCTCGGTTATGGTGCTGCTCATAATATAGCCTTGAATAAAGCAATGCAGATCAGTGCAGATTACCATATTATATTGAACCCCGATATTTACTTTGAAGATGGAACTGTTGAGTCTTTATTTTCTTATATGGATACTCATCATGATGTTGGGGCTGTAATGCCCATGATTAAATATCCGAATGGAGAGACTCAGTATCTATGTAAATTACAACCAACTCCATTTGATTTAATAGGGAGGCGTTTTCTTCCGAAGAAATTTACGTTGAAGCGCAATAGTAGATATGAGCTAAGGCATTCGGGTTATAATCGAATAATGAATGTGCCTTGCCTTTCTGGTTGTTTTATGTTTCTAAGAGTTGATATATTGAGACATACAGGTTTATTTGATGATCGTTTTTTTATGTATTGTGAAGATTTTGATTTCTATAAGCGTATTCATTTGAAGTATAAAACTGTATTTTTTCCGGAGGCCACTGTTATTCATGCTCACAAGAAGGAGTCTTATGTAAATAAGAAACTGCTTAAAATGCATATTCGGTCTGCAATAAAATATTTTAATAAGTGGGGCTGGTTTTTTGATAAAGATAGAAGAGTCGCTAATAAAGAAATATTGGACTGTCTAAATAATGTTGATAAATGAAACTTCTCCTCACAGGCACAGCCGGATTCATCGGATACTCTCTAACTAAAAAGCTGTTAGAAACAGATTCTGATATTCAGATTGTAGGTCTTGATAATATCAATGACTATTATGAGCTGAGTTTGAAGTATGGGCGTCTGGCTGACCTTGGATTTGACAAATCAGATATCGTTTATGGGAAAAAGATTGTCAGTTCTCTTTCGAAGAATTCATCTTTCATTCAACTAAAGTTAGAAGATAAGGCTGGAATTGATAGGCTGTTTGCCGAAGAGAAATTTGATATTGTTTGTAACCTTGCGGCTCAGGCAGGCGTACGTTATTCAATAGAGAATCCGTATGCATATATTGAATCCAATATAGTAGGGTTTATAAATATATTAGAGGCCTGCAGGCACAATCCTGTTCAGCATCTTGTGTATGCGAGTTCGAGCAGTGTGTATGGGATGAATGATAAAGTCCCATTTTCGGAAGAAGATAAAGTAGATTCGCCTGTAAGTTTATATGCAGCTTCGAAGAAATCAAATGAACTGATGGCTCATGCCTATAGTAATTTGTATAAAATTCCAGCAACAGGCCTACGTTTTTTTACGGTATACGGTCCGTGGGGAAGACCTGATATGGCTCCGTTCTTATTCACTAAGGCAATTGTGAATAATGAACCGATCAAGATATTCAATAATGGAAATATGCTGCGTGACTTTACTTATATCGATGATATTGTCGATGGAGTAATAAAGACTCTGACACATATACCCCAGACAGAGATTCCTTATAAAATCTATAATATAGGCAATTCGAAGCCGATAAAATTGATGGACTTTATAAGCGAAATAGAACAAGCCTTAAACAAAGAGGCTCAGAAAGTGTTTATGGCTATGCAGCCGGGCGATGTTTATCAGACATATGCTGATACATCAAACCTGGAGAATGATGTCAATTTTAAGCCTGATACACCAATTAAGGAAGGAGTAAAATCTTTTGTCGACTGGTATATCTCGTTTTATGGTATAACTAAATAAACATGATCATGTCAACACCAAGGATTACATGGATAGGATTGGGACACATGGGAACCCCGATGGTTATGAATCTCCTAAAAGGCGGATTCGATGTAGCGGTCTACAACCGTTCAGCAGAGAAAATAAAACCTCTTACCGAAGCAGGAGCTAAGTCTTTTGCTAAAATCGAGGAAGTAGTTCCTAATTCGAATGTAGTATTCACTATGCTATCGGATGATTCAGCAGTCACGTCTGTGTATGAAAATCTGATGAAATCGGATATATCGAAGAAGTTATTCATCAATATGAGTACTATTTCACCGGAGTTGACTATACGTTTATCTCAAGAGATCGAATCAAAAGGAGGTCATTATCTTGACGCTCCCGTATCGGGAAGTGTAAAGCCTGCGACCGATGGAACGTTGATCATTCTGGTTGCCGGACGTGAGATCGATTATGAAGCTTCAACTATGTTTTTCGAAAAACTGGGTAAGTTTTCCCTATATCTTGGAGAAGCCGGATTAGGAGCTAAGGCAAAACTGGCGATCAACTATTATATGTCTGTTGTAATCGAAGGATTAGCCGAAACTGTCCTTTTTGCCGAAAAAAACGGCATAGATCGTGAAACAATGATGTTCATTGTAAACGAAAGTGCTTGTGGCAGTGGTATGTCTAAGATGAAGACTCCTGCTATCATTCAGGATAATTATCTGGCGGCATTCCCGTTGAAGCATATGGACAAAGATATCCGTCTAGCTCAAAAAGAAGGATTGAATACCGAGGTGTCGACAGCTATGGCTCGTATCTTTGGAGAAGCTATGAAAGCCGACTTAGCGGATAAAGATCTTATGGCTGTAATAAAGGCTGTAAAAAGCGAATATTTTAAATAACCAGACAAAGCCTTGATTATATAGAAAGAGTCGCTGAAAGCGGCTCTTTTTGTGTTTAACCCGATTGTTTCGACAGGCGGTTCAATATCTCTGTAAGAATTTCATTGCAAGGGTTTATATATTGGCTGTTTCCTGTAATCTCTGATTGAGATTGGACGTATTCCGACCTTATTAATTCGTCCTTTCCGTTCTCTACCATATTTGCAAGAGAGTAGGGGGTTACTTCCAGATGGAACTGAAAACCGATCACCTTATCTTTATAGATAAAAGCCTGATGAGTACAAGCCTTGCTGTATGCAATATGCTCGCATTTAGCGGGTATATCGAATGTATCTCCATGCCAGTGAAATACGGGATTATCAAAATTCAGATCTTGGAATATTTTATGGGATTTACTAAAATCGGTTAAGTTTACCGGAAACCAACCGATCTCTACATCCTTGTTCCTTTTGACTTTAGCTCCAAGTACATCCGCAATTAATTGAGAGCCCAAACAGAACCCAAGTACCGTTTTATCCGAATTGATCGATTCTTTTATGAATTGTTTTTCTCCGGTCAACCACGGGTATTTATTATCTTCATATATATTCATCGGGCCGCCCATGACAATCAGCCAATCGAAATCAATTTGTTCAGGAAACTCTTCTTGTTTGTACAACAAAGAATATGTCAACTCATGATTGTTATTTTTTGCCCATGATTCAATATATCCGATTCCTTCGAAATCGACATGTTGGATACAGTGTATACGCAACTTTTGTTTATTCATTTTTCTGATATTATTAAATGCTTGCCGTTGTTATAAGTTTTTTACCAGAGTATCTTTTTCTTTTTCGAAAATCGTTCTTCTTATATCCTGAATTACATTCCATTCATCGAAGAATTCTCCATTTATATCGATATTGAAAAAATCTTCAGTACCATACGAATCGACCTTATTGAACAGGTAAGCAACCGATATCTTGTTTATATCCAGAGCCGGAATATAAGCCGGAACAATATCGTCATCGGATGGTGTTTCCCTGATAAGATTAAGCTCAAGCAATAAAAACAGGGCATCGCTGGTAACCCGTGTGGGTATTTTGAAGCGTTCGGAAATCTGGCTTGCTGTATATGGCTTATCTCCTTTTTCGAATTGCTTTACGATCAGTGTAATAATAAGCAGGATAACAAAGTCCTTGTAGCGGCGGCTTATATTCTTAGTGTCTTTTTCGTAGCTGAATTTCTTTACATTCTGATAGCCGAAACTCAGCTCTACCCCGATCAGAACGATCAGCCACGACAATTGCAGCCAAAGGAGCAGCAATGGCAATGCTGCAAAACTACCATATATTGTATTGTATTTTGATATCCATATCTGTCCGTTGATATATAATTGCTGGAATATCTGGAATGCCAGTCCGGCTATTATTCCCGCAAAAAGCGCACTGGAGAATTTTACTTTAGTGTTCGGTATGTATAAATACAGAAACGTAAACAATAAGACAGTTATTACATAAGGCAATACTTCTATAAATGGGTTGATTACCAATCCTATTAATTTAGTTTCTGCCGATGAATTCAACAAAATCGATAATCCCCCGTTGCAAACCAGAAATACAGGAGCAATAAGCAGTAGTGCTGTATAATCTGTAAACTGCCGGTAATACGACCTGTCGTTTTTGATACGCCAGATAGAATTAAAATTAGACTCTATTCCACCGATAAGATTCAATGCAGTATAGAGAAGAAGAACGAGTCCTATCCCTAGAAATACCCCGCTTTGAGCATATTCCAACGATTTATCGATAAAGGTCATTGCTTTTTCCAAAACCTCTCTCTGTCCTTCGAAATATCCGAATAGCTCGCTTTGAACGATATTCTGGAATCCGAATCCACGGGCAATGGCAAACAATACAGCTAACAGAGGAACCATAGATAGGAGCGTATTGTATGTAAGTGCGGCAGCTTTGGTATTTACCTGCCCCCAATCCATATTTCGGTATGCGAGAATCCCCGATTTTATCGCAGTATATATAAATGCTCTGGGTTTTCCGCTTTGTTTGGTATCCACTTTCCATATCCCGATACGAAGGAAATGCAGAATCTGAGTGACTAATTTTTTTATTTTATCAATCATAGTTTAAATCATCAAAATATGTATCACAATAACTATTCATTTCTTTTTCGTTTATTTTCAGGCAAAAAGATCTCTAAAACTATAAACGAGCTAAATTTAAACAATTACTGAAGGTCTATTGAATATGAACCCAAACAAAGATAAAATGTTCTCTTATCATATGATTTACTTTTTCCTGATTTTTTATTTTCACTTTGTCGAGTTGTGAGAAATGACTGAGAAATACGTTCAAAGTCCTTAGCCGTTTCCTAAAGAGAATATTCATATATTTGACTATTTTTGCAAATTACATAAGCTGATCTAATTATAAATTTAAATGCAAAATAAATCAGGTAAAATAAGTCTTTGGAAAATTCTCCTGCCTACATTCCTTGGCATAGGAGTAATCGTTTTTATGTTTCTCAAAGATTTATCAGGAACAGAAAACTCCGAAAAACTGGAACAACTTAAACAGATATCCATTACCGGAAATACAATATTCTGGTTCTTTATAGCTTTATTACTGATGGTAGGACGAGACCTTGGTTTTACGATACGCTACCGATATCTGACCGAAAAGGTGTTGTCTTGGAAACAATCATTGAAGGTTACTCTGCTGGCTGAGTTCGGTACCGCAGTTACCCCTTCGTCGGTAGGAGGGTCAAGTATGGCTATTTTATTTTTATCGAAAGAAAATATTCCGGTAGGACGCAGTACAGCTATGGTGTTTATCACAATGCTGCTCGATGAAATGTTTTTTGTAGTTACGTTTCCGCTTCTTTTATTTTTTGTACCGGTAAAAGAGCTTTTTCCGGAAGTATCCGCCATACAAATCGGCGTTATTTCTCTTTTTATTGCTGCCTATATTGTAAAATTTCTTCTTTGTGTGTGTCTTATTACAGGATTATTCTTTAAACCACAGGCTATAAAATGGCTTTTGGTAAAGCTTTTCAGGTTGCCGTTTTTGAGACGATGGAGTATTGCAGCCGAAAAGGCCGGGAATGATCTTATCCTTAGTGCAACTGAAATAAGAGGGAAAGGTATTCGTTTTTGGTTTCCTTTAGTAATGTCGACAGTACTCTCGTGGTGTTCACGCTTTTTTGTGGTAAATGCTCTTTTTATGGCATTTTTTCCTGTACAAGATCAACTATTGATCTTTGGTCGGCAGTTTGTGATGTGGGTGTTGATGATATTGAGCTTTACTCCCGGAGCAAGCGGATTGAGTGAGATCATATTCAAGCAGTATCTGAGTGCATTGATTCCTATTGCAGGATTGGTGCCTGTGATCATTCTTTTATGGAGATTACTTAGTTACTATAATTATCTTTTTATCGGAGCGATACTTGTTCCTCGATGGGCAAGTAAGGCCTTCTCGAAGGTAGATAAAGTTCAATAGTATATTTTAAATATAACAGGCTTTGGCTGTTACTTGCCAAATCAATAAACAGGTCTGAGACCTTAAATTTTTATGGAAAAAATAAAATCGGGATGCAGAACCCTTATTGTTCTGTTTATTTTTACATCTGTCTTATCGGGTTTTAGCTGTGCACAGGTTACTCAAATAAATGAAGTAAGTATATACAGCGGTAAAATGGATATTAATGTCAAAAATATCGTAATTCTGCCCGCAGATTATAACAGCCGGACTTCGAAGAAATATCCGGTTGTTTATCTATTGCATGGGCATGGAGGTAATCAGAATTCTTTTCTGAACATAAAGCCCAATCTTCCTGAACTTGCCTCAATAAACCAAGTTATATTCGTTTGTCCGGATGGAAAAGTCAGCTGGTATTGGGATAGCCCGACTGATCCGAAAACACAATACGAAACGTATGTTTCTAAAGAATTGATTGATTACATAGATTCGCATTACAGAACGATACCCGATAAAAGCGGTCGGGCTGTAACAGGATTCAGTATGGGAGGCCATGGAGCCTTGTGGATGGCTGTTACTCATCCTGAGACTTTTGGCGCAGCAGGTTCTATGAGTGGAGGTGTGGATATTCGTCCTTTTCCCAGAAACTGGAATATGTTGAACTCGTTGGGAACTTATACCGAAAATAAGGCAGTCTGGGATAGTCATACAATAGCAACACAAGTAGAAAAGCTCCGTAAAATAAGCCCGAACCTGATAATAGATTGCGGACAAGGCGATTTTTTCTTTAAAGTAAACGAAACTTTGCATAAAGATTTAACTGATAAGAAAATTAATCATACTTACATCAGCTCGCCGGGAGAGCATAATAGTGTATATTGGAATAAGACCTTCGATTGGCAATTGGCTTTTTTTGTCGAATTTTTCGCTGGTTCAAGACCCGATTAAAGTCATCCATCTTGTGAGGTTGGAATAACAAATGTATATTTTTGTGTAACCTTTGTTACCTTTTGAGTGATAGAAAGTATTTAATGATGTGTTTTAAAGCGATAACGAGCTCTTGCTGTTATGCTTGCAAAATCAACAATTAACAATCGCCGAAGCGAAGGCGAGGCAAATAAGTCTGTAACCTTAAGGTAAATGAAAATAGTAAAGAAATGGCAAGGCTGAATCTTAGATGGCAACCGTATGAGTTGCAGTTAAAATATCCGTTTACAATAGCAACTTATTCCAGGACGACAACACCGGTTGTACTTGTAGAACTGGAGTACGATGGAATCACAGGCTATGGGGAAGCCTCTTTACCGCAATATCTGGGAGCAACGCAAAAGACCGTTATTGATTTCCTTGAAAAAATCGATTTTTCGACATTCAACAATCCCGAAAAAATCGAAGAAATATTATCCTATATCGATAATATTGAAGCAGGAAATACCGCTGCAAAAGCGGCTGTAGATATAGCTTTACATGATTTGACCGGAAAGATAAAGAATAAGCCATGGTATAAGATCTGGAATCTCGATCCGTCTAAAACACCTTACTCGACCTATACAATAGGTATGGATACAGATGATGTAGTGCGTAAAAAAGTAGCCGAAGTTGCGGATGATTTCAAAATACTGAAAGTAAAACTCGGTGGGATAAACGACAAACAGATAATATCTGCCATACGAAGTGTTACAGACCTTCCGCTTGCTATTGATGCCAACCAAGGGTGGAAAGACCGTATGCAGGCATTAGATTCGATCTGTTGGCTTAAAGAACAGGGAGCAGTAATGATTGAACAGCCAATGATAAAAAATGATCTGGAAAGCAGCGCGTGGCTCACCTCACACAGCCCTTTGCCGATATATGCAGATGAATCAATTCAGCGCTTTGCCGATATGGAACGGATAAAAGGGGCATTCTCAGGTATTAATATCAAATTAATGAAGTGTACAGGTTTGCATGAAGCCTGGAAAATGATTACTGCTGCTCCGCAAATGGGTTTTGATGTAATGCTCGGGTGCATGACCGAAACATCTTGTGCTATTTCGGCGGCATCTCAATTATCTCCTGCTGTAAAATTTGCCGATTTAGACGGAGCATTGCTCATTACAAACGATTGTTTCTCGGGTACTAAAATAATAAACGGGAAGATTGTATTAAACGATCTTCCCGGTATAGGGGTAAAAAAAATATTCTGAATATAAAGCAAATAGAGCAGGTCTTACTCGCCGGATCGTCCGGTTATATCAAGGAGTTTGAAGTCTGCGTAACGAGTCAGAAGATCCTTTTTATACTGTTCTGCTCTCAGGTAATTCTGTTCGTCAACTCCCGTAAGAACCGCTTGTTTAAATAGGTCGGAAGAAATAGATACCCAACTGATAGCACCCATAAGGTTGTCGGTCAATTCATTTGCCAAAGCAATATTAAACGCAAGCCGAGCTTTTCTTTTGAATTTCGGTTCCTGATTGTAATCAGCTTCCCATATCTTCAGAGCTTCTGCCCATTGATCTTTCTGAGCCAATAATATAGCACTATTATTCTCATTAAAAAATAAACGCGGAGTTTCTACCCAATACGGAACAAGTGCATCAGCTATCTTTTCACCGGCATAACGGGCTGCTTCTTTAAGCGCATCTTCTCTTGAAGGAAGAGGATTATCCGAAACAAGATGATCATTGTAATACAAAGCCGTCCAATAAATACTATCGGTAAGAGTGAGCGAATTGGATATAAGCCGTCCTTCCTTCGAATAAATCGAAAAAGAAGCTGACATCTTCAGATCGAGATTATCTCCTTTAACCCCTAGTCCGTCATTATCCTGCAAGGCATTTGATATAACGAAAAATCTGTCGAGAGATATAATTGCATCGGAATTAGATATTTGACAAATTTCTTTAACAGCAAGGGAATCTATAGGTTTAATATCCTCATAAGACAAATCGTCTCTCAGAGGTTTGTCATAAATAGATACCTCTTTAAAGTAATTCAAATCTGCCAGACGATCATACAATGCTCCGGAAAGGATAATGCCCAGACTATCGGACGGAACAGATAATTCTTCGTAGATCGGATTTCCTTTCTTATCATATTTTTGTATTGTGCTCCCCTGAAATGCTGGCTGTACAACTAAATTATTAACAACGATAACATTTCCTATTGCCCCGGGCAAAGCGATCTGCGGAGGCTTCTGAACATTTATAACCAGTGATTGGGGTGCTGTACATGCTGCAAATGATACCACAGCAAGCAAAATTACAGATGGAAAGAATAACTTTCTCATATATGATAACTGTTTAATATTTTGATGAAATAGTCCTTTATAAGTATAATAAGGTCTTAGCAGCCTTACTTCCTAAACCAATTAAGATCTGCTCCCCTAGAGTTCTAAATACTAGCTTAATATCATTAAAAACTATCATTTATTTAGTGTTAGATACAATCTCAATTGAATTAGTACAAATATAACAAATACAAGTAATAGAAAGATTAAATATTCCGGTAATATTTTCTAATTATAAAGTACTCAATCCTCTTATTAAAATAGAAAGAACAATCACTTTTGTGAAAATTTATCTATACATAAAATGATCCTCATGATTTAGATCGTTGTATTTTAATAAAAGAATAAAATAGAAATTGATGGTATAATTTCTAAAGTAATCTAAAAAATATATTATCACTCTTTTTGGTCTATCTATAAATTTTCAGATTGAGCCTATTGATCGAAATATTTCGTTAATAAACACAAATGAGTCATACGTTAAAACAGGAATATAGAATTCCGTATATTTTTAAATAATTGAAAAAAAGCCTTTTATCTTGAATTAAAAAAAGTTAAAAAGTTTAAAATAACATTTCACGGCCTATTTATATAGAAAACTAGTGCTATATTTGTAATACAACACTCAAAATATCAAAGCTATGGAGTTCCATAAAAACAAACCCATTTACCTCCAGATTGTAGATGTTATATCTCAGAAGATAGTAACAAAAGAATGGAGAGAGGAAACAAAAATCCCAACAGTTAAAGAACTGGCAAAAGAATTAGAAGTAAATCATAACACCTTGATGCGATCACTCGAATTGCTTCAGAGTGAAGATGTATTAATGTCCAAAAGAGGCGTTGGTCTTTTCTTAACTAAAGATTCTTATAAGAATGCTTTGGATTTGATGAGAAGATCATTCTATGACAGCCAGGTTCCTGAGTTTTTTACTACGATGAATTCACTTAAGATTACTTTAGGTGAATTAATCGATCTTTACAAGACAAACAAAAGAGTAAGTGAAACGAGTCTTATCTAAGACTGTTAGGTGAAAAGAATTAAATCGAATATTCCGTCTAATAAACGGGGTATTCGATTTTTTTTTCAACTAATAAGCCCCCAGTTATAACGGTTTCCTCCCAATTTACGGAGTTGCTGCTTCAATACCTGATTTTCGTGGCGTTCAAGAGCAGGATCTTCATCAATAACCTTTTGTGCTATTTCACGAGCATAATACATTATCTGCGAATCCTTCACAAGGTCTGCTATTTTAAGATTAAATGCTACCCCGCTTTGCTGTGTCCCCTCCAAATCTCCCGGCCCTCGGAGCTTAAGATCAGCTTCAGCAATTTCGAAACCATCGTTGCTTTCAACCATTATATCGATCCGCTTTCTCGAGTCTGCCGATAATTCATACGGAGTAATAAGAATACAATAAGACTGATCGGCTCCACGTCCTACTCTTCCTCTCAACTGATGTAATTGCGAGAGTCCGAACCGCTGTGCACTCTCAATTACCATCACAGAAGCATTCGGCACATTTACGCCAACTTCGATAACGGTTGTGGCAACCATAATCTGAGCCTCATTACGCACAAAACGTCCCATTTCTTCTTCTTTTTCCGCAGGTTTCATTTTACCGTGTACCTTGCAAACGATATAATCGGGAAATACTTCTTTAATATGTTCAAAACCCTCTTCAAGGTTCTTTAAATCTATTTTTTCGCTTTCCTCAATCAGGGGATATACAAAATAAATCTGTCGGCCTTCATCCAACTGCCTTTTGATCGAGTTATACAAGGCTCCTCTTTTTTTATCAAACTGATGAATTGTCTGTATAGGCTTACGCCCCGGTGGGAGTTCATCTATAACCGACACATCCAGATCACCATACACAGTCATAGCCAGAGTACGCGGAATAGGTGTAGCCGTCATAACCAGAATATGCGGAGGATTAGTATTCTTCGACCAGAGCTTAGCTCGCTGAGCAACTCCAAAACGGTGTTGTTCGTCAATGACTACTAATCCCAGATTACTAAACTGAACGGTATCCTCAATCAGTGCATGTGTACCTATCAATATTTTGATATCTCCGGTCAGAAGGCTTGAATGGATTTCTTCCCTTGCTTTTTTACGTGTCGATCCGGTTAATAGCTCAACACGTATATTCAGCCCGAATAAGAACTCTTTCAGGGTATAATAGTGCTGAGTAGCCAGAATCTCTGTCGGAGCCATCATACAGGCTTGAAATCCGTTATCGAGGGCAATAAGCATAATCATTAATGCCACTAATGTTTTCCCGCTGCCGACATCTCCTTGCAAAAGCCGATTCATCTGCTGCCCGGTTGCCATATCCTGCCTTATTTCACGGATAATTCTTTTCTGCGCTCCTGTCAGTGGAAATGGCAGGTTTTTCTCGTAAAACGAATTAAAATTTTCTCCTACCTGAGAATACACAAATCCCTTCAATTTAGCTTTTCGGGCAGAAGTATATCTCAATATATTCAGCTGAATATAGAAAAGTTCTTCAAATTTGAGCCTATATTGAGCATCACGCAATATTTGAGGATTGGAGGGAATATGCACATTCCACATCGCCTCCTTTATAGACATCAGTTTAGCTTCCTGTAAGATATAGGGAGGTAGTGTCTCGGGCAGATTCTGTATTGCTGCACTTAGAGCAGATGATATTATTTTCTGAATAGCTTTCGAATTCAGAAAATGTTTTTTCATTTTCTCCGTAGTATTGTAATAACCGAAAAGACCTCCAATTTCGGTCTTTTCTTCTATATAAGGATCTATATCAGGATGAGCGATATTAAATTTACTGCCGAAAACCGTAGGTTTCCCGAATACTATATACGGTGAGTTTGTCCTATATTTATCGGTAACGAATTTTTGCCCCTGAAACCAAACCAGATCTACAAATCCTGTTCCATCGGTAAAATGCCCTACCAACCGTTTGTGATGACCTTCTCCAAATGTTTCGAATGCCGTAATACGTCCTTTCAACTGAATATAGGGCATATTGCCATCTATCTCATGAACGTAAAAAATACGGCTTTTATCGATGTATTTATATGGATAGTAATGTAGAAGATCGTCAAGAGTGAAGATCTCCAACTCTTTGTTGAGTATCTCAGCCTTTTTAGGACCTACCCCCGGCAGGTATTTTATGTCTGTATTTGAAATATCCGGCATTACGTTTAAACAGTTTAATCTTCGTATCTGTTTGTTTCTTTTTATCTTCTACTTTTCAGACCTTTAACATCCAAAAGGTAACAAACGTTACACAAAAATATACATTTTTTATTTGTATTCTTTTTCTTACCAGAGCAAACGCTCAAAAATTGTTAGACGGCTTCTGAGGCACTGCAGGTGCAAAAAATCTTTCGCCCGATATTCTATCTTATTTCGGGCAAATAACTATTTGCTCCTACCGTCAATAATCCAACCTTATAAATAAAGAATACCCATAAACCAATCAAAGAACTTTCTCCTATAGATAAAAATCTTGGAATCTATTCTTTTCTCCGGAGTTGGTACACCACATGTCCTTTGAAGTTGGCTCTGTCTACAATCTCAAAATATTGGCTTACTTCGATTGAATCGGCGGTAACATTCATAAAAGAATCGTCTTTGTCTACATTTTTGATTATTAATGCGTTTTTATAAGATGGGTCGACTTCTTTAAAATCAAAAATAGGGATGCAGTTAAAGTTTTTCAGGTATTGTTTGTAGTATTTCTTAGTCAGACGTATTCTTTGATAGTGCTTATGGTCAGGATATAGTAAATTTCCGAAAGCTATAGCAAAACTTCGTGTGTCGGAGTATAAGAATACAGTATTACTATCTACCCGCTGTTCGGCAAAATGGATAATATTATTCTGAACCCATTGATCCCGGTCATTTGTTTCTTTTTGAAGCATAAACCTGTTTACCGATAGAAAACCCAGGATCACGAAAAATAAAGAAACGATGACTTTATTTATTGTCTTGTCATAATTAAGTAATGATAAATGGATTGCGATAAATAAGATAAATAAAGCCATCAGAGGGTTCATGTAACGTGTTACAAAGACTGGCTTCACGGCAAATGAATACACAATCACAGATGATATAACCAGGATGAAAACGGCGAAAATAAGTTTTCCGAAGATACTTTTAGGGATTTTCTCTTTATGTGAACCCTGTGAACTATCTACAACTGTATAACAAACTATCGACAAAAGGATAGCAGTTAAAATCAGTTCGATTGCAAATGTTTTTAAAGGCGTTCCTGTCCCTACCAAGTCTAATTCTGTAGAGAAAGGGTAGTAAATGTAAATCACGAGATCTTTTAATCTCGATTGATTTATCCAGTATTCATCGCTCACCTGACCCATTTGAGCCGGAATATGGATTAACCATGGCAAATAGCCGACTATAAAAAGAATACCTATTCCTAAAAATTGAAGTGATTTATCTCTTTTGTATATAAAAAGAACTGTGAATAGTATGGCATAAATATAAAAAACTGCCATCAAAGCGTAATAATGGGTATATGCTGCAGCTAAAGAAAATAAGGTAAGTTTTATTAGATTGAATTTCGAAAAGTTATTAAAACTTCGGTATGAGTATATTGCACTTCCTAAAACAAACAACATAGCTAGTGAATACATCCTTATTTCGGAGGCTATGTATTGGGTTACGGGTAGTAGGATGAAGATGGAGAGAAATAAAACTGCGGTTTTATCGCCAAAATCCTTTCTGATCAGAGTGCATCCTATAATCAGGCATCCTATAACCGGCAGGCATGAAAATATACGGAGAGCGACAACCGACTGTCCGGCAAAGTATGTATATACTTTGAGCAAAGCATAATAAAGAGGAGGGTGAACATCATTTGCCGTGATATACCATAGTTGTGAAAAAGAATGCCTGACCAGATTGATTGTATATGCCTCGTCGTACCAGAACGCCGTGTAAAAGCAGTGGTACAATAAATAAAAAGAGCCTATAATCAATAGGCTGAATAGTATAATAGTATTCCGTGATTTGTCCGTAAAATATCCCATATCAGTAAAAGAAAGCATTTAATGATATATTTTTAGTTTATCAATAATCTCAGGTTGTTATACTTGCCAAAGTAATAAATTGGTCTGAGACCTTGCTTAAATTTATTCGGTAAAACCGGTTCTCTATGACCGTAACAGAGGGTTTGATCCTTTTTAAAACAGATACCCCTGTTCGGTTTCTTTATGACGTCCGAGGTGCTTGTATGCAAGTTCGGTTACTTCCCGCCCTCTTGGAGTTCGTTTCATAAATCCTTCTTTTATGAGGAATGGTTCATATACCTCCTCTATTGTGCCCCCATCTTCACCCAAAGCTGTGGCAATGGTAGAGATACCTACAGGACCTCCTTTGAATTTATCGATAATGATCAGCAATATTTTATTGTCGATTTCATCGAGTCCATATTTATCGATATTCAGAGCTTCAAGTGCATAGGTCGCTATTTCTTTGTCGATGCTTCCTGATCCTTTAACCTGTGCAAAATCACGTACTCTCCGTAACAAAGCATTCGCTATACGGGGAGTTCCACGGCTTCTTAATGCAATTTCATGTGCTGCATTGCTTTTGCAGGGAACATCGAGAATATCTGCGGATCGAACTATAATATTGGTCAGCGTATTCATGTCATAATACTCCAAGTGCATATTGATACCGAAACGGGCTCTCAACGGGCTTGTCAGTAAGCCGCTTCGGGTAGTTGCCCCTATCAGGGTAAAGGGATTCAGTTCGATCTGTACCGAACGGGCACTCGGTCCCTTATCTATCATTATATCGATGCGGTAATCTTCCATGGCACTGTACAGGTATTCTTCAACAATGGGTGAAAGACGGTGTATTTCATCGATAAAAAGAACATCATTAGGCTCCAGAGATGTGAGCAATCCGGCTAGATCACCGGGTTTATCGAGTACAGGGCCTGAGGTAATTTTAAAACCTACCCCCAATTCATTGGCTATAATATTCGACAGGGTTGTTTTTCCCAATCCCGGAGGTCCATGCAATAAAGTATGGTCGAGAGACTCGCCACGCATACGTGCAGCAGTGACAAATACTTTGAGGTTTTCTACCACCTTGTCTTGTCCGCTGAAGCTCGAAAAAGTAAGAGGGCGGAGTGCGTTTTCAAATTCACGCTCCGTTCCGTTCAGTTTTTCGTTATGCATATTGAAATTTTCGCTCATATCCATTAATTCGATTATAAAAAGGTCTACTGCCTTTAACTAAGCCTGTTTACCGATTGTACACCTTCTATCTTAAGAATCAGTGAACATAGTTTTTGTACATCTGCTACACTATGTACAAAAAGGCTTACTTTACCTTCAAAGATACCATCATTCGATTCGATATTCAAATTTTTTATATTTACCGAGTCCGTGATGATCACCTTGGTTATATCGTTCAGCATTCCTACCCGGTCTATCCCTCTGATAACTATTGTCGATAGAAACGAGTACTGCGCATAATTACCCCACTCAAGATTCAAAATCTTATTACCAAAACTAGCTTTTAGTTTAAGACCTACAGGACAATTTACATTGTGTACCTGTATTTCGTTGTTATCACCGATAAAACCGAATACTTTATCTCCAGGAATAGGATTACAGCATGATGCGAGCCTGAAATTTTTCTGAAAAGAATCTTCCTGAAGTATATAGGTCTTCTTCTTGTCGATGGTATTCAGATCATCTGTATCTGAAATAGTTGCTGTTTCGGTTTCTTTCTTCTTGGTTCTGAAAGCCTGACGGACATATCTCATCAGGAAGTTGCTATTGGCCGTATCTTTGGTGTCTTTGAACAAAAGAGCCGGTTTTGCCGGCAAAACAATCGTTTTATTACCCACAGCGAAGAACAGGTCTTCTTTCTTTGCAACCTTATAATAGTCCAGCATTTTATCGATTGTAGGAGTTGGGATATCTTCGACACCCAAGAAACCTCTTAATCTTATTTCACCTTGTTTCGCTATCTCTTTTTTCTGCTTTTTCAGAGATGTCTCAAGTTTAGCTCTTGCTTTTCCGCTTGTAACAAATCCCAGCCATTCGGGTTGAGGGGTTTGTGACTTTGATGTCAGAATTTCGACCTGATCACCGCTGTTTAACTTATGGCTCAATGGTACAAGCTTGTGATTTACCTTCGCCCCGATACATTTATCTCCGATATTGGAGTGAAGTTCATAGGCAAAATCGAGAGCAGTTGCTCCCTGAGCCATTGTCTTGAGATCTCCTTTGGGAGTAAACACGAATATCTCTTGCGAAAATAAGTTCAGTTTGATTGTATCAAGGAAGTCAATTGCGTTCGGATTTGGATTTTCGAGTATCTCTTTTATGGTTTTCAGCCATTTGTCGAGTTCTGTATCTTCTTCGACTTTTCCCTCTTTGTATTTCCAGTGCGCAGCGAATCCCTTTTCGGCGATATCATCCATTCTTCGGCTTCGGATCTGTATTTCGACCCATTCGCCATCAGGGCCCATAACCGTGAGATGTAGAGCCTGATATCCATTCGATTTCGGACGGCTTACCCAATCCCTGATTCTGTCGGGGCGGAGCTTATAAATATCCGTAATGATCGAATAAATATCCCAGCATCGCTTCTTTTCATCTAATCCAGGTTCGGATTCGAAGATAACACGTACCGCAAAAATATCATAGATTTCTTCGAACGGAACGGCCTTTGTCTTCATCTTATTCCAAATAGAATAGACCGACTTATCTCTCGCCTTTATTTCGTATTTGAAGCCTTGTTCATCGAGTCTTTTCTTTACAGGCTCGGCAAAGTGTTCGAATATATCACGGCGGATGTAGCTCGATTTGTCGAGCTTTTCTATAATATCGTTGTATTCTTCGGGATTTTCGTATTTAAAACTCAGTTCTTCGAGTTCAGTTTTTATGGCAAAAAGCCCCAGCCTGTGTGCCAGAGGGGCATATATATACATTGTTTCTCCTGCAATCTTATGGCGTTTTGCCGGAGCCATCGAACCCAAGGTTCTCATATTGTGAAGACGGTCGGCTATTTTAACCAGAATCACTCGGATGTCATCGGACATCGTTAGCAGTAGTTTACGGAAATTCTCGGCTTGCGAAGAAACCTGATCTCCGAACATACCACTCGAAATTTTCGTCAGTCCATCGACAATTTCAGCGATTTTATCGCCAAAAAGTTTCTTGATATCATCTACCGTGTAGTCTGTGTCTTCTACAACATCATGGAGGAGAGCCGCGCATATAGATGTTGACCCGAGGCCTATTTCGTTACAAACAATACGGGCTACCGCTATAGGATGCATGATATACGGCTCACCCGACCTGCGGCGTGCGCCTTTATGTGCTTCGCGGGCTATATGAAAAGCTTTCGTTATCAGTTCGACTTTTCGTCTGTGATTGGATTTGATATAATCCTCGATAAGAGCGTCAAACTCTTTATCGATCATCATTTCTTCCTCTTTGTTCTTATCGTTGTTGTCCATAAAGTAAGGTCTCAGACCTATTTATTATTTTTGTGTATACAACAGCAACAACTTATTATCATCAGACATTGTTGCATTAGATCTTTTTTATTTGCCAAGATAAGGACAAAATCCTTTATCTGGGTATTTTTAATTTCTGTCCGATACTTAAATTATCTGATTTTAAGTTATTGGCCTTTCGTATGCTGCTTGCTGTCGTTTTGCCTCCGTAGCGGGATGCGATATGCCCCAGTGTATCGCCTTTCTTGACTACATATATCATTGGGACTTTAACTTTAGGAGCCGATTTTTTCGGTTCGGGAGTTTGTGATGTCTTCGATGATTCTTTTCCGTCTATTTTCTTCATTGCCACCGGAGATATTGATGCTACCGCCTGACTGGCTGTTTCGTTTTCAGCTGATTTTTTTGCTTCTGCCATCACTTCTTCTACCGCTTCGGCATTAATTGAAGGTACATTTTCTTCTATGTCTTCTTCTTTTGCTTTTTGTGGTAGATGAATAACGAGTCTTTGTCCGACTTTAGGAACCGATTTCTTCAGTTTATTCCACTGAGTGATATCATCTTTATCTACGCTGTATTTAGATGCTATCTGGGTTAATGTTTCTCCGATACGTACTTTGTGGTATATTGTCTGAGGACTCTGAAGGTCGTGTATCCTTGGTTGCTTGTTGGCGGTTGGTGTTGCTGCCGTATTGCTGTTATCTTCAGTAGCCGAAGAACCGTTATTGTCCGAAACTTCCTTTTCCTGCATCTTGTTGAAATATTGAGCAAGGAGACTCGATTCGTTTGTTTTACTTCCTATTTCTGCAGATGCTGTATTTGTAGCTGTATTTTCTGTTTGTGTTTGATTTTGTGCAAGTGTAACTTCTTCTGTCGAAGTTTCTTCTTTCTCTTTGCGTGGTGCTATACTGGGATTGCTTACCACTAGATATTGTCCGGCTTTTAATCTGTTTGACCTTAATCCATTCCAACGTTTTATCTGAGTGGTTGATATTCCGTGTTTTCTTGCGATGGATGCGATGTTATCACCACGTCTGACCCTATATCTTGATGCACTTCCTGCAGATGCTGTATAACCGCTGGGTTCTACAACCTTTCGGTGCGATAGAAATTCATTGGTTCTGTATGCATAAACTGAATCTTTCGATACTTCGAAGTCCGCGGCCTTGGCAGAAGGCAGTGTTACGAGATAACGCTTGAATTCTCCCGGAACGATATCTTTTTTATATTGAGGATTCAGATTGCGTACTTCATCAATCGGAACACCTAATACATCTGCCACTTGCTGCAGGTGCAGGTATTTGTCTACAACGATCGTATCCGTCGATCTTGTGTATTTGTATTCGAACGGGCAAATATTATGATCCGAATAGTAGTTCATGACATAGGTTGCTGCAATAAAAGCCGGAACATAACCTCTTGTTTCTCTCGGTAAATAGGGGTATATAGCCCAATAATCGGTTGCTCCTCCGCTTCGTTTAATTGCCTTGTTGACATTTCCGGGGCCGCAGTTATAAGCAGCGATAACGAGATTCCAATCACCATATATATTGAACAGGTCTTTTAAATAACGGGCAGCCGCATCTGTCGATTTCAACGGGTCGCGACGCTCATCTACCAAGCTGTTTACTTCCAGATCGTACATTTTGCCTGTACCTATCATAAATTGCCAGAGACCGGTTGCTCCCGCTCGTGATACAATTGTAGGATTAAGAGCCGATTCTATTATCGGAAGATACTTCAGTTCGAGAGGTAAGCCGTATTTATCGAGTGCTTGTTCGAAAATAGGAAAGTAATAGCTCGATTTGCCTACAAAGTATTCGACACTGTTACGCATCCTTCCGGTATACATGCTGATGTATGATTTTACAATAGGATTGTATGCTAGTTCCATAACTGTGGGCAGACTGTAGAGCCTGTTGATATATATCGAGTCTTCGAATACAACGTCTGTGTCGACATTGGAGTTGCATGTCAATGCAGGAGAAAATTCTTTTCTCCAATCGATAAGAAGCTGATCGAAGTTTCGCTCTATTTCTTCCGGTACTACAAGGTCTTTGTCGGTAATAGTATCCCTGAGAGATACTCCCGTTTTGCGGTTTTGGGCAGTAATAATTAGCGAACTCGAACAAACTAAACTAATAACAATAATTTTTCTCAGCATAAACCTTTGATTTTCCTGTCATTTTCGACAAATGACTTAAAAAGTAAAACTACATTGGATGCCAACTGTTCTTCGGGCAAAAGGATCCTGTTCCATTTTAGGCTCAACTCTCATTGATAAATCCGGAGAAATATCAAAATCAAACAAATGGGCGTCTACGTATGCATCAATCATACAAAGACCATATAGAGCTACGGCTCCGATTATACTTAGGTCGCGGTATCTTCTGTAAGAATCGCGTTTATTTCTGAATCTCGTTTTATACGAGGTTATCTGTGCATCTGTGATATCGGTTACTTTGACATTGCCACTGATAAACGATCCCCAAATAGCAAAGTTAGCATCGCTTCGGGGATATTCGCTCATGATGGCTTTGTATGCCTTTGTGTAATCATTGTAATACCTGCCATTCCACGATATTGCGTAATACAATCCAACGAAACCTCCGTATATGAGCGGTAGTTTCCAGTATTTACGGTTATATATCTGACCCAACCCCGGAAAAATAGCCGAATAAAGTACTGCTTTATTCGGATCAGGTTTGAATGGTTTTAATTCTTTCGTATTCATCGCTTTTTCTGTCGATTTATCGAACGAAAGCTTTGAATCCACCCATGCTACAGTATCATTTTTATTGGTACTTAACGCCTTCTGGGGAGTAGGGGCTATATGTAAAGAATCATTGTCCTGCCCTGAGGCATACAATGATACGAAACATAAAGCAAATATACCAACGATTGTTCTTTTTATCATAGTTATGCTTATGACACGGAAAAATGCGAATTTATCGTTTCAACTGGTCAAATTTAGTAATAATACGCTCAAGATCCTCGTCTGAATTAAAGGCGATCGTAATTTTACCTTTTCCCTTGTCGTTACAAGTGAGCTGGACCCTCGAATCGAAGAATTTTGATAGGTGTTTCTTTAAAACATCGAATTCTTCGGGAGTTGCTTTTTGTATTTTTCCTTTCTTTACAAGATCGACAACTTCTTTTTCCTGAATGATTTCTTCTAAAGTTTCACCTTTGTTGATTGCCCTTACATACTCTTCCACTTTGCGTACCGAAAGATCTTCATTGAGTATATGTTCGTATACTTCTAGCTGTACCTCAGGGTTTTCGATGGTTACCAGAGTACGGGCATGCGCCATATCTATTCTTTTATCTCTGATCGCCATTTGTATTTCCGCCGGTAGTTTCAGCAGTCGTAGGTAATTGGCAATTGTAGTTCGTTTTTTTCCGATTCGTTCGCTTAATCTTTCCTGAGTGAGGTTATAAGTCTCTATCAGGTTTTGATAAGCAAGGGCTATTTCGATTGAGTTTAGATCTTCCCGTTGAATATTTTCGATCAATGCCATTTCCATGACATTTTCGTCTTCGGCTGTTTTTACATAGGCAGGGATTGACTCAACCTGTGCAATCATCGAAGCTCTGTATCTGCGTTCTCCGGCGATGATCTGATAAGTATCATCATCTATTTTACGCAATGTAATAGGCTGTATCACGCCTAACTGTTTGATAGAAACAGCCAGTTCTCGAAGTGCTTCTTCGTCAAAAACACGTCTAGGTTGATCGGGATTAGGTTGAATCTGAGACAATGGAACTTCACTAATAGATGAAGACCCTGAGGTTTTCACTTCATCCATTGTTATAAGAGCATCCAATCCTCTCCCTAAAGCAGGTTTTTTTGCCATAATTCAATTTAACTAAAAGTAATTATTTTTAAGTTATACAGGCTGTTGATTATATTACCTTTTGGGGCAATAAACATGCTGATTTCTTAAAAATAAGTATTAATTGATATTTGATTATATCTATACCGCCACAATGATATTACCGATGTAATCAGATGTTTTGTATCTTTTGTAATTCGGCCTAGCTACAAAGTTACGAATTTTTTTCTATTAGTTCTTTTGCCAGCTGCATGTAGTTTACAGTACCTCGCGATGCGGCATCATATGCGATAACCGGCTGGGCAAAACTTTGTGATTCGCTTAGCTTTACATTGCGTTGTATCACTGTTGTAAATACAAGTTCCTGGAAGTGCTTTTTGACTTCTTCGTAGATCTGGTTAGCTAAACGTAAACGGGCGTCATACATCGTCAGTAAAAATCCTTCGATCTCTAAAGATGGATTAAGCTTGGATTTGATAATTTTGATTGTATTCAGCAGTTTACTGATTCCTTCCAGTGCAAAATACTCGCATTGAACGGGTATTATAACCGAATCTGCCGCTGTAAGCGAATTTACGGTGATCAATCCCAATGATGGAGAGCAGTCTATCAGGATATAGTCGTAATTTTGCTTTATCGGGGCAAGTACAGAGGCAAGTCGTTTTTCGCGGTTTTCGATATTCAGCATTTCCAACTCGGCTCCAACCAAGTTTATGTGAGAGGGGATAATATCCAAACGTTCATATTCAGTAGGAACAATGGCTTTCTCGGCGCTTGCTGCACCGATGAGACATTCGTAAATAGTATTTTTTATATGCTTAATATCCAGTCCTAAACCCGAAGACGCATTTGCCTGAGGGTCTGCATCTACTACTAATACTTTTTTCTCGAGTGTAGCTAAAGACGCAGCTAAGTTGATGGTAGTAGTAGTCTTGCCCACACCACCTTTCTGATTTGCTAAAGCAATTATTTTACCCATAGTAGTTTTATGTTACTCTTTTAAGATTTTATGATTGCAAAGAAACGAATAATTGCTGCACTTCTTAAAATGACGAGGTAAACTCTATGAGAATTGTTGATAACTCGGTCTTTGTGTTGATAAAGTTTGTATCTTTTTGATATATAAATATGTAGTATTCTTTGATCTTATTGCACTAAAAGAAAAAGAGAGCCCTTTTTATGCTTGATCTCTCTTTTCTGTGCTGGAATTTACAGGACTTTCTCCAATTCTTCGAGAATTTTGTTGTTCCCCGGATATCCGGTGGCTTTGAATGCCATTTTTCCCTTTTTATCGAATATCATGTATGTAGGTATTCCATTGAATTTGTATTTTTCAGACAATGCATTCCATTGTTCTTCTTTCAGATAGTAATGTATTCCTCCTATTTCGGGTAACATGCTCATCCATTTGTTTTTTGGAGAAGTTTCTCCGGATACATACAGCGATACTATACCTTTTTCGGTCATTGTTGGTTTTATCGTTTTTATCGTTTTCATCGCTCCAATGCAAGGGCCACACCATGTTGCCCAGATGTCTATAAATACGACTTTTCCCTTATATTTGGAAACAATGGTTTCCAGAACCTTATCTTTTTCTACATCGGGAGTTGATTCAATTTTGAATCCTCCTTTTGATAAGACTTCTTTCTGAAGTTGTTTTGTCTTTTTGAAAATCAAGTCATATACTTCTTTGTAATAGGGGTTGCCTGTTCCGGAGAGAATGCTTTCGTCTTTTGAGCTCAATTCTGCCGGTTCGGATGCTTTAAATATAACAGGGAATACTTCTCTTAAATCTCTCAGCAGTCCTGTTTTACTGCCTGTAATAGTTTCTATGTTTATGGATGGTGGAATAGGACCTGATATATTTGAGAAAGAATATTTGAAATCCTTTGAGTATAGCAGCATCGGATCATTCAAATCGAGTTTCTTCAACGAAATAAGATCCTTCTCGGTTGCTTTTGGCAATTGTATTCCTAACGGTTTGTCCCAATCCATATTATTCTTTACCCGGTAATTAGCTTCATATATCCGGTTCATGAAGCCAATATTGTAAATTACATCATCCTTCAGGTTATTTTTTATAACTTGTTTTATAGCTTGTGGCAAGTCTGCTTTTTCGAGTTTTGCCATTTTTTTATCATAGTCTTTGAATACATAATCTACATATTGCGTGTTATTCATTTCTAAGATTGTCGAATCAGCACGACCCGCAAATACATTTAAGGTATTACTGTATGACTGTAAGGTATCCCTGTATTGTAATATCTGAGTATTTAATTCGTCAAAGCTGCCATTAAATATACAGAAAGGAAGGTCGGGTTGAGGGTGATAGCGGGAAGTGTTTTTCGAAAAAGCCGTTAGATCATAATATATATCAAGATTTTCTCCCGGATTTAGGACTACATTCAGATAGTTGTTGCTAAATGTTATGAATCCTGTTGATGTGGAATATAAATCGACCTCAAAAGTGTATGTCCCGTCAGATTCTTTTTTACCGGCGTATTCATCCATATCCTTGGTGAAGAGGTTGTTGATTTTTAATTCTGGTTCTCCGATTGCGTACCCCTCTTTCAACCCTGTTGGATGAAACGTTATTTTTGAACTTGCTGCTTTAAACACAGGTTCGGGGAGTTTGTATTCTTTATCTATTTTGGTATTTATATTATCCGGCAGTTGCGGCTTATAGGTTTTGTTTTTTCCGGTAAGGTCGATATCCCATATTTTGAAACAATTATCACAATCAGATTCGATAAAATCGATTATTTTAGTTCCTTTAGGCAGGGGAGGAAAGTAGAGAGTAAAGTGGTCCTCGCCACTGTCGGGCATCCAGTGTTTTTTGTTCAATTCAATACTGTCCGATCCGGTAATCGTATACTTCTTGCCATCGGCTTGTATATATGTAGCTGAATCTATCTGTATCCAGTTTCCTGGATAAAAGTATGCATCCATATATAGGATGGTTGCCGAATCAGTTAATACAATTTTGTTGATCTCAACAGTTTTCGTGTTCTGTAATCCATGTGTTGGCTTTTCTATCGTTTTGGGTCTTGGATCCGTACAACGAATAGTGATTAATCCTAATAAAAGAATGAAGAGGAGGTAGTTTTTTTTCATAATCATAGAAGGTTTTGAAGGTTTGATTGTTGAAAAATATTTTCCTAACTTAACAAAATATTTCTGATTATCAATGTATTTCTTATTGAATACTTAAAAATGCTGGAATTGGACAAAAAACAAGTAATAATCACGTCTTCTATTATAATTGAAACTCCGATAGGAGAAATGATCGCATATGCCACCGAGAATGGCATCTGTTTACTCGAATTTACCGACCGAAAGAATATGGAACGGCAGATGCAGGGTCTGTCGACTCTCGCAGAAATAAATCTCACAGACGGAGAAAACAGGCATATACGGCTTTTGAAAGAAGAATTATCCGAATACTTCGCCGGGAAGCTTACAACTTTTTCTGTTGAATTGGATATGTTAGGAACAGACTTTCAGAAAAGAGTATGGTCTCAGTTGTTGTCCATTCCCTATGGGAAAACCATATCGTATATTCAAGAGGCACGATCGATGGGTATAGAGTCGAGTGTGAGGGCAGTTGCGAATGCAAACGGGGCTAATAAGATTGCCATAATAATCCCTTGTCACCGTGTTATAGGGACAAATAAAACCCTCACGGGGTATGCCGGAGGGTTAGTTCGAAAACGTTATCTGTTAGATTTGGAGTCTCCTGAAAAAAGCTTATTCGATTGATGTGCTTATTTTAAATCCTGAAGCCAGTGTTTCAATAATTGGAGCATTTCGGTGTGGTACTTGAAGTTGGGTCTCATGCCCCATCCGTGTCCTCCTTCTGGAAATATGTACATCGTTGCAGGAACATTATTTTGCTTCAGGGCTTCGTAGTACATAATGCTGTTCATCGATGGAACTGCGTTGTCATCGTCACTTAATAACAGTATTGTAGGAGGAGTTAGTTCAGTAATCTGCGTTTCGTTCGAATAAAACATTACATCATTAGCGGAAGGGTTTTCTCCTAACAAATTGCTTTTTGATCCCTGATGAGTATATTCTCCCATTGTTATTACCGGATAAAATAAAATAGAAAAATCGGGGCGGGTATCTTGTCCGTCAAAATGTGTAGAACCTGTTGACGCAAGATGTCCTCCTGCCGAAAATCCAGCTACACCGACTTTAAGGGCAGAAGAGTCTTTTCTCGACAGATTTTTCTTTGCATATCTGATTGCCTGCTGAAGGTCTTCCAAAGGCACGGTTTTATGTTGGTTGGGTAAACGGTATTTAAGAACAACTCCTGTGATACCTAACGATTGAAGCCATTTTGCAAAATCATAACCCTCGTGATCAATAGCCAGACGGCTGTAGCCTCCACCGGGACAAATTACAACTGCAATGTTGCGGTCTATCGCCAAATTGGGTTTGTAAATAAACATCTCGGGTGCACTGACATTCGAAATGCGGTTGTTTTCGTCAACTTCAGTACCTGTAATCCCATTATCTGTAGGCGGATTTTCATTCCATAACTTTACAATTTCTTGTGCATTCATCGTACTTACTACGATAATAGAGAATAAAAACAACAATAATTTTTTCTTCATGATATTATTTTATATAAAGGTCTAACCATGTTTTCAGAATCGAGAGAGATTCTTCGTTATACTTATAATCGGGAAGTAATCCCCAGCCATGCCCTCCTTCCGGAAAGATATGTAAACTGGCTGAAATTCCTTTTTCGTTCAATGCCTGATAATAATTCGTACTATGGAATGTCGGAACCGAAGCATCATCATTTGCGGTAAATATGATTGTTCGGGGAGTATTTTCTGAAACTTGTTTCTCCGGTGAATAATTCGCAATATCTTCTTCCGACGGTGTTAATCCCATCAGGTTATTACGTGTACCTCCTTTGGTTACGGTTTCCATCGTTATTACCGGATAAAATAGGATAGTGAATGCCGGTCTCGGGCATAACTCATTATTGGCATAATAAGTAGAAAGCGTAGCTGCCAGATGTCCTCCTGCCGAGAAACCTGCAACTCCCATCTTAGAAACATCAATGTTCCATTCTTCCGCATGATTACGGACTATTTGCATTGCCTGACAAGCATCATCAAAAGGAACTTCTTTGTGTTGATTGGGCAATCGGTATTTCAATACAATGCCGACTATTCCTTGTGATGCTATCCATTTGGCAAAAGCATGTCCTTCGTACGGCATACTTACGCCGGCATATCCTCCCCCGGGAAAAATAAGTACAGCCGGAGTCGGCAGCTTCGAAAGAGTATGAGGTTTATATATAAAAAGTTCGGCTTTATCGGTTAATCCGTTATTTGTCGGAGGATTGTTTTCCCAGACTTTGAGTTGTATAGGTTCTTCGTTTTGCCCGCAGGCAGTAACTACAGATACAATTAATAACAGAAGAATGAAATAGTTTTTCTTTTTCATAATCAGTAAGATGCAAGTAAGCTTAACGCTTTGTTTTCACATTCGGTCATATGTTCCCTTTCTCCGGGACCCTTATCGTTTATCCCACATAAATGAAGAATACCATGTATGATGATCCGGTTCAATTCATCGTTGAAATCAGTTTTAAACTGTTCCGAATTACTTTTTACTGTGTCGATACTTATAAATATATCTCCTCCGATAATATCATCTTCGGTATAGTCGAATGTGATTATATCGGTAAAATAGTCGTGTTGGAGGTACTCTTTGTTGATTTCGAGTATCTTATCGTCCGAGCAGAATATATAGGAGATGTCGCCTGTTTTCTTTTGATAAGATGCAGCGACTTCTTTAATCCATTTATTGGTGATCCGTTTTTTTAGATGAGGTTCTTTTATGTCCTCTGCCTGATAAGTAATTGCCATATATTTGATTCTTTTAGGATCATAGACCCTTTTGTTATAAACTTTCTTCTTAATTTTCTGTATCCGTGCATTTTTCAAAAAGGTAACAAAAGTTACACCCTTTATGTTCCTTCTTATAAATGCTTCCTTTCTGCTGTTCTTTGGGGTTTGTAAACCTAAGTTCTTGAATGCAGATTACAAATCTAAAGTGATGAAAACTGGTCGTAGGGGCAAATAAATATTTGTCCGTTTGTAGGTCTTCATGACAGCGCAAGTTATTATTTTCATATTGGACAGTCACTTATTCTCTATAGATAAAAAATAAGAAACAAATGGGTCTGTGATCCTAAAAGGATCTAAAATCCATTATCCAAAAAAGATATATGCAACCCATATTGCAGTAATAACACCGATAAGATCGGCTAAAAGAGCATATGGAACAGTATATCGGCTGTTTTTTATATTAACGCAGCCATAATAAACAGCTACAACATAAAACGTAGTATCGGTAGATGCCTGAAATATAGAAGAAAGCCTTCCGGCAAAAGATTCGGGGCCGAAAGTTGCCATTGTCTCCGCCATCATTCCACGTGCGCCGCTTCCGCTTAAAGGCTTCATCAAAGCGGTGGGTAATGCGTCCAGCCATCTGGTATCTCCCCCGAAAAGGGCAACAAAAGACTTTATTCCATCCACGAGAAAGTCCATTGTTCCTGATGCACGAAACATCCCGACAGCTACTAAAATAGCAATTAAATAGGGAATAATGCGTACGGCTGTTGCAAATCCGTCTTTGGCTCCGTCAATAAAAGAATCATATACATTTATTTTCTTTCGGACTCCGCTTAATATAAAGAAGATAATGACTCCGAATAATATGAGGCTGGCTATAACGCTCGATGCCTTTTGTGCTCTTTCGGGACCCATTTCATTGAAAGCCCAGATAACGCCGCCGATTAGAACGGCTACACTGCCGAATGTGCCAAGTATGACTTTGTCGAAAATATTAATCTTTTGCTTGATACAGACAGCCAATACTCCGATCATTGTGGATACAAAAGTAGCAATCATAATCGGGACAAAGACATCCGCAGGATTGCTTGCTCCCATTTGAGCCCTGATCGTCATAACCGATACTGGTATAAGAGTAAGTCCCGAAGCATTCATTACCAGAAACATGATCATGGGGTTGGATGCTTTCGTTTTATCGGGATTTATTTCCTGCAGTTCTTTCATTGCCTGTAGTCCGGCAGGAGTTGCCGCATTGTCAAGTCCCAGTATATTTGCCGATAAATTCATTAATATAGATCCTCCGGCAGGATGATTTTTTGGTATGTCAGGAAAAAGCCTGCTGAAAAGGGGATTTATTGCTCTGGAAAACATTTGAATAACACCTCCTTGTTCGCCTATGCGCATCAATCCCATCCATAAGGTAAGTACACCTGTGAGACCGATAGATATTTCGAAACCTGTTCGTGCTGAAGAAAATGTAGAATTTACGGTAGCATTGAAAGTCTCGAAGTCACCGAAGATAATCAATCGTGATAATGATACTACAAAAGCTATAACGAAAAAAGCAATCCAGATATAATTGAGAACCATGATTTTATTTGCTTTCAGAATTTACAGGAGCAGGAACAGGTGGAACCGGGTATACAGGCCGTATTTCTTTGTGCCACTCTTTTAATATTCCGTTTTCGAATTGAAGAATGTAAAAATCAGACTTTGTGTTTTCGTAGCCGAGTATTTCAACCGATACTCCGTCATCCGTTTTGAATGCACCTACTCGGTGATAGTCATTTCCTAAAGCTTTTATTACCTCTTTTTTAGTCATGTCTAACTCTATTTTTTTCATATTCGAGTCAGCGCTCCACATATTTAGAGTAGAGCTGCACCCTGACAGGATAAAAGAGACCGTGATGAGTAGCAATGCATTTCTGATCATAATAATATATTTTCAAATTATAATAAGCTCAGTTTATTATACTTGCCAAAGTACTAAATAGGTCTGTGACCGTATTTGGTAAAACTATTTACAATATTACATCTTTTTGATGGATAATGAGAACACAAATAAAACAAAAACATGTGATTAAAGACTCAAAATATTACCTTTGCCTTAAATTACAGTCGGGCGGTCTGTCGCTGAGCATTTTCTTCGGAGAATGAAAAGAGGAAAGTCCGGGCAACACAGGGCATCATATTTCCTAACGGGAAGCTGTTCGCGAGGGCAGAGTAAGGTAACAGAAAATAACCGCCCCTATCGGGGTAAGGGTGAAAAGGTGAGGTAAGAGCTCACCGGTCTCCATAGCAATACGGAGAGCCGTACTACTTATGAGTTGCAAGACCATGTATACCGACGCACGTAGGGCTGCCCGCCCGATGTCGGGGGGTAGGTCGCTAGAGCCTGATGGTGACATCAGGTGTAGATAAATGGCAGGCACTCTGTTTTATGCAGAGTACAGAACCCGGCTTATAGCCCGACTGTATTTTTTATTTCTTCACAAAAAGAACAATAATGGCTAAAAGGGAGAAAAGCTATACCGAAGCTTTAAGCGAATTGCAGAATATTCTCGATAAAATCGAGTCGGGAGATCTGGATGTAGACGTTTTGACCGATGAAATCAAAAAAGCATCGGAGTTAATCAAATTGTGTAAAGACAAACTGTATAAAACAGATGCGCAGATTAAAAAAATAATCGACGAAATAGACTAAGGTCTCAGACCTTCCTGCTTTGGTAAGTATAATGGCCAGAGCTTGCTATATCAAAATATATCATTAATATCTTTCTGTTCTTTTAACTATGAATAATGTTATAATAGTTGCCGGAGGTAAGGGTTTAAGAATGGGAGCCGATCAGCCGAAACAGTTTATGGCGATTGGCGGTAAACCTATACTGATGCATACGATAGAAGCTTTTTACTCTTTCGATAAGTCGATACGTATTGTTGTTGCTTTAGCAAAGGATTACCGAGACCATTGGTCGAATCTTTGTAAGGCTTATGGTTTTACGATATATCATGAGGTGGTTGACGGAGGTGAAACCCGTTTTCATTCTGTGAAAAATGCGTTGGAGCTTGTTGGCGATGGTTGGGTGGCTGTACATGATGCCGTTCGTCCTTTTTCGTCTAAGGATTTGTTGAATAGATGCTTTTCTCTGGCAAAAGAGCATAAAGCCGTGATTCCTGTATTGGATGTAACTGATAGTTTACGGGAAATGACCGATGAAATCGATAGTAAAATAGTAGACCGATCTAAATTTAAATTAGTGCAAACCCCTCAGGTATTTGATGCTAATCTGTTGAAAAACGCTTATAATGCTGAGTTCTCTAACCTTTTTACTGATGATGCATCTGTTGTGGAGTCGTTAGGTTATAAAATACATCTTACCGAAGGAGAAAAGACCAATATAAAGATTACAACCCCTTTTGATTTGCAATTGGCAAAGGTTATTTTGACTGAATAAATTTATAATTTATCGGCATGAAAAAATAAGAAAAATTAGAGCCTCAGATGTGTTTCCGGAGGTTCTTTTTTTTGTCTAATACGAAGGGTTTTTTATCTGTTTTCTGATCTTCTTTCGAGTGGATATATTTTCAATATTAAGTTAATATTTGTCTATAATTCATCTTTTATATAACAGTGTTGTTTTGTAATTTTTTGAATTATAATTTTTTAAATGGTGTTTTAAGATGTGAATTAAATATAATAATTTCGATTAATTCTATTGATATATTTTGCAGGTTATGGTTTTTAATCAAATAGGATTTGTCTGTTATTTGTTCGCCGAGATAATGGTGTTTCTGTGAAATTTATTTTGGTTTTCTTTGTCTGTTTTCAGGCTTGGGGTTGTCCGGGATATTTGTTTTGAAGTGTCCTCTTTTATATTACTCATTGTATTCTTGGATAGGATATAAAACTATTTATTATTTTTGTGTATAAGTAACAAACTGTATTCTGCAATATCTTGTAAATATTATATCTGTTACTGATATGCTGGCAAGTTTATAAACAGGTCTGTGACCTTAAATAAAAACAGTTTCGGGGAATGGCTCTTAAGCAACAATTACAACAGAAGCAACAGCAACGTTTGTCACCTCTGCAAATGCAGGTGATAAAGCTAACCGAGTTGCCTAATATAGAACTTGAGGAGCGGATCAAGCAAGAACTGGTCGATAATCCGGCTCTGGATGAAGGACACGACGATTCGGATGATTTTAAGACTGATGATGAGCGTGACGATTTTGATGATTCGGGGGAGATTTCGCAGGAAGATATCGCTTTAGGTGATTATCTGACAGAAGATGATATACCCGATTACAGGCTTACTTCAAACAATTCATCTTCAGTAGCGAGAGAGGATATTCCTTTTTCGTCGGCAGAATCTTTACATGAGTCTCTGGTTGAACAGCTTCATCTCACCGAGTTGACGGGAGACGACGCCAAAATTGCCGAATATATAATCGGAAGTATCGATGAAAACGGATATTTAGACCGTCCTTTGAATGCAATATCCGATGATCTTCTCTTTCAGCAAAATATAGATGTTTCTAACGAAAAACTCCAGTCGATACTCGAAGAGGTTCAGAGCTTTGAGCCTGCCGGCATCGGGGCTCGGGATTTACAGGAATGTCTTTTACTGCAATTGAAACGATTGGATGAAAGCGACGCTGTAGAAAAAGCAATACGTATTCTCAGCCGTCATTTTGATGATTTTACAAAACGTCACTACGATAAGATCAAGCGGGCATTGAATGTAGATGATGACGAGTTGAAACAGGTTATACAAGTTATTGTAAGTCTCAATCCGAAGCCCGGAAACAATTGGGGTGATGCTTTAGCTCAAACGATGAATACGATAATTCCCGATTTTATAGTGGAAGCTTATAATGGAGAATTATTTATGAGCCTTAATAACCGGAATATTCCTGAATTGCGGGTAAACCGCGAATATTCTGAAATGCTTAGGGGGTACTCCGAAAATAAAAAAGGAGTTACTTCAGAAACTAAAAATGCTATCGCTTTTGTCAAACAAAAGCTCGATTCGGCTAAGTGGTTTATCGAGGCGATAAAGCAAAGGCAGGAAACATTGCAACGAACCATGCAGGCTATTGTTGACTTACAGTATGATTTTTTTCTTACGGGGGATGAGTCTAATCTGAGGCCGATGATATTAAAGGATATAGCCGAACTTGCCGGATATGATATTTCGACCGTATCGAGGGTGAGTAATAGTAAATATGTACAAACAAATTTTGGAGTTTATCCATTGAAGTATTTCTTCTCGGAATCAATGCAGACTGAAGCCGGTGATGAAATCTCATCCCGTGAAGTTAAAGCTATTCTCAAAGAATGTATTGAAGGAGAAGATACCAAAAAGCCATTAACCGACGATAAACTAGCCGAAATCTTAAAGGAGAAAGGTTATATTATCGCCCGTAGAACGGTTGCAAAATATCGGGAGCAAATGAATATACCTGTAGCCAGGTTACGGAAAAATTTATAAGGCATTCAGCCTTTTTATTAACTGATCAGGTATAAGAATAACATCGGGCTTGAATAATTCGGAGTTTAGCTTAATACTTGTTTTTTATTAAAAGATATGTGGAGAATAGGATCAAATCTCGCTAAAATATATTCTTTTATATTTCAGCCCTTTCTTATGCCATTCTATAGTTTGGCTTTGCTTTTTGTATATACAAACTTTTTTAATTTGTATATAGGGCAGACACTCCGGTTTTTATTGCCGGTTTTGGTGTTTACATTCATTATTCCTTCGTTGTTTACGATTGTTCTTGTGAAAATGAAATATGTGAGGGATATTTTTCTTACCGAGAGGTCTGAGCGGGTTTTGCCTTATATGATTTTCTTTGTCTCGAACCTCAGTCTTACTTATTTCTTTTATCAGGCGCATGTGTTTTTCTGGTTTTTGGGATTGATAGCTGCCCCAGCAATTATATCGCTTGTAGGTTTGATTATTAATTTCTTCTGGAAAATAAGTGCACATATGCTTGGTGTAGGCGGTGTTATCGGTACAGTATTGTCAGTTTGTTTTCATGTCAAGGCGGCTAGCCCTCTTTATTTATTTGCTATTTTATTTGTTCTTGCCGGACTTTTAGGAGTGTGCCGCTTGTATCTTAAAGCGAGTACTGCTGCTCAGGTTTATATCGGATTCCTATTAGGAGGTCTGCTCGGGTATGGAGCGGTATATGGTGGACTTGTATTGATGCTGTCGTTTTTGAAATAGGAAATTGCAGATTCTTTATAGCTTATTTTATCTATAAGTAAAACAATAGGAAAATTTGATAACTGATATCTGTTGAATGATCTTTGATTTTGTAACTTTCATTTACTTAAATGAGTCAGAGATCTGAGAAGAATAAACAGGCAGTTCCACAGGAAAAGAAGAGACGGAAACAAATAAAAAAGTCTATTTTTGTGGAACCATTGTTACCTTTTGAGTGTTAGAGTACTGGTAAATACAGTAATAAATAGGTCTTAGACCTTAATAATAAAGATTATAAAATGAAACCTCTTGTTGCAATTATTATGGGTAGCACTTCGGATCTTCCGGTGATGGAGAAGGCTGCTAAATTTTTCGACGAAATGGAAATCCCATTTGAAATCAATGCCCTTTCGGCACATCGCACTCCTCAGGAGGTAGAAGCCTTTGCAAAAAATGCAAGAGAAAGAGGTATAAAAGTAATCATTGCTGCTGCCGGTATGGCTGCACACCTTCCTGGTGTAATAGCTTCAATGACTACATTACCTGTGATTGGTGTTCCTATCAATTCGTCGTTGGATGGGATGGATGCATTGTTGGCAATAGTGCAAATGCCTCCCGGAATTCCAGTGGCTACAGTTGGGATAAATGGTTCGTTGAATGCGGCTATTTTGGCTTTGCAGATTTTATCGACAGACAATGTTGACTTGCAGAACAAATTAGCTTCTTATAAAGAAGACCTTAAGTCGAAAATTGTAAAGGCTAACAAAGAATTAGCTGCTACTAAATTTAAATTCAAAACAAATTAAGGTCTCAGACCTTCTTTTAATTAGTTAGATAAAAGGGTGTAACAGGTAGTTATTGAATACTTGTTACACTTATAATTATTGGGGCGACCATTGAAATTTTATGACTGTAGACGAAATTAGAGAAATCTTAAGAAAAGAATCAGAAGCCATTCTTAATATACCTGTCAGTAGTGACTATGATAAGGCTACGGATTTGATTGTGGAGCAAGTTCACCGGAAAAAAGGCAAGCTTGTAACTAGTGGTATGGGTAAGGCCGGTCAGATAGCTGAAAATATTGCGACCACATTTTGTTCGACAGGTACTCCTGCTATTTTTTTGCATCCAAGTGAAGCCCAACACGGTGATTTGGGTGTTTTGCAGGAAAATGATATCATTCTTTTAATTTCGAATTCGGGAAAAACCCGTGAAATAATCGAACTGATAACTTTGGCTAGAAATCTTAATCCGGCGATTAAGTTTATTGTTATAACAAGTAATCCCGAGAGTGTTTTAGCGAAGGAATCGGATGCATGTTTATTAACCGGACGTCCTGATGAGGTCTGCCGTTTGGGTTTGACTCCTACGACCTCTACTACCATGATGACTGTGATAGGTGATGTGTTGGTTGTGGATACAATGGGTAAAATAGGATTCACACCTGCCGATTATGCGAAAAGGCATCACGGAGGATATCTCGGAGATAAATCAAGAGAGTTAAGTAAATAAGGTTTCAGACCTTTTTATTATTTTGGTAAGTATAAATCCATAGTCTGTTATAAATTTCAAATATGTCATTAAATACTTGCTGTTATTTAATTCTATATTTTGAAAGATAAAAATAATACCATGAAAGTGTCTGTTTTGATACCAATGTATAATGCTGAAGAATATATTTCGGCAACAATAGATAATGTATTAAAACAGACATATTCTGATATTGAAGTAATTGTCGTGGATGACGGTTCCACCGATAAATCGTATGAAATTGCACAGGCTTACCAGTCAGACGTAGTAAAGGTATTCAGACAGGAAAATAAGGGGGCAAGTGCTGCCCGTAATTTTGCTTTTGAACAATCCTCCGGAGACTTGATACAATATCTTGATGCCGATGACCTGTTATCTTATAATAAGATAGAGTCGCAGGTGCACTTATTTAAGTCGATTAACGATAAAAAGGCTGTGATAACATCGGGAATCATTCTTTTCGAGGGAGATTTGATGTCTTCATTGATGATACCCCATAAACAGGTATCTACTAATGGTTATAATAAGCCGTTGGATTTTTTGATTGATATTTGCTGTGAAAGGAATATCGTTCAGTCGAGTATCTGGCTTGTTCATCGAGATTTGATCGCTGAAACCGGACGATGGAATGAACAGCTTTCCCTGAATGATGATGGCGAATATTTCTTTCGTGTAGTCGCAAAATCGAGTGCTGTTTACTTCTGCCCTCAGGGTGCTGTCTTTTATCGGAATACGCCTCAGAGTTTGAGTAAGCAGGTGTTGGATAAGGCGGTGAAATCGCAATTAACGGCAACCCGTATCATGGTTAAGGAGATGATTGCTCTTGAAGATAGCAAAAGAGTAAAATCTGCGGCTGTTAATTTTTACATGCAATATCTGACCCGTTTCAAGAGTGAGTTTTACAATCGGGAGGCTGCTAATGATGTGAAGAAACTGGGATATAATATAAATACATTCAAGAAAAGCCGTTTGCATCGTATGTTTTATGCTATACTTGGTGATAAGCTGGCAAAGAAGGTGTCTCGTAAATTGCATTAATCTTAAATTTTTTGAGATTATTTCTTTTTCGAAAGAAACGCCAACAGCTTTAAAGTCTTTATCCAGATAACGATATTATACGGCACAAACTTCGGTTTTACTATTTTAGTCAATCTATTTTGCATAATGCAGACTATAACCCACCGGCTCCAGAGAAATTCGATCAAAGCGTTATTATTGTATAGCTGGTTCGTCTTATTTGCTTTGATAATTTTTGAGAACCATTCTTCAAGCCCGTTAAAATTATCGAAAGACTTCTTTTCTTCCTCTTTGTTTTTTGCATCAAACTGAGAAAAGCTGACTTTGTGAAGAAAAAGCTCATTTTCATCCGGTGATAATCCTAATAAATTGAGTTCTCTTATTATTATTTGATTTTTTACTTCTTCTTGTTTTTTCGAATTTGTTACCGATACATTCGAGTTATGCCATCTATACTTTAATAAGAAGTCGGGAATGTTAGCCACTTTGTGTTTTCGGGCTATTCTTGTCCAAAGATCAAAATCTTCCGCATGGAGGTATTCTTTATCAAACAGTTCGGTTTCGAGGATGTCTTTTCTAATCATTATGCTCGGATGGACGAATGGAACGGAAAAGAGCAGATTAACATTCAGATAATCATTGTCTGTTACATGGACTATCTTTCCTGTTATCTTATCCTCTTGGTCTATTATTCGGGCAAATGTTCCGCACATGGCATATTCCGTATTTTGTTCGAGGAAGCTTAACTGACTTTCGAAACGTGAGGCCAATGAAATGTCATCCGCATCCATGCGGGCGATATATTTACCGGAGCATAATGTTATTGCTTTGTTGAGGGTTGCGATAAGACCCGAATTTACTTCGTTTCTGGAGTATTTAATACGGTTATCGGAGTAATTAACTATGATATCTTCGCTGTTATCAGTCGATCCGTCATTGACAATGATCAATTCCCAATCCGTATAAGTTTGATTTATAATGCTGTCTATCGCCTTTTTTAAAAAAAGCGAAGCATTGTAAACCGGCAGTATAACGGATATTTTGGGCATTGTTTCTATTTTAAATTAGTAGTAGTAAGTATTTAATGATATGCTTTTAGTTTATAACAGGCTTTGGCTGTTTTACCTGCCAAAGCAATTGATAGGTCTGAGACCTTAAGTTTCTAAAATTACCCATTTTTCAGGAATAAAACCAATAGGATAGTCTGCTGCTGTTTCGTTTTTGTACCATGTGCCCGGCGCAATGACTATTTTATCCGGATTACAGTTGAGCCATGCACCCCACCAACTGAAAGAACTGTTTGCAATAATATTATGTTGGCAAAGGCTCATCAACTGCATATCGAGGAAACTACGATTTCCAGTGTTCCAATCGATAAAAATATGTGGTGATTGTGAAAGATCCAGATTTTTTTTTACCCAATTAATATCATCTGAGAAAATATAAAAAACAGGATCAGTAATCTTTTCCTGAATATAAGATATTGCTCTCTGGTAATATTCGATGTTTAATAGGGAAAGGTTTACATTCGGATTCAGATAATCTCCTCTTCTTATATGTATGGATACAGAAGTTGTAGAGCCTATTTTATTTGCAATATCAGCGTTTTCACCGAGGAGAGGGCTGATGAATCGGAAGTCCTCCCTTAAATTGGCAGAGATCGCCTTAAAGTAGTTTTCATTCTGAAAATATCCGAATAGAGTAATATTCCTATCTATATTATTGAAACGCTGATCGAAGTTTTGAGCCTTTTTATCGCGGAATATACCGAATAATCCGAAAATAAGTTTTTTTAATCCGTATTTGTTTAAAAAGAAAAAACTTTTAGTTATCAATTTGTTTTTCAGATGATTGTTTTCTCTGACTTTTATATTGAAAACTTTCAGTTCGAAATTTCTTACAGTTGTTTTGGTCTTTTTTCGGAGCAGAAAGGTGTCAACAGACAATTCGGACTGCAATTTGAGGCTTAATGCCCTCCCTGCTGCATATTGAAACATCTGATTGCCGAGTCCTCCCGATAAAATAACTCTTATCATTTATCGCTTTTCTATTGGTTCTTTGCTCAAAGTTAGTAAGAAAAATTTATTATATGTAAGTATGGTTTTGTATATCATAAATAGATGTTTATAGTAAATAATTTAATTAATATTGATATCTATAATTGATGCTTTATTATAGTTTCAATCTATTGCTATTAAATGTCTATATTTTTTATTATAATTTTTATTTTGGATAATTTATTTTATTTATAAGCTCTACTTATTTTCTTTTTTATCTTGATTATTTCTCTTTTTATATCTATATGCTGTTGTTTTGTCTTTTCTCAATATTTATTAAAATGTTAAATTATTATTGATATTATTTTATTATAGATTACTATATAATTTAATATTCATTTTATCAGATATTTATTTTCAATATTTAATTCTATTAAAACTTAATTAATATGTAAAATAATATTGATATATATTGCTGGATACATTTTTATAGTAGATATAATTAATTTTTATGATTTTTATTTTTAATATTTTAGATTATATATTTTTTAATAGTGTAATTTATTTATACTTATTGCAAATATTATATTGGGTTTTTTTATTTATTTGTTTCGAATATGTTATGAGAAATAAAGCTTGATCTATGGAAAGATATGCCTGAAAAATGTCCTCTTTTTTCTATATAGATAAATATAAGAAAAGATGTTCGTTCGTATGTTTTTCCGATTTACTACCTTTGGAGTTTGATAAGATAAATCCTTTATTTGGAGATAATGGCAAAGACCCTTAAAGAACAAACGGTTTCGGCTCTATTCTGGAGCTTTATGGAAAAAGGCGGGCAGCAGATTTTTCAATTTGTGTTTGCCATTGTTCTTGCCCGTTTATTAAGCCCCGGAGAATTGGGATTACTTGGAGCTTTAGCCATATTTATAGCTGTTGCTAATATTCTACAGGAGAGTGGATTTTCTTCTGCATTGATTCGTAAACAGGAAGTCTCGGAAAAGGATTATTCAACTGTCTTTTATTTCAATATCTCGATCAGTATAGTTTGTTATATTATACTGTTTTTTTTCGCTCCTTACATCGCAGATTTTTATAAACAGCCTATTTTATCGGATTTATCGAGGTTTTTATTTCTCTCATTCGTTTTCAATGGGTTTAGTGTCGTCCAATATGTGCATTTGGTTCGCCAGATGGCATTTCGTAAAAATACCCGTATATCATTAGCCTCAACTTTAATATCGGGAGGGGTGGCTGTGATTATGGCATATTACGGATATGGTGTATGGAGTTTGGCGGCACAGCAGGTATTACAGACTTTACTTAGGTCTGTATTTTTATGGATCTCTATCAGATGGACTCCTTCAGCGTCTTTTTGCTTTGACGGGTTGAAATCTATGACCGGATACAGTAGTAAGCTTCTTCTGAATTCTTTATTCAATCAGGTGGCAGTAAATATTTCTTCTATCGTGATCGGTAAGAAATTCTCGATGTCTGATCTTGGTAATTACAATCAGGCAACCAAGCTGGGTAATCTTCCTCAGGGAATGATTGCTTCCAGTTTGCAATCAGTAGCTTTCCCTCTATTGAGCAAACTAGGTGATGATATTGATGCTAAACGAAAAGTTTTCCGAAAGATAGTACGTGTTGTCTGCTTTCTTTGTTTTCCGATAGCTGTTTTCACTATAATCTCGGCAGAATCGATTGTTTTGGTTGCTTTCAAAGAAAAATGGATAGGAGTTGTACCCATTTTAAGACTCTTAGTTATAGGGAGTTCTGTGTTGCCTTTGTTCTATTTATTATCATCCTTGCTACAGTCAGTCGGGAAGTCAGGAATGCTGCTTTCTGTAGAGTTATTCCGTAATATCCTCACACTATTGGTCATTATTTATACTGTCAGATTTGGGGTAAACGGAGTTGTTTTGGGTACGAGCTGTATTGCTATTCTGTCGTTTCTCGTAGCTTATTACATTGCGGGCAGGTGTATTAAATACTCTATGTGGGAAGTTATGAAGGATATTCTTCCCTATGGTTTTATTGCAATTATTACATTCTGTCCGACTTATTTCTTAGGATCGGTAATCTCCAATAACCTTGTTTTATTATTGACTCAGCTTATTGTAGGAGGTTGTGCCTATCTGATTATTCTAAAGCTGCTGGGGTCGAAAGTTCTCGATGAAATGATGCAAATTGCCCGTCGAAAGAAAACAATCCGTTAAGGTATCAGATACCTGTTGTTGACTTTGTAAGCATAACCGGAAGACTAGATTATTCCTTTAAAATAGGTCATTAGTACTTTCAGTTATTTATTTAACTAAAGACTCGACTTCTCCATCTGCAAAACGGGTTACGATATTATCTCCCTTTTTTACACCTGCTTTACTTTTTATTATCTTTTTACCGGATAAAGTTAGGGTATACCCCTTTTTCAGAATATTCTCAGGAGAATTATGTTCTATATATTGCTCTTTCGATTCGAGAATATGTTTCTGATCCTGTAGAACTCTTATTGCTGCATTCTTAATCTTCTCTGATATGATATCTAGTTTATTTAGCTGATCTTTTGTCCGGTCTTTGATTATGTACGAATACTTGGTCACCAATGTATTTAAGATTGTAGCTTCTTCAATCAATCTTTTATTTGTTTCGAAGATAATGCTGTCTTGGATATCGATTAATTCGGATGCGGATTCGTAAATATGCTTTATCAGAAATTCAGCTACAGCAGTCGGTGTTTTAGCTCTTGTATGCGCTACGATATCGAGAACTGTGTCGTCTCGTTCGTGTCCGATACCTGTAATTATAGGCAGAGGGAATTGGGCGCAGTTAGCAGCGAGCAGATATGAGTCGAAACTACTCAGATCAGAGGTTGCACCTCCACCGCGGATAATTACGACAGCATCGAATTTATCGATGTTTTCGTATATTCTGTCTAATGCAGCAATAATAGATTGTTCGGTACGATCGCCTTGCATTATTGCCGGAAACAGCTTATTGTAGAATATAAATCCATCTTTATTGTTGGTCAGCTGGTTACAAAAATCCTCGTATCCGGCGGCTGTCGGTGAAGATATAACGGCTATCCGATTGGCTATTTTAGCCAAAGGCAGTTCTTTATTGAGGTCTAATACCCCTTCCTCTTCGAGTTGTTTGATAATCAAAGTTCTGTTTTTAGCCTGATCACCCAAAGTATAGGAAGGATCTATATCATGTACATTAAGGCTGTATCCATATAGCTCATGAAATTCGATACTTACCTGCACCAGTACTTTAAGTCCGGATGCAAAAGCCTGTCCTGTCTCAGATTCGAAATAGGCTTTCAGCATACGGAATACATTCGACCAGATACTTCCTCTGGCCTTTGCGATTATCGTTTTGTTATTTGAGTCTTTCTCGATGAATTCGAGATAACAATGTCCATTCTGATTACACCGGACATCGCTCATTTCGGCTCTTATCCAGAATCTTTGACTGAAAGTATCGGCAATAACACCTCTTACCAGATTATTCAGTTCATATAATGATAGTGCAGGCAGTTCCATGCTTATTGTAAATTATCAGTTTGTAATTCTTTGGCCAGCAGCATCGCTTTTTCCATATCGGGAATGCCATAACCATACGAATTATTTGGCTTTTCAAATCTGTCGGATGATCGGCGGATTATATCCAGTAACTGAATATTAGTCAATCGGGGATAGGCTTGCCACAAGCACGCCGCCATGCCGCACATGACAGGACCAGAGAAAGACGTTCCGCTATTGTAAGTAACATTGCCGTCTTCACCTATTATATTGATTTTATCGCCTAAAGCTACTACATCCGGCTTAATCCGTTCGTCTGCCGTAGGACCAACCGAACTGAAATAGGATAGGGTAGAGTCTCTGCGGACAGAACCTACGGTAAGCACATCGTCGACATCAGCCGGAGCTGAAATACTACTCCATGTTTTAGAACCTTCATTCCCTGCGCTTATAACAACAAATATACCTTTTCGGGTTGCTATTTTTGCCGCTTTGCTGATAAAGGCTGTTTTTCCATCCAATTGAGATTGGCTGTAACTTTGAGCTAAAGCATTGAATTTAGTATATCCCAGCGATGTGTTTATGAGATCAACGCCTACGCTGTCTGCATATTCGGCTGCGGCTATCCAGTAATCTTCTTCGATGGGATATTCCGAACGTCCGTCTTCCGACTTCAGCAGCCAGTATTTTGCTTCGGGAGCTGTTCCTATATAGATGTTCGGGCGGTTTGATCCTAATATTGATAAGACATTCAATCCGTGTGTACTGCTTTTAAGGATATTTATTCCATTGTAAACAAAATCTTTTATACCTCTTATAAACACATTGTCCAACAGTAGTATATCTTTTAAATTTTGATAACCGGCATCAATAATGGCAATATCCATCCCTTTGCCTTTATACCCCTTTTCATGGAGATATTGACCGTTCAGCATCTTTATCTGGTCGTATCCATAACCGTATTGATTTTCGGCTTTGGGTTCAGGTTCTTTTATTCGTTTCAAAGGAGAGCTTTCCGTGTTTACTGTAGTATCGCTTTTCCAGACGAATAAGGCGTTATCAACAAACTGCAGATTTTTTAGAATCTCCACCTGAAGGCTGTCTGTGCAATATACGCTCACTGTATTCATCCATTTGCTTTTAGCTACTATTTTGTATCCTAGATTCTCGATTTCACCGCAATAAGCAGCAGATATCGGTACGTCTGTTGTATCTATTCCTATATTCTGACGTTCTCTGCGATCCAACGCTTTCTGAGAAAGATATTTTTGAGGTTTTGCAATCAGGTCTTTCGATTCAGGCTTGTCTTTTAACTGTAATCTGAATATATATCCATCTGTCGCAGATGAATAGAATGAAATGATTGAAACTATAAAGAATATAATTGTTCTAAGCATTGATTGTAAGTAATAGTAAGTATCTTAATGATGTATAATACAGTTAACGAGTGGACTTATTGACAAGTAAACAAAGGTCTGAGACCTTAAAAATAATACTTTTACAGAGGAATTACCCCTTACCTCCGTGTTTATTTTTATTCTTATGCATTGATTTGAACTTGCTCCAGTTCTTTTCTACTTGTTTTACATATTTCACTACCTCCGATCCACGCAGATATCCGTTCTTGCACACTGAGTCGGTATAATATTCAGGCTTGCTTTTCAGTTCGATGTATTTCTCTACATTTCCATCCCATACATACGGGTTTGCTCCGTATTTACGGGCTAATGCCTGAGCATCTGCAATATGTCCGTTTCCACCGTTGTATGCAGCCAGTATAAATTTGATTCGCTGTTGAGGATCGGATACCCGTTTGAAGATATCATCCAGACGGGCAATCAATCCGGCTCCAACCTTGATGTTTATCTCGGGATTTACAAGTTGGTTGCCTGTTGCCCCAAAAGAAGCAGCCGTTCGCGGCATCAATCCCATGAGCCCGATAGCTCCGGCCCATGACGATAGATTGGTCTTGAAACGAGATTCCTGATAAGCGATAGATGCCAGTAAAAACCAGTCGTATCCGGCTACAGCTGAATATTTTTTAAACAATGGATCAAAAGGAGTAATAAATCCTTTGGGAAGGTCTTTTGGTATTTCGTACTCGACATCGGGCATTTTGCTCAATTCGAAATACTTTTTCAGGATATCTTTATAGATTGGTTTACGGCTGTTCTGTGCAAACCATACATTCAGCGAATCTGCTAATTGCGGAGCATCTTTACGTACTGCCCACGATGAACGTTGCTCGAAGCTGAGGGGCAATGATATGTCGATATTCCGGTAATAAGTCTTATTTAACTTGGCAATGTATTCATCGGCTACCGTATAATCTATTTCATGTTGGGCAACCATGCCGATAAGGTCTTCTACGGTTATTGTGTCCTTTTCAACGTCTTTTATTATAATACCATTGCCCAGTTCCATATCAAGGTTCTGAAGCCGTTGGTGGTACTTTGTATTGTGTTTTACATATACCTCTTTGCCTATGAGCTGGGTTACATCTGTTATCATTGAATCTCTTACTCCTGTACGCTGCACTAAAACCTGATGAGATACCTGTTCCAGTCCGCAATAAATAATAGAATCTTTAAGACTGCTCTGTACGGGTACTGCTCCTGCTATAAGGTCACCTTCTCCTTGTTCGAGCATTTCGAGCAATTTGGTCGAATTTTCCGCTACTTTTACCTTTAATTTCAGGCCATGACGATCGCAAAACTCTTTGGCCAAATCGTAATCATATCCCATTGCTTCGTCTTTGTAGATAAAGTACGAAGTGGAGCTGCTCATCGTGATGATCGTTAACTCTCCTTTCTCTTTAATCTGCTGAAAATCGTAGGCTTGTTTTTTTTTCTCTGCGCATGCTCCGAGCATGATCAGGATAACGGCAAGGATAGGTAATTTACTCATATGTCGTTTTATTAAGGTCGCAGACCTATTTTATAGCAAATATAAAAAAAATCTCTACTGTTACTTCATTCTGTAACAGTAGAGATTCTATAAAATACCAGGTCTCTCTATTTGGATATGATAAGTTTATCCGATTTTCCTTTTTGGTATATCATTGTATCGTTGCGCTTTCCTTTCCTCAGTTTCTTTTGTACGTCGGTCGGGAGCATTACAATATCCTTACACTCATTGCTGCAGCATTCGTGCATTTTTTTTGCACATTCGGGGCATTGTATAAATAGCAGATGACATGCTTCGTTCGCACAATTGGTATGTGTATCACAAGGCTTGCCGCACTGGTGGCAGTGTGCAATGACATCGTCGGTAATACGTTCACCTAAGCGATTGTCAAATACAAAGTTTTTTCCGATAAATTTACTTTGCAGATCTTCGGCTTTTACCTGTCGTGTGTATTCTATAATTCCACCTTCGAGTTGATATACATTTTTAAATCCCTGATGCTTGAAATAAGCACTGGCTTTTTCGCAGCGGATACCACCCGTGCAGTACATCAATAGGTTTTTGTCGTCTTTATGGTCTTTCAGCATGTCGTGGATAATGGGCAGTGATTCTCTGAATGTGGTTACATCAGGAGTAACAGCACCTTCGAAATGTCCTATCTCGCTTTCGTAATGATTACGCATATCCAAAACGATAGTGTCGGGATCTTCCATCAACTTATTAAATTCATTAGCCTTAAGATGTGTGCCGATGGCTGTAACATCGAAAGTTTCATCATTGAGACCGTCAGCTAATATTTTCTCGCGAATTTTGATTGTCAGTTTCAAAAAAGACTTATTGTCTTGCTCTACTGCTATATTCAGTCTGATATCCCTCATGAATGGGTAAGTGTCGAGATAATTTTTGAATGCAGATAAATTTTCGGCAGGAAGAGAAAGCTGTGCGTTTATACCCTCATGGGCAACGTATATCCGTCCTAACACATCCAGACTATTCCAGTTAAGAAACAGGTCGTCTCTGAAAATTTTGGGATCTTCGATATGTGCATATGCATAAAAAGAGAGCGTAAGTCTTTTTTTGCCGGCTTCATCTATCAGTTTTGCCCTTTCGTCGGCACTCATTACATTGTACAGTTGCATATTATACAATTTAGGTCTCAGACCTATTTTATTATTTTGATAAATTAAATAATTAAAGGGAACCGTATTCCCGTAACAAAGAAAGGATAAAAAGATTGTATATACCTGTCTATCAATTATTGAAATTTTTTATATTTGCAGTTAATTCCAATCCATAAACACACTCAATATTATGAAAAAACTAATCATAGCCTTTACTATTCCGATGTTATTCTTCGCATGTTCGGAAGATAATATTACAGGTACAAATGAAGAAGAGGAAAATAACGGTAATGAAACCGAAACAATTGTTCCACTATCACTTACGGTCTCAACACAGGACGGTAAAATGTTCGAAAACATACAGTTTACAATTGACTTTCAGCAAGAAACTTCTATGTATGATCTAGTACAGTCTTATGACTCTCTCGTATGGAATGTACCCGAAGTGGACGGGAGGAAGAAAATATTTGAACATAATTCTAATAATACACATTTGACTTCGTCGTGGGGAAACTGCTTTTACTATAAAGGTAAATACCAGTCGATATTGATTGGATATAAGGATAATAAGGTAGTTTTGGCTGATACAACAATAGTTAATGTAGATATCAATAAAAAGTACGACTTTCTCAATATAAAATGGGATAATTTTAAAGAGATATTTGGAACGCAGATTATAAATAATGTATTTGATTCGGAATTTTATTTGGGAGTTGCTCGAACAGTGAAAAGTGATACATTGTGTGCAAATATCTATTTTTATCCTGAGGATAAGATTGCTAAAGACGATAAACTTTTGAGCAAATATACAGGCCAACGTCAGGAGAAAAATATAATCGATTATATTTCTGAATTGTATGGAAAACCGACATTATCTTATGTCGATAATAACGAGCGACTTGCAGTTGTCTATAAAGAGAAATTCCGTGTTAAATACGATTCGGATGTTCCCAGATACTTATGGATAGTTGGTAAAACAAATGTAGTATTGCTGTACCGTCAGGATGCCATTTATGTTGATAAGTATTACCTACACGCCGAACCTGTAAAATAACAGGCTCTGTGAATTATTAATTAATAAAAAGGTCTGATACCTTAGAAATTCTGCATATCGCACAATTTGCGGTAATATCCGTTCAGATCGTATAATTCGTCGTGTTCACCTCTTTCTACAATACGCCCTTCATGCATCACGCAAATTTCGTCAGCACTTTTTATTGTCGATAAACGGTGAGCAATAACAATAGTAGTACGGTTACGCATCAGGTTCTCGAGAGCTTCCTGTACTAATCGTTCTGATTCGGTATCGAGAGCAGATGTCGCTTCATCGAGAATCAGTATCTGAGGATTTTTCAGTACGGCACGGGCTATGCTCAACCGTTGGCGTTGCCCTCCCGACAGTTTGCCTCCCCTGTCTCCGATATTAGTATCATACCCGTTTTCGGTTGCTGCGATAAAGTCATGTGCATTGGCTACCTTGGCAGCTTCTTCCACTTCTTCCATAGTCGGGTTTTCGACTCCGAAAGCTATGTTGTTGAAGAATGTATCATTGAATAAGATGGCTTCTTGATTTACATTGCCCATCAGTCCTCGTAAATCCATAATGCGTGCATTACGGATATCTGTTCCGTCGATGGTTATCTGACCTTCGTTGACATCATAAAAACGGGGGAGAAGATCAACCATTGTCGATTTTCCTGAACCTGACTGACCTACCAGAGCAATCGTTTTTCCTTTGGGGATAGTCAGATTGATATCTTGGAGTACCCAGTTGTTTTTGTACTTAAACCAAACGTTTTTGTATTCTATACTCGAATTAAAGGATAATTTAACCGGATTTTCGGGGTCATTAATATCGCTTTTTGCATCAAGTATCTTATCGATTCGTTCCATAGATGCCAACCCTTTCTGGATAGCATAGGCCGATTTCGAGAATTCTTTCGCCGGATTGATTATACTGTAAAACATAACCAGATAAAACATAAAGCTCGAAGCCGTAATAGACGCATCGTTACCAAGAATAAGAGTTCCTCCGTACCACAATACCACAGCTATAGTCGCGGTTCCCAGAAATTCGCTCATAGGATGTGCAAGCTGCTGACGACGGGCTATTTTGTTTGACATTTTGCGAAGCTCGTTTCCTCCATTATAAAAACGATCTGAAACTTTTTGCTCGGCATTGAATGCTTTTATGATGCGCAATCCGCTTAGGGTTTCTTCGATCTGAGCCATCAATTCGCCCCATTTATTCTGGGCTTCGGTCGATCTGCGTTTAAGTGTTTTGCTAACCCTCCCCATGACAAATCCCGACAGAGGAAGGAGAATCAATACAAAAATGGTCAGCTGCCAGCTCACAACAAGCATAGTGGTGAAGTAAACCAGAATAAGTATCGGATTTTTGAATAGCATATCCAGAGAACTCATTATTGAGTTTTCGACCTCCCCTACATCTCCCGTCATACGGGCTATAATATCTCCTTTGCGTTCTTCGGAGAAGAATGACAGAGGTAATGCCAGTATTTTATCATTGATCTGGTTTCGGATATCCCTCACAACACCAGTGCGGATAGGAATCAGGTAATATGAACTCAGGTAATAAACTCCCGTTTTGATAAAAGTAAGTATAACTAAAGCCACAGCTAGCCAAAATAAGACAGTAGATGCTCCGTATTGATCGATAAAATGAGCTGAATAATAGTAGAAGTTATTTTTTAGAACCGATCCTATACTTTCCATTTTCTGCATGAAGGTCACGGCATCTGCGTTGATCCACGGCATATAATGATACACTTCGTCGTCGAGTTTGAATAAAATATTCAGAATAGGAATAATAAGACTGAATGAAACTACATTCATCAAAGCTGATAGTATATTGAATACAAAGCTGAGGATCAGTTGCTTATTGTAGGGGGGGACGAACCGCCTTAAAACTTTTATAAATTCTTTCATCTGGTTACTTGTCTGGTCGTAGACCTATTTATTACTTTGGCAAGTATAACAATATAAACTTGTTAAGTCTTGAAAATATATCATTAAATGCTTTCATTTCTTATAATATGAAACTAATGCCTTCGCAAAAACGAAAGCGCAAGTTAGTGATAAATATTGTTTCACGAAAGCCGGTGTATTTTGATCAGATATAAGGGTTGTAATAAATTTTTATTTTAACATTTGTTTGCGAAAAGTGGATTTATGGACTACAAGATATAAGCCCTGCCATGTGTAGGACTCTGCTTTAACCAAATATTGAGAAGAAGGGCGGAGCAAAGTTCCGCCCTTATAATTCGGCTGGATGATAAATTAGCTGTTCACTGTTCGTTCGACTGATACCATTGTTCGTTGAGCATCAGCAATATCGGTAACCGACACGACCGGACGAAAGTCGATATTTGAAATCGCATCCAGTATCTTATTTATTTCGGGAGCGGTAACCGAATCTACAACTTCGAGATTGGTCAGCTGGCCGCCCGATTCGTATATCCGCTTCGACTCGATTCGCGGAAAGTTCTGTCCTCTGCTCCGGCTGAAATATCCGGTGAGGTCTTCGGCTGTGAGTTCTCGTCGTTCACGGTTGATATAATCGACTAAGCCCAGATTTTTGCGGGTGGATATACGATTGACAACAAACTCATCGCCTTCGACTTCTATATTTGATCCCTCGATACGCATACCGCCTTGCGTGTGGCGTTTACCGATAAGAAGCCCTCCGCTTTCCATATTTATTTTATCGTATTGTTTCTTTACGGTGGCTATTTGTATCGCACCTTGCGCTGCTATGATTGCAGCAATGGGAATACCGACCAAACCTAATGAAAGAGCCGAAGCTATACCTTTAGCCACATCTGCAATGGTTTTAGGGATACTCATGGCTAAGTTTAAGCGTTGAGCCCGTTTGGTTCTTTTTTCGGCTTCTTTTTCGAGACGGGCTTTTTCTGTTTCTTCTTCTTTTTTCTGGGCCGTCAACTCCTGACTGGCTGCTATCTCTCTTGCTTTTAGTTCTTCTATCACAATGATTCTTCCTCCTGTGGCGGTTTTAGACTCTTCATCCAGCGCTTTTCTTTTTTCGGTGGATGCTTTCAGTTGTTCGTCTATGGCGGCTATCGATTTTCCTACCTCGGCAGCTTCGGCTTTGTATATTTCGGCACTGACACCCATTAATGTTGTGTAGTTGGCAGCAAGGGTTTGTAATTGTGTTCCGTATCTTTCCCATTGCAGTTGTATCTGCTCTAAGGTCTGAGTGAACCCTTTCAGCATTATCTTATTACTCGTCTCCTGTGCTTTTTCTTCAAGAACGTGTACATCGTTTTTCTTTTTCAGATAGTCTTTGTAGTACTTGTCTTTTTCTTCCAAAAAGTTTTTATATCCTTCGAGCGCTTTCTTTTGATCTTCCGACAGGTCGTTATACTCTTTTGATTCTTTATCGAGGTTGACAAGTGTATCTAAATGATCACCTAACAAGGTTTTGTAATTGGCTTCGGTTTCAGCGAAAAATACTGTTGCCGCTTTGTTAGTTTCTTCGAGTGTTTTTAGAAATTCGGCTATTTGTTTCTGGCTGAACTCTATCTGTGCTCTTGTGGCATCTACATTAGTAGTGCCGTTGTGGTTTTTGATAGGGTCGGTTTGGGGAGCTTTATCTCCTGTAGGAATCTTTTCATCATTAATGTTATTGATAAAATCTATAGTCGTTTTTTTCTCTTTTTTATAGGATGGAAGTGTTTCATCCTTTTCTTTAATAGTTTTGGTCAATCCTGTTTGTACATCTTTACTTGTCTTTTTGGTTTCCTTATCTATCCTTTCAGTTATATTTATGGCTTTAATGGTAGTTTCTATCAGTGGCTGAGTCTTACTGATAATAGCTGCTATCTCTTTTAATAAGCCTTCTATATTTGTCAGTGAAGGCATGAAATCGTCGAAAGCAACAGCTATTGCTTTCGACGTATTGGAGTTTTTTACTTTTAGATCCAGTCTATCCAATGCATCTGCCAGTTTCTCAACATTTTCGGTTGATTCTTTAACTCCGTTAATCTCTATAACGAATGTTTTTTTCTTCTTTTCTTCCATCGTTTTTAAGTATAGATAAAAATGGAAGATTCAACATGTTTTTTATTTTTTTCTAATATCCACAGGGATACCATAGAAAAAAGTGCTGTATCCTGGACCTGGTTCATCTGTTATACGATATCCATTCACATGCGTAATATTCACATCCACAGGCGCACTTTGTGCAGCATTTGGTATAGGGGCGGGTGGAGCAACTGTAGTGTCGGCTTTGGCGGTGGTTGCGAAGTTTACATTTTGTAAGGCAATAGCACTTAAAGCAATAGCAATAATAGTTAATACAATTTTAGTGTAGATATCCGTTTTCATAATTCATGAGTATTAAATGGTTTATCTACAAATATAGTCTTTTGTTTTATTCTGGGATTAGAAACTTATTTACCTTTGTGCTTAGTTATAGCTAATTATTGCTCTTATATTTGGGTGGATAATAAAATAGGTCTGAGACCTTAATATATGGAATTCAGAAAAAAGATAGATATACCACGTTCGGGATTGACTGTCGGGCATCAGGATAAGATGCTGATGTTCGGTTCGTGTTTTGCCGAAAATATCGGAAGATATTTGCTCGAAAATAAATTCGATGTTAATGTAAATCCATTTGGGGTTTTATACAACCCTTCGTCTATTAGTCAATCCGTGCGCTTTCTGCTGGATGAAAAAGTTTTTACCCGATCCGATATTTTTAAGCAGCAGGGCGTTTTTCGGTCTTACAGCCATCATAGTGTATTTAGCGAAATGGATGAAGACCGTTTTCTGCTATCAATCAACAATGTCTGTCAAAAAGCATCAGCCGATTTACGGGAAGCAGATGTGTTGCTGATAACTTTCGGAACGTCTTATGTTTATCGGTTGAAGGAATCGGGAGCAATCGTTGCAAATTGCCATAAATCTCCGGCTTCGGATTTTGACCGCTTCCGTTTGTCTGTTTCTGATATTGTGAATGACTGGACAGATCTGATTGAGGTTCTGCTTTCGAAGAATCCGGATTTAAAGATTTTATTTACCGTAAGTCCTATACGCCACTGGAAAGATGGAGCCCATAACAATCAGTTGAGTAAGTCGGTATTGTTATTGGCAATAGATGAATTGCAGCGGGCCTTTCCTGCAGTTTTTTATTTCCCGTCTTACGAAATAGTGCTTGATGAGCTTCGCGATTATCGCTTTTATTCGGACGATATGATTCATCCGAATGATATGGCTATTCGATATATTTGGAGTATTTTTGCAGATACATTTTTTGACGATATAACTAAACAAGTTAATACGCAATGGCAGAGTCTCCATAGAGCAATTTTGCACCGTCCCTTTAACGAGGATACTCCGGAGCATCAACAATTTTTAAGGCAAACTTTGTTAAAGCTCCAATCTTTCAGAGAGAAATATCCTTACTTTGATTGTTATAACGAAATAGAGTTGTTGGAGAATAGAATCAGTCAATAACTACTTGACGACTAATGGCTTTAAAGCCTGTATATATTATTTTAGAAATTGCTTTTACTCTAAAAAGAAGATGGCATACAAGATAGCGGATATAGCTAAAACACTAAAAATTAAAGAAATTGCTTTTCCTGACTATAAGATCAGTCATTTACTGACCGATAGCCGGGAAGTTTTTAATCCTGAAGAAACATTATTTTTTGCGCTTAAAACGAAAAATAATGACGGGCATAAATACATCGAAGAGCTGTATAAACTCGGTATTCGGAACTTTGTGGTAGATACAATTGCACCCGAATGGAGCAATTTGCAGGCAGTGAATTTCCTACAAGTAAAAAACACATTGCAGGCATTACAGGCTGCAGCGACATTTCATCGCGACCATTTCAAAATACCGATAATAGCTATTACCGGAAGTAACGGAAAAACTATCGTAAAAGAATGGATTTATCAGCTGCTGGGTTCCGAACGTCGTATCACTCGTTCGCCCCGTAGTTATAACTCGCAGATAGGTGTGCCTTTATCGGTTTGGCAGTTGAACGAAAATACAGAGATAGGCCTTTTCGAAGCCGGTATTTCTATGCCTAACGAGATGGCTAAATTGCAGCGCATTATCCAACCTACTATCGGAGTATTCACCAATATTGGAGATGCCCATCAGGAAAATTTTCAGAATCTGAAACAAAAATGCCTCGAAAAGTTAGAATTATTTATCAATTGTGATGTTATAATTTGTGAAGAAGGAAATCAACTGCTCGATGAATGTATGCAGTCGGCATGCCTTTCTCAGAAGCGTTTTACATGGTCTTACAATCTGAGATCATCAAGCCCTCTGCTTATACAGAGCATCGACCGTTCCGAAACAGTTTCGTATATCACATACTCGTTTCTGGGGTTACCATTTACAATAGAACTGCCTTTTGTTGACGATGCTTCTATCGAGAACGTAACCAGTGCTATAGCCGTATCTCTTTATCTCACCACTTCTATCGACATTATCCAAAAGAAAGTGCGTCAGCTCGAACCGGTAGCCATGCGTCTGGATGTGCGTCAGGGAAAGAATCAGAATATTATTGTAAACGATACTTACAACTCCGATATTAATTCGTTAAAGATCGCCCTTTCTTTCCTTGGACAGCAGGCAACCGAGGAATCTCAAAAGAAAACATTGATATTATCCGATATATTGCAGTCGGGGTATTCCGATGAGGCTTTATACCGCTCGGTTCTTGATTCGGCGAGAGCTGCTAATGTCGAGAAGATCATTGGTGTTGGTAAGCATATTTCGCAGCAGCAGCAAATATTCGAAAATATTCCTCACGCTTTTTTCGAAACGACCGAAGAATTTATCGAATCGGGTATTTGGAACGATTTCCATGCCGAAACCATATTACTGAAAGGTTCCCGCAGCTTTGAATTTGAACGTATTGCCGAATTGATCGAACAGAAAACCCACGAAACGGTCTTAGATATTAATCTGGACGCTGTGGTTCATAACTTCAAATTTTACCGTTCACGTTTGAAGCCCGAAACTAAAATGATATGTATGGTTAAGGCCGATGCATACGGTTCGGGCTCTGTTGAGGTTGCTAAAATATTGCAGTATCACAAGTGTGATTATTTTGCAGTTGCCATTGCCGAAGAAGGCAGTTTATTGAGAAAATCGGGTATAAAGACTCCTGTGATTGTTTTAAACCCTGAAGTAGGTGGATTCAACCAGCTTTTCGAGTCATACCTTGAACCCGAAGTGTATAATTTCAGAATATTGGATGCTTTTATACGGGAAGCACAACGCCGTGGTATTTCGGATTTTCCCATCCATATTAAGATGGATACAGGAATGCACCGCTTAGGATTTACCGAAGAAGATTTACCCAGATTAGTAGATCGGCTTACTTCACAAAAAGCATTAAGGGTTGTGTCTACCTTCTCTCATCTGGCGGCAAGCGAAAGCTGGTCTTTTGATGATTTTACTATACAGCAGATTTCTATATTTAAAAAGCTGGCAGGTATGCTTCAAGATGGATTGGGATATCCTGTATGGCGTCATATCCTCAACTCAGCCGGAATGGAACGCTTTCCTGAAGAGCAGATGGATATGGTACGGTTAGGTATCAGTCAGTATGGCATCAGTGCAAGCGGACTTTCGGGCTTACGAAATGTGTGCACTTTGCGTACTACCATATTGCAGATTAAACATATAAAAGCTGGAGAAACGGTTGGCTACGGGCGTAAAGGCAAAGTCGAGCACGATTCGGATATCGCAACCCTGCGTATAGGATATGCCGATGGGCTGAGCCGTCAGTTCGGAAACGGAGCCGGACATGTGCTTATCAAAGATAAACTTGTTCCGTTTGTGGGCAATGTCTGTATGGATTTATCGATGGTTGATGTAACCGGACTGGATGTAAAAGAGGGGGAGTCGGTTATTATCTTTGGAGATGATCTCCCTGTAACGGAATTAGCCAAAACAATTAATACGATTCCTTACGAAATACTGACTTCGGTTTCGTCAAGGGTTAAGAGGATTTATTTCAGGGAATAGGTCATTCTATTTTCACTTAATAATACGGTCATACAATTCTGAACAAATTGTATGACCGTATGTTATTTATTTTAGTTAAATAATGTAATCTATAAATATGTAATTGTTCCGACAACTATATTTGTGATTAAATAAAGAAGATAAATAAAAAAGGTCTGAGACCTTGCTTAGCACTCATTCTATGGAAAAACGATATTTTCTGGGTATTCTGCTTTTTGTTTCAATAAGTATTTCCCCTATGATGGGGCAAAGAATTTTGAATCTTGACGAGGTTCGGGATCTCGCCATACAAAACAATAAGAATCTGAAAATGGCTTCGGAGCAGGAGCGTGTCGCCTTCTATAATAAGAAAGAGGCTTTCTCTAAATATTTACCCGAAGTGTCGATGATAGGAGCTTATCTCCGCAATCAGAAAAATCTTCAATTAATATCTTCATCAGCTATTCCGTCCTCTATAACTATGCCCGATTTGAGTTCGTTAGGTATTCCTATACCTGCCGGAACAGAAATACCTATTCCTGACGAGATTCGGGATAAGATACGCAGTGTCGGCGAAGTGGATATCAAAAATGTATGGGTCGGAGGTGTTACATTGATTCAGCCGTTGTTTATGGGCGGAAAAATCGTTGCTTATAACGATATAATGAAAAATTCGCAGGCTCTGGCAGCTGCACAAAAAGATACAAAGTTACAGGATATTATAACCGAAGTAGATGCCGGATATTGGCAGGTTGTATCCCTTGCCTATAAGAAAGAACTGGCAGAGTCATACAAATCTTTATTAGAAAAGATGCATTCCGATATTTCAACGATGGAGCAAGAAGGGGTTGCGACAAAAGCAGATGTATTATCTGTAGCTGTAAAACTCAACGAAGCGGATATGACACTTACTAAAGTTGATAACGGATTGGCTCTCTCCCGTATGGCTCTGAATCAGCTTTGTGGACTATCGATTGATGAGAACGTGAAATTGTCGGACGAAAACAATAGTGAAACGGTATCGGACGAATTATATACACCCGAACTGGTTTCTGTTGAAGAAGCTCTGGTTAATCGCTCGGAGCTGAAAAGTCTGGAATTGGCTACAAAAATTTATAAAGGAAAAGAACGGGTTGCTCGATCGGAATTTATGCCTAATCTGGCTTTTATGGCCAGTTACCTGTATACAAATCCGAGTTCGTTTGATGGATTTGATACCAGATTCGGGGGAATGTGGACTTTGGGGCTTACGCTGAAAGTTCCACTGAATTTCATGTCGAGCTCATCGAAATACAATGCGGCTAAAGCTGAAACCCGGATTCAGGAGTATAAGCTCGACGAAGCTAAAGAGAAAATAGAACTACAGGTAAATCAGACAAATTTTAAACTCAATGAGGCTTATAAAAAATACACCTCATCAGAGAAAAATATGGAGAAAGCTGATGAGAACTTGCGCTATGCAACAGTGGGGTTTGAAGAAGGTGTAATTCCTGCTTCAGATGTGCTGGCTGCTCATACAGCGTGGCTTTCGGCTCATTCGGAGCTTATTGATTCGAAAATTGATATTCGGTTATGTAAGGTATATCTGAATAAGGCTCTGGGACGTAATTTACTGAATAAGTAGGGTTGGGGACAGGGTCATGACCCTCTTCTGATTTTTATCTATAAGAAAGTTACAAGTTGCTTTGCCCTGCGGGCAGTACGAGTTACAAGAAAAAAAGTAGCATCCAAAAAGCGTACATCAAGCGTGTAACCTTTGTAACCTTTTTTATATTAAATAACTGATAATAAATGATGTAAAAAATAAAAATATGAGTGCACAAGATAACAAATCGGGCTCTAAACTAATTCCTATTCTTGGGTTTGCCGCTGTAATAATAGGAGCAGCTGTTTACGGTTTTTTCTTCCTCAATCAGGAGGATAACACTTTGCAAGGCGAAGCCGATATAACCGAAGTTCGTATATCGAGTAAAGTTCCGGGACGTATCGAGAAGTTCTTTGTAGAGGAGGGTGATTATGTAAAGCGAGGAGACACTCTCGCTATACTTAGTGCTCCCGATATTGTAGCAAAACTCTCTCAGGCCAGTGCCGCAGAACAGGGTGCTGCAGCTCAAAGTGAAAAGGCTCAGAGGGGAACCCGTTCGGAGCAATTGAAATCGGCTTACGAGATGTGGCAGAAAGCAATTGTGGGCAGCGACATTGCCAAGAAGTCATTTAATCGTGTACAGAATCTCTTTGATAAAGGAGTTACTACGGCTCAAAAAAGAGATGAGGCGGAAGCGAACTACAATGCTGCTCTGGCTACCGAAAAAGCTGCTAAGTATCAATACGACATGGCTGTAAACGGAGCGCAGAGAGAAGATAAAGAAGCTGCTGCTGCAATGGTTGCCAAAGCAAAAGGTGCTGTTGCCGAGGTAGGGTCTTATATAAATGAAACATACCTGATTTCACCGGTTGACGGGCGTATTTCCGATCGTTTCCCCAATGTAGGAGAATTAGTAGGAACGGGGGCTCCCGTGATGAATGTGATGGACTTATCGGACAAATGGGGTACCTTTAATATTCGTGAAGATCTTTTAGCCGACTTTAAGGTAGGAGGAGAAATATCAGCATTTGTTCCGGCACTGAATAAAGATGTAAAACTGAAAATTTACTATATGAAAGACCTCGGTTCATATGCAGCCTGGAAGGCGACTAAAACAACCGGAGGTTATGACCGGAAAACTTTCGAGGTAAGAGGTCGTTTTATCGAAGATCAACCGGATGTATTACCGGGAATGTCAATTATAATAAAACGCTAAAGACTGATGAGTTTAAAAACCGGTTTTCGGGTAGTTTTCGTTCGTGAGTGTAAGCGGATAATATCTTCCAAGATCTGTATCTGGGGGATGATTATTGCGCCTTTGTTGACATTCGCTATACTTATGTATATGATGAGTGCCGGATTGCCGACTAAAATACCTGTAGCTGTTGTCGATCTTGATAATTCGTCTACCTCACGTGCGTTGGTTCGTCAGTTGGATGCTTTTGCCAAAACCGATATTAAATTTAAGAGCTTGTCGTTTAAAGAAGCCCGTATAGCAATGGAGCGTGCCGAAGTATACGGAATCTTTACGATACCGGAGGATTTTGCAAAAGATGCTGTATCGGGCAATCGTCCTAAAATAGTGTTTTATACTAATAACGCTTTCTTGATTTCGGGTTCACTCTTGTTTCAGGATATGAAGATGATAAGCGTTCTTGCATCTGCATCTGTAGGGTTGAAGATGGGAGAAGCAAAAGGCTATACACAAGGAGAGCTTATGCCTGTGTTACAGCCGATCTCAATAGAAGCTCATGTGATAGGTAATCCGATGCTCAATTATTCTGTTTATCTCAACAATGTGCTTACTCCCGGTATTCTTTTTCTGATTCTGGCTATGTTTACGATATCGGCTTTAGGGTCGGAGGTAAAATCGGGGACAGGACGTCAACTGATAGATCTGTCGGGAGGATCTATCGTAAAAGCCGTTTTCGGTAAACTGTTGCCTTATACGGCTCTGTTTCTCATTTTATCGCTGTTTTTTATGTCGGTATTGTACGGCTATAACCATTTTCCACTTCATTCGGGATTCTGGCCTATGTGTGCGGCATATCTCTGCCTTATTTTGTCAGCTCAGGGTTTCGGACTTATACTTTTGGCAGTATTCCCCAACTATCGCCTGGCTTTAAGTTCGGCGAGCCTGTTGGGTATGATATCGTTTTCGATAACAGGCTTTTCATTTGCATCCATGGCTATGAGTCCTATTCTGTACGGATTGAGCTTTCTCTTCCCGTTGAGGCATTTTTTTCTAATTTATGTGGATCAGGCTCTCAATGGAATTCCGTTAGGGTATTCGGCTTATCATTATGCGGCGTTATTAGGATTCTTCCTGGTAGGGCTTTTGCTTATGGGGCGTATTCGTAGATTTCTTTATGAGAATGTTTATGAAGAATAACGATTGAAGATTATGAAAAAATTATTTCTCGATATATATTATGTTTGGATAAACGAACTAAAGGTCGTTTTTCGTGATCCTGCGGTTATTCTTCTTTTGGTGATCGTTCCATTATTGTACCCTGTGCTTTATGCTTATCTGTACAATAATGAGGTTGTACATGAAGTGAAAGCTGTAGTGGTTGATGAGTCCAATTCGGCCTTGTCGAGAGAGTTTACGCGAAAAGTTGATGGTGCTGCCGATGTAAATGTTGTAGCGCATGTAGCCAATATGGAAGAAGCCCGTGAGATGATGAGGAAAAAAGAAGTATACGGTATTATTCTTATCCCTTCTTCTTTCAGTACCGATCTCAATACAAATAAGCAAACTACAGTAATCCTGTATTCTGATATGAGCAGTATGCTTTTTTATAAGGCCATGATGCTTACCTGTACCGAAGTTTCTCTTGAAATGGGAGCAGGCATCAGGGTTCAGGATATGGGATACGGAACGCAGGAGCAGGACCAATCTACTATGCAGGCCGTCGATTATGAATGGATTCCGTTTTATAATGTATCTAACGGGTTTGCCAGTTTTCTGGTTCCCGCTATTCTTATATTGGTTATCCAGCAAACTCTGTTGTTGGGTATCGGTACACTGGTTGGTACACATAACGATAAAAAACGGTTTACCGTGGCATCTCATACTTTTTCGGGGCGTGATATTCATCCGTTGAAACTGACTATCGGTAAAGGGTTCTGTTACAGTATGATTTACTTTGTTTCATCGGCCTGGGTACTGAGGGTTGTTCCGTATCTGTTCGGACTTCCTCAGATCGGGAGCCCCGAAACTATTGCCGTTTTTCTTTTCCCCTATATACTTGCAGCATCATTCTTTGCAATGACCTTATCGTATTTTTCTTCTCAGCGGGAGTTTATTATGCTGCTTATTGTATTTACAAGTGTTCCGTTTCTGTTTTTGTCGGGTATATCGTGGCCCTGGCCGGCAGTTCCCGGTCCTTTAAAGGCAATTGCCTATCTGCTTCCTTCTACTCCCGGAATTCATGGTTTTGTAAAGATCAATACCATGGGTGCTTCTCTGAGCGATGTCTGGTTTCAGTACGTAATGCTATGGATACATGCTGTTGTGTACTGTGTCTTAGCCACAATGATGTATTACTGGTGGATAGACAATTACGATCCGAAGTATAAAGGAAAGCATCCTTCGATTACAAAATTCTGATTAACATGTTTTAATTGAGCATTTGTCGCAAAGCCCTTTCATTACAAAGTTTACATTTTGGAGAATAAATCCATTGGGTAATTGTACCTTGGGTATAGATATGCTTTCGAGACAAAAGGTCTGTTTACACTCTGTGCAATTGAAGTGAACATGAAGGTCTTTGATAGAGCATTGGCAGTCGGGACTGCATACCGAATATTTCATCGACCCTGATCCATCGTCAATACTATGTATCAGCAGTTGATTGTGAAAAAGGGTAATGGTTCTCGAAAGCGTTGACTTATCTACTGTATCAAGTGTTTCCTCGAGTGACGACAAACTGAAAGCCTGATGCTGTTCTGCCATCGCTTTAAAGATAAGCAGCCTTACTGCTGTGGGTTTGATGCCCCGTGCTTCGAGTCGGGTTATGTATTGTTGTTCCATGTGTTATAGCTTTATTTCATCCATTGGATTCCAGAATACCTGCTTCCAGTTTTGAATACGGTCGTTTTTGATAATGACACCTTCTTTTTCGAGGAGTTGTTCCATTTCATCGGAATTGCCGAATGCTTTTTTTCCGGATAATACACCCTGGCTATTTACAACCCTGTATGCGGGAATATCGTTATTGACAGAATCGGAATTTGACATGATTCGCCCAACCATCCGAGACATATTGGCATATCCCGATGCCTTCGCCAATGCGCTGTAGCTCGTTGCCCGACCGTAAGGAATCATCCTTACTATTTCGTGAACGGCTTCGGTAAACTCTTTCTTTTCCTTCTCTGTCATGTCTGATGGTATCTTAATATTTTCGGGGTGTGTATCCCATCAAAGGCTTAGTTTGTACGTTATTCTCAAATTTACAATAAAAAATCTTTATGGAAGAAAAAACGCTGCCCGTTTTTGGAGCAGCGTCATTTGAGCTTATTCTTAGAATAGACTATTTGTCTTTTTTAGTCTCCTTTTTTGCTTTAGGAGCAGCTTTTTTCTTTGGCTCTTTTTCTTCTTTTTCTTCCTTGGCAGGTTCAGTCTTTACTTCTTCAGCTTGAGGTTCTTCTTCGGATTGAGCCTCTTCTGCGAAAGCAATTCCTGATTCAGTAAGAAGATTATACCAGGCTAACAGCTTTTTTATATCAGAATCATATACCCTGTCTCTGTCATAAGAAGGAAGAATTTCTGCGAAGTATTTTCTTAGTTCTTCCGGTTTTGAATTTGGAACGATAGATGATTTTCCTCCATTTTCTTTTGTCTGTATCTTAGTTAGTACTTCGCTCAAAGGAACTTCTCCTTCGTCGGTATACATGGCAATATCTCCTAAAGAAACGACTTTATCTCTTGCATAGATAGGAAGTCTTCTTTTATCTGCCAATGATTCAACAATAACCATATTCTTAGCATTGGATATTAATTTAAATAATCCTGGTTTGCCCGATACAGATAAAATAGTTTTCAACATAAATATTATTTTTAATTTTTAATTTTCGGTCTCCATTTTCATTCCAACCGAAAGTATTTAATGATATCTTGTAATTTAATCACTTACAAACTTGACCGATCATCAGATTACGTGTAATCGGCAGTCTGAAACTAAAAGCAAAAGGACTATGCCCTTTAAACCGTGCACAAAAATAATGTGATTGTTTTAATATAAAAATTTTGAAATGCTATAAAATATAAAAAAGCCCCGGAAGAAATTATCAAAGGCTTTTTTCCGTTTATAATCTCAGCCTTAAAATATCTTCTTGTAAACATGGCAGTATGGCTTATCTCCTTTATGCTCATAATATTGCTGATGATAATCCTCAGCTTTCCAGAAGGTGACTGCCGGTTTTAGCATAGTCGCAACTTTGTATCCCTTATCGGTAAGTATTGAAATGTACTTTTCGGCAATAGATTTCTCTTCATCTGTCGAGTAAAATATGCATGAGAGGTATTGAGGGCCGATATCAGGTCCTTGTCCGTTGGTCTGGGTAAAATCGTGTGTTTCGAAGAAAAGTTTCACCAGATCTTCGTAAGATGTATTGCGAGTATCATATTCTACTTCTGTGGTCTCGAGGTGTCCGGTTGTTTTCTCACAAACCTGACGGTATGTAGGATGGTCTACATGTCCTCCCATAAAGCCGACAGCGGTGTGTTTTACTCCTTTTGCTTTCATAAAGTAGTATTCGGTACCCCAGAAACATCCCGAGGCAAAATAGGCTTTTCTGATGTTTCTATTCTGTTCGGGGATAAATTTCATAGAAATTGAATTAACGCAATGCCGGGTATTTTTCGGAGTAAATCCTTCTCCGATGAAAACATGTCCGAGATGAGCACCGCAGTTGGCACAGACTATCTCGGTTCGCATACCATCAGAGTCGGGAATCCGTTTGACTGCACCTTTTATTTCATCATCGAAAGATGGCCATCCGCATTGAGAATCGAATTTGTCGGATGATTTGTAGAGTGGGGCATCACAGCGTTTACAGACATATGTACCTTCTTTTTTGTTGTTTACATATTCTCCTGTATACGGGTATTCGGTACCTTTGTGTACTATGACCCTTTCTTCTTCGGGCGTAAGATCGTTATATTTCATTGATTTATGATTTGGATTTTCTGTTTTCTGGGCACAAGATGTTCCTGTGCTTAATGCAAATAAAAGATAAACCAGTATTTTAATTTTCGTTTTTAGATTCATTTTTTTTGCTGCTTGTAATAATATACAAAAGAGTATCTCGAACGCTCTTTTAGATAATGGACATGTTTGTCATTGCTATATGCTTCCCTTTCGAAAGAAATATTGTAATATGCTTTGAGAGGGTCTCTGTATTGTATGATCCTAACCAGCCATTCTAAAAAGTACAGTAGATAAAAAAATATCCAAAGCAGTTCTGTTATCTGGGCTGTGTGAATTTTTTCGTGATTAATTTCCTGCTTAGATAGGATTCCATATTCTTTTCGGCCGATAATTATTCCGAAAAGATTAATAGCGGCGAATCCCTTAGGCGGGAAATATTTACTGTAAAAAATTCTCATTCTTTTATTATGAACATACACACAAAGAAAGGAACAAATTTTCATGAAAAGTTATCTTTTCCTAACTTTCGGTTATAATTTCGGGTTTCAAATATCAGGTGTTGATTTTCTGTAGATTATCAAAGCCGGAAACTTTCGAAACGTATCTTTATATGAGTAAAACAAATAAGTAAGTATGGAGTTTATTTATATTGCTATAATTATAGCTTTTTCGTTTTTCGTGATGGTCTGGATGTATCGTACGGGTAAGCAGCAGATCAATGATTTGAAAACCGAAAATGAGAAGTTGAAAGATGAAAACAGCCGATTGAAGCAGAAAGAACTCGAGTTTGTTCATTCTAAAGCTCTGTTGGAGGCTTCATTGAGTACAAAAGAAGAACTTCTTTCTCTTCAACAAGGTGAAATATCCAATGTCAGAGAACAGTTCAACAAAGATTTTCAGTTACTCGCAAACCGAATATTGGAAGAAAAAACATCCAAATTTACTGATATTAATCGGTTGAATATGGAATCGATTCTAAAACCATTGAATGAGAAATTGTCTGAATTTAAGGTGAAAGTCGAAGAAACTTACGACAAGGAATCTAAACAAAGATTTTCTCTCGAAGAAAGGATTCGGGAATTGGTCTCTTTGAATCACCAGATAAGTGAAGATGCAAACAATTTGACGAAAGCATTGAAAGGAAACAGTAAAATTCAGGGTAATTGGGGTGAGATGATTCTGGAGTCTATTCTCGAAAAATCGGGTCTCAAGAAGGGTGAAGAATATTTTACCCAAGAGATACTTACAAACGAAAAAGGCGAAAGGATATTGAATGATGAGAATAAAGCCTTACAGCCTGATGTTGTTATTGTATATCCGGGAGGAAGGAAAATTATAGTTGACTCGAAAGTCTCTCTTAACGGATATGTAAAATATGTGGAATCGGAAACTGATCAGGAGAGGTTATCGGCAGAAAAGGAGCATATTCTGTCTGTAAAAAAGCATATCGACGAGCTTAGCTCGAAATCTTATCAGGATTATATCGATTCTTTGGATTTTGTGATGATGTTTGTTCCTAATGAACCTGCTTATATTCTGGCAATGCAGCTTGATTCGTCCATATGGGATTATGCCTACCGCAAACGAATCCTCCTGATAAGCCCTACAAACCTGATTGCATCGTTGAAAGTTGTTGCTGATTTGTGGAAAAGGGAGTATCAAAGCCGTAATGCGCAGGAGATAGCCCGTAGAGGATCTATATTGTATGATAAATTTGTCGGATTTGTAGAAACTCTGCAAGATGTAGGTAAAAATATGGAACGCACTCAGCGGAGTTATGATAAGGCTCTCATGCAGTTAAGGGATGGAAATGGTAACCTGATCAGGCAGGCGGAAATGTTAAAAGACCTTGGGGTGAAGTCGCAAAAAGACCTTCCGGATAGTAATTTAGCTAAATAAGGTTAATTATTGAAAAAACAAGTATAAAAGTTATGTTCTATAACATAAAATGCTTTATATTTGTACTGTGTTTTTCATGGTATTAGATTTAAGGTTAACAATGAAGATTGGTTGTCGTGATGACAACCTTTCCTATTTTATATAGGTTTGTGAAAAATATTATTGCGTAGTCGCAAGATCCCACTAGTACTCGTTTGAATTTTATAAGTATGAGAACTTATTTTTTTGACGAAAAAATGAGTTTTTAGTTATCGGGATATTAATGCAGACACCTTATTTTTACGTAAAACAGCATATGACACGTTACCACAGTCGGACATAAAACTATCACATAAATCCATGCAATAAAAAATCAGACATCACTATGCAATAATATCGAAATCATGGATAAAACGAGCTACTACAACACAAAAATTAATCATAATAATAGAGTTTTGTTGTACAATACATTAACTGATTCTTTGATGTCCTTAACGGCCGAAGAATTTTCAACAATCTCTGAGTTGTTTGAAGATTTGCAAACATTTAAAGATGAATATCCTATGTTATATGAAGAGTTAAAAGAATCAGGCTTTATTGTAAATCAAGATTACAATGAATTAGATTATATAAAACTACAAAATAAACGTCGTATTTATGGAGAGAATTCATACCATATAACCATTAATCCGACATTAGATTGTAATGTTGCATGTTGGTATTGTTCCACAGAATATGCAAATGCAACTCATAATGGAGGAATGAGTCCTGATGTGATAAATAATGTAATTGCCCACATTCGAAATGTTATACAAAAACAAAAAGCAGCTGCATTTCATTTAGATTGGTTTGGAGGTGAACCTCTAATGTACTTTGATAAAGTTATCAAACCAATATCAACTTCTGCAAATAAATTAACCAAAGAATCAGGGGTGAAATTTACTCAACATATAACAACAAATGCGACTTTAATAAATGTAGATCGTATAAAATATATGAGAGACTTAAACTTTACGAGTTTTCAGATTCCTATAGATGGAAATGAAAAAAGACACAATAAAATAAAATACTTTGAGAATAAAGAAGGAACATACCGAAAAGTTATAGAAAACATTAATCTAATCACAGATATTATTCCTGATGTCTTTATTATACTAAGAATAAATTACGATAAACAAACTCTAAAAAACATACAGGATATCATAAAAGATATATCTGAAACGAGTAAAAAGCACATCCGAATAGATTTTCAGAAAGTATGGCAGGTCCCATTTACAGAGGAAGAAAGAAAATTGTTAGAGAAAGCTAAAAAAGAATTTTTCTTAAATGGATTGGAATCAGGATTTTGGGCATATAGGCCAAAAGCTTTTTATCGATGTTACGCTGACAAATTTCGTTATTACGCAATAAATTATGATGGAAAAATATTTAAGTGTACTGCTCGAGATTATGGTGAAGATAAGGTGATAGGCAGGCTTTTATCCGATGGGGATGTTGACTGGAATGATAAATTATTAAGCATTTATTATTCTAAATCTACTTTTGAAAACGCTCAATGTTTAGAGTGTAGAATGCTTCCCATGTGCATGGGGCCATGTATACAAAAAAATTATGACTCGAGAATTGATTCTTCGTCATTGCCTTGTGTCTTTGAGAATGCAGAATACTCCTTGTCATCATTTATTGTAGAAAAAGCGAAGAGCCGAAATTTAATCAACTAATTATGAAAAAGACTTTTATTTATATTCTTATTATTTATATGTTTTCGTGGAACAATGTGCTTAGATCACAAAATAATATGCCTAATCATCTGCAACGTATATACTCATTATCTACGATCTGGAAGGAAATGCAATATAACTTTGCATTCCCTGAAAAATTGAAACAAGTAAATATAGATAGTTTGTATCTAGCTTATCTACCTAAAGTTGAAGGCATAAATTCAGAGTATGAATATTACAAAACATTATCTGAATTTATAGCGCATTTCAATGAAGCTCACACCCGTATTTATATAGCAAAACGTCCTGATGATACACCTCCTATAAAAATAAGCAATTTGGGTAAAAAAATTATTGTTAGCGATATCTCAAAAAAGTCAGTAGAGAAAATACCTATAGGAAGTGAAATCTTGAAAATAAACAATATTCCTGTAATAGAATATATCAATGATTCGGTAAGTCCATATATATCTGCATCAACCCCACATTGGAAGTTTGAAAAATCAGCTACAGAAGTTTTATACGGCAGACCCCATACCTCTGTAAATATACTTGTAAAGCCGCCGAAAGGTAAAGAACATGAGGTAACTCTGATTCGAGATTACAACTCTAATGGAATGAAAGAACCTATGGTAAAAGGAGATAATGCATCCCCCATAAGTATAAAAATAATCGAGAAAAATATAGGATATATTCAGTTAGGTTCTTTTGGCGGACAATTTCTAGATTCTATTAATAACACCCTTAGGGTATATCTTCCGCAATTAAGAACCTGTAAAGGATTAATTATTGATATTAGAGGCAATAGAGGAGGGACTGATGCCGCTTGGGAAAATATTGCATGTAGTTTAATACCTGAATCTCAATTTAAACTTTCAGGAAAATGGTTGTCTCGAAAAAATATTACTACTTTCAGAAAATGGGGGGAATATGCTCCTCAGTTTCGTTCCTATTATGAAGGGACAGCAATGGAAGAGATTAAGCATCCTTCATACTTAAACGAGATAGATGATTCATTAAAATTATCACAACCATTAGTTATTCTTTCGGGGCAATATGTTGGATCCGCTGCTGAAGACTTTCTGATCTTAATGAAAGAACAAAAGAGAGGGATAATAATTGGAGAGCCGAGTGTTGGATGTGTTGGAGAGCCTATGTTTATTCCATTAACCAACAATTATGAACTAATGTTCTGTTCAAAAAAATATATTAATGTAGATGGAAGCCAGCCTAATGATACAGGGATTCTCCCTGATATAGAAGTCAGAAACAGTTATGAATCATATTATATACAAGGGATTGATAATATTTTAGATAGAGGAATTCAAGAGCTTATGAAAACTATAAAATAGGGAGACTTTATGTCGGGGAGATGAAGAGTGAATTTATCTCCCCGAATTTTTTATATAAAGACATGGCTTCTTCTTGTCAATTTTATCTATGGGTAAAGCGTTCTTTAAATAACAGAAAACACAAGCCATCTTTTATCAATAAGGATAAAAGATGGAAGCTAAAAAGTATAATTTTTGTGTAACCTTTGTAACCTTTTCTATTTTATTTCTAAATAGATTAGTAAGTTCCATAAAACGAAATGGGCTGCCTATTGGTAAAAGATACCTGTAATGTACCATATCCATTATCCCCTAATGAGAGAAATAGCTTGATACCTCGTTCTTCCATTTTAGATAAATCTTTTGGTATTATGGTTATGTTGTACATCCCTCTTTTAGTTTGCTCTGCTTTATAATCAAAGTTTGTGGAGAGAAAATCAATCCCAATATTCGAAGGATCTGTCGGAGCAATATAAGAACGTCCGAAGTAAGGTAATCGGGCAATAACTGTATCGGCTGATATCTTCAAAAAATAAGTATCGGTAAGAGAAATCGATCTTCCGGATAACGGCGATGCATTAGTTGCAGAGAAAGTCAGATTGTGATTCTCTATTTTTTGAATATTACTATCAACTTTAGCTTGCTGTTCGGCTGTGAGAACTTTGCTTTTACATCCGATAAGAGCTATTAAGCAAGTTATAAATAATACAGATGCAATCTTCTTCATGTTGTTTTCTTTTTTATATTAAAAACATCTGTATCAGTTATTTGTTCGAATTCGTGAGCCGTTTTTATCTTATTTTACTTTTCGTGTAAGCAGAAGGTGAGCCAGTAAAGCTATAACAACAAAACTTATTCCGACTCCGACCGATCCTTGCCAGCCGTAAGCACCCCAAGCTTTCCCACTGATAAAGGTTCCGAGTGATCCTCCGATAAAGTAACTTACCATATAAATGGTATTAAGGCGATTTGTCGCTTCCGGATGGGTTGAAAACACTATAGTTTGATTTGTTATATGCATGGATTGTAAACCTACATCCAGTAATATGATACCAATGATAAGTCCGGCATAAGAGAATCCCCAGATTCCGAATACCAGCCACGAAAGAATCATTATAATGACAGAGATTATAATCAACAGGTTCTTATTGATCCTGTCGGTCATGCGTCCGACGAGAGATGCGGCAAGTGCACCGACCACGCCTACAAGCCCTAGCATGCCGGCAACATCACTTCCTGCTAAAAAGGGAGGGCGTTCGAGATGAAAGGTCAGGGTAGTCCAGAATGCCATAAATGATCCGAAACCTAACGCTCCTCGAAGGGATGCTAATCTCAAACTGGGTACCGTCCATACATAGAGAAGCAGCGATTGCATTAATTGAGAATATGTTCCGTTGAAAGTCGGCTTTATGTTAGGTAATACTAGTACAATAGAGATGCCAAAGAGAGTCACTACGGCTATTGCAATATAATAGACTTCTCTCCATCCGAGTATTTCTCCTACGATACCGCTGAAAACGCGGGAGACAAGGATCCCTACTAGAAGTCCGCTCATAACCAGTCCAACGTTCTTTCCTTTCTCTTCGGGCTTAGATAGTTGAGCTGCAATAGGAACAAACATTTGGGGGATAACGGAACTGAATCCGATGAAAAAACTCGCTGCAAACATTACATATATATTTGTACTTAGCGAGAAAGTCAATAGGGATAGGATGATAAGAGCAAAGTCTGCAATAATGATCTTTTTTCGTCTAAACATATCACCTAAAGGTATCAATAACAATAGGCCTAAGGCATAGCCGATTTGAGTAAGCATCGCTACATTGTTGGCTGTAGATTCGGAAATATTAAACTCTTTAGCTATTTTTCCCAGAAGAGGTTGATTGTAATAATTATTCGCAACAACCAATCCTGCTCCGATTGTCATTAGCCATAATAAAGATTTTGATAAATAATTTTGATGAACCTGACCGTCTTTCAATTCATTCATATACAATAATTAATAAAGATTACCTAAACAATTTTCAGCTTACTTGTAATAACAAAGGTATAAATTTCGCCTATGAATTCTTTTATTTTTTAAATTTTTGTTATACCTTTGCACTCGCTTTGTAAGAAAAGCATAACCGGAGATTCCGTAGCTCAGTCGGTAGAGCACATCACTTTTAATGATGGGGTCCTGGGTTCGAGCCCCAGCGGGATCACTAGCAAATGATGCAAAAAGAAGTAAAGCCTTGATTTTCAGTAGAAAGTCGAGGTTTTTTCTTTTGTCCAAATAGGCAGAAAAGGGCAATTTACGACAGTATATACATGCCTAAATCGTGGTCAAAGACAAGAGACAGAAATTGTCCACGATTATGTGTGTTAGTCATTGTTTGTCAGTAATTTACTTTATGATTATTGATGGTTTAAACGTAATTTTAACTACTCAAAAAAGAGAATCAACTATTCTTCAGTTATTAATATAAGAAATCATTCAAGCTATTTAAATGGATGATAGAGTTTCTTTGGTTATTTCAGGCTCATTCTATATTCAGTCTGATCATTATGCCCCTGCAACTTAGACGGAGAAATACCGTATTGTTCTTTAAACTTACGAGAAAAGTGGGATAGGGTCTCAAAGCCCAATTCCAGATAGATATCGGATACTTTACATCCCACTTCTGTTAATTTCTGATAAGCCACATCAAGCCTCTTCTTTATAAGCCACCTATTAGGAGTTGTTCCATATAGCTGTACGAACTCTCTTCGAAAAGAAGACAAGCTTCTTCCTGACAATTCTGCAAAACGCACCAAAGGGGCATTATACATATAATTGCTATTCATAAACTCTTCCAACTCCACTCGCTTTCCTATTTGCAGACATAGCATCTCATTTAATAACTGAGGATTGTTTTGCGACAGAATATGTATACATTCCCTTAACTTCAGATCTACGGTAATCATATCCATAGGACTATTATTTGTTGCATATACATTCAGAGATGAGAATAAAGCTTCGAGCATTATATTTGATTCTATCGTCTCAAATGCACCTACCCTGCTTTTTATGCCTAAAAGATGAGTTTGATCTTTGAGACATTTCCGTAAAAAGTTATCTGTAAAATTCAAGCATAATAATTTAAAAGGCCGTCTTTTCTCCGGATACATACGTATTCTGGAGAAGCCGCCTTGATTAACAAATACAAAGTCTCCTGTCCTTACCGTTATATTTGTTTTATTATTAGACAGATTTGCTGTACCTGATATAATTTTGAGAATTTTATAGTATTTCTCATACAATTCTCTTTGTGTAAACTTATCATAACAAGAGAAGTAAAATTCATTTTGGGACTTTTCTATTTTAACAAACTCATCCATAAATACAAAAATAATCATTTTGACTTTTACAGGCAAGTAAAATAGATTCTCTCAGATAACATAGCAGGCATGGCTTTCTCCTACCTTTACACTAAATAAAAAATATAAAATTATATGGATAAATTTATCGGTTCTCACTTCATATATACATATGAAAATGGATGGGAATATGAACTTTATGTTAAAAATGAAAACACTATCGATTATCGAATTCATAGTGGTATGGTTGGCGGACGTTGGGTAAAAGACCAAAAAGTAGATTTAGTAAAACTAACAGATGATGTTTATAAAATATCATGGACAGAACCAACGGGAACAGATGTCAGTATTGCTTTCATGCCGAAAGACAAAAGGCTGCATGGTATAATATTTTTTCCGAAATGGGTACATGAACATCCTGAAATAACAGTTTGTTTCCAGAACGATTTCATTCCTCTGATGGAAGAAAGCCGTGAAAAATACAGCACTTATCCGAAATATGTGGTGCCTGAATTTGCAACGATCACTTATGCTAAAAACGAAGGGATTAATAATGATCAAATTATCTCTCAGGCTCCTTATAAAGGAATGATTGATGATATCAAAGCGGGTAAGCTTAACCGTGAATAACAACATAAACACCATTCAGGTAATATTACGCCGATATACTATATTTGCGGCATCTTTGTTCATAATGTCCATTGGTGTCGCATTAACCTTGCGTTCTGATCTGGGTTCGTCCGCAATCTCCCTTATTCCTTATGTATGGAGTCTTGCTAAAGAGACTCATGTTGGTATATTCGGGATGACGTTTATAGTGCCATCGTGGACCATCGGACAGTACACTATTTGCATGAATACAATTCTTATATTGCTTCAGATTGTATTACTAAGGAAAAATTTCAAAAAAATACAACTGCTGCAAATGGTTACAGGTTTTCTATTCGGGATGTTTATAGATATTGCAATGATACTAACTTCATGGTGTGTCTGGGATAGCTCAGTATTGGGCTATGTATTGCGGATAATCCAACTTTTCGCAGCATGTGCAATACTAGGTTTTGGTATTGCCTGTGAGGTACGTTGTAATGCGTTATTGTTACCCGGAGAAGGTTTCTGTGTTGCTCTATCCAAAGTAACAGGACTGGATTTTGGAAAAGCTAAAATTTATAATGATATAACTTTAGTAGCAATAGGCGCAATATTTGCTTTCTGCTTTTTTCATACCTGGAAATGGAATATTGTAGGCGTGGCAACGCTCGTTTCAATGGTTTTTGTCGGGGTAATGGTTCGTTTCTTCTCTTTCCGATTAAATTGGCTTGATGTTATACTGGTCAACAAGGAAACAACTTACTTGAGTGAATGTGCCGAAGAAGTACCCAATAAAAATATATTTACAATAACAATCGGACGAGAATTTGGCAGTGGAGGTCATGAAATCGGTATGAAGCTTGCAAAACAGCTTGGCATTCCATTTTATGATAATAAGATCATAACAGAGACATCAAAAAAGTTAGGGATAAACCCCGCCTCTGTAAAGCAAATGGAACAAAATATATCTACGTCAAAATTACTCGAGCATATTATTACAGACAGACAAGTTCCGGCATATATGGATTTGTCCGAAGATGATAAAATCTTCATAACCCAGTGCCAAATTATACGTAACTTGGCCAGCCAAAGGTCATGTGTTATTATTGGCCGTGTTGCGAACCAAATTTTAAAAGATTACCCGAATTGTCTTAAACTTTTTATTATATCGGATATTGATTTTGCCCGCCATCGGGTAATGGCCGAATTTGGCTATAACGAAGATAAAGCAACAAAGGAAATAAATAGAATTAATAGAGTAAGAGCCAACCACTATTGGCAATATACAGGTAAAAACTGGAACGATGCCGGACAATATGATCTTGTAATAAACTCCTCATCACTTGGAATCCGGAACTCGGTGAATTTAATAGTTGAAGCAATCAATTCTTTCCAAATGGCAAACAGTAAAAAGGCAGATTAAAAACTCAATTAATTTTATATGGGATAAGTACTTTTCATTATTATTTTTTCCTTTATTTTACTATATCTTATAAAAATTGAAGTATGAATGACATCTTTAAAATATTCAAACTGGATGTAAAACAGGCTGAAGAAATTCTAAAGGAGCCCAACCTCCCCCACTCTCATGATTATGAGGAATTACTTATAGGCATAGAAGGGCAAGCTGAACATTTTATCGATTTTCAATCCCATATAATAGATGCACCCTTCATAAGTTTTATAACACAGGGTAAAATGCATCAAATAAAACCAATGGCTAAAGATGGAAAATGTGAAATCTGGGTTATACGTTTCAAGAGCGAACTTATATCCGCTACAGCTTTTCAATTGTATACTGCCTTCCATGATAGAGCCAATATACATATGAATCCCAATACATGTTTTAGCCGTCTGGATAATATCTGTACTATTATTCATGATGAATATACACAAGCAGCCCCCGATATAAGCGTCATCCGCCAGCTATTAATGTCTATTTTCACCATGATAGAATCAGAACGCCGGAAGCTAAAACTTAACAATGAAGAGTCGAAAAAAATACAAAGTGTAACATTTAAAAATTTCTTAAGATTATTAGAAGAACATTACAGGGAACCTCGGGATGTTAGCTTTTATGCTGAAAAGTTGTTTATGACTACCCGTAACCTGAATCTTATATGTCAGGATATTCTACATCAAAGTGTTTCTGAAATCATAGAAAACCGTAAGCTGACAGAAGCTAAAAACCAGTTGATATCAACCGATAAAACTATATCTGAAATAGGCTATGATATCGGATTTAAAGAAAAGACATACTTTACACATGCTTTCAAAAGAAAAACAGGAATAACTCCTTCTGAGTTCAGAAAAGACATTTCGAAATTCTTTTCTTAATCTGCGAATAAGCCTCAGTATAAATCGGGAACTTTATTTTTTCCGAAAAACACAATTATTCTTCCGAAATATGTTACCTTGACAAGCGCTATTTATCAGAACTTTGCATCATCAAAACAATTAAAAATTTAAAGATGATGAAAAATTCTATTTTGAAAATCAGCCTTGCTGCATTTGCTTTAATAATAAGCCTTTCCTCTTTTGGACAAAAAGCAGAAACAAAAGAACAGCTTTTGAAACAAGTCAAAGAAATGACTGCAGCCAATCAACTAATCTCTAAGTATCTTCAGACATTTGATACCTTGGATTATACCGTATTTAGCAATCGTGATTGGAAACGTTTACACGAAAGCCATGCTAAAGATATTATAGTGCATTTTCCTGACGGACATTCCGAAGTTGGAATAGAGCAGCATATTAAAACTCTTGACGCCATGTTTGTCTATGCACCTGATACTCGGATTGAAGAACATCCTATTAAAATAGGTTCAGGAAATATAACAGCGGTAATGGGATATATGTTAGGCACCTTTACTGAACCAATGCCTATAGGCGATGGTAAATTTATACAGCCGACAGGTAAAAGCTTTAAATTACCGATGGCAACAATCGGAATCTGGAAAGATGGAGTCATGACAGAAGAATATCTATTCTGGGATAATAAGTCTTATATGGATCAGATTATGGGAAACTAAGTTTTAGAAAGCCCTATATATTGCCTGATGGAAATTAAGACTTTCATCAGGCATTTTTAATATTAGAAATAAATATAGAATGAGAGAGAATTATGACATTGTTACATTCCGAAATAAATGAACTGAAATTAGACTCGCTTCACCAATTTACAAAGAACTTCAAGGCTACAGAGCGAATGCCTGCTCTGTTTGTAGGACATGGCAATCCGATGAACGCTATTGAAGACAATATATTTACCAGAGGATTCGAGTCTATCGCAAAGGAATTACCCAGACCCAATGCAATACTTTGTATTTCGGCACACTGGGAAACAAGAGGAACTTTTGTAACAGCAATGAAGCAACCTGAAACCATACACGATTTCGGAGGCTTTCCATCCCGGCTATACGAAGTTCAGTATCCGGCTCTGGGAAGCCCTGAATTAGCTTTGGCTATTCAGCAAGGTATAACATCAACCTCTGTAAACCTCACGAATGAATGGGGACTGGACCATGGATGTTGGACAGTAACCAAATTTTTGTTTCCAAAGGCAGACGTACCGGTTATCGAAATGAGTATCGATTATTCTAAACCGGCGGCTTTTCATTATCAGTTAGGCAAAGAACTGGCTGCATTAAGAAGAAAAGGAGTAATCATTATCGGAAGCGGCAATTCCATTCATAACTTACGGATGGTCGATTGGAGTAATATGGATACTGTTGATTCTGGATATGACTGGGCTATTGGAGTGAATGAAAGAATCAGACAGTTCATTACAGAAGGAGATCACCAATCCCTTGTGAATTTTGACAAATTAGGAAAAGAATTTAAATTGGCAATCCCTACACCCGAACATTTTATTCCTCTTTTATATACACTTGCCTTGCAAGAAAAAGATGAAGTACCTTATATATTCAATGACCATCTGGTCGCCGGTTCATTAAATATGATGTCTGTGAAGTTGGGTATTGTTTAATTATAAAATTAGTATTGCAATTATGAATCAGAATACAACATTATTTTATACATTACGAAGACCGAAGGATGCAGCTAATAAGCCTCCTTTACTGATTATGCTGCATGGCGTTGGAAGTAACGAGCAGCACATGTTCTCATTAGCAGAAGCCATACCCGACAAATATCTGGTTGTATCTGCTCGAGGACCATTAAGCCTGGGTGCCGGTAGCTATGCTTGGTTTCAGGTAGATTTCTCAAGCGGACGCCCGGAGATCAATGCACAGCAGGCAGAACAATCGAGGCTGAAAATTATATCTTTTATAGATGAACTGAAATCATTGGAAGATTTTGACGATGAACAGGTTTTCTTAATGGGTTTTAGTCAAGGAGGTATAATGAGTTATAGTGTGGCATTAACTGCTCCCGAAAAGATTGCGGGAATAGCTGTTATGAGCGGCAGGTTACTGCCGGAAGTAAAGCCATTGATAGCCGGTAATGATAGATTGGAGGAACTAAAAATATTTGTCTCACACGGAAAATCAGATAACGTTCTCAATTATCAATATGCTGTTGATGCTGTTGATTACCTTAAAGACAAGAACATTCATCCTGAATTTCATACTTATGAGGAAGGACACACTATCAATAGTCAAATGCTGCAGGATGTTGTAAAATGGTTGAAGTAATTGAGTCCTGATAACCTATATATAACATAAACGACTCTGTATAAATTAATATCACAGATAAATATTATATTTGATATACTAAAAAATTAAATTATGAGTAAAACAATTGGAATCTTTGTAGGGAGCCTGCGCCGAAATTCATTCAGTAAGAGCGTAGCCGAATTCGTTGTGTCAAAAAGCAATTCGGAGATTAAGTTTGAAATAATTGATATCAGCAAGTTGGATATCTATAATCAAGACTTCGATGATGATAATAATGCTCCTGAATCGTATACTGTATTTAGGGATAAAGTAAAAGAACTGTCAGGCTTTTTGTTTATTACCCCTGAACACAACCGTACCATCCCAGCAGTACTCAAAAATGCTTTGGATGTCGGTTCACGCCCTTATGGCAAAAATGTATGGGATGCAAAACCCGGAGGTATTATCAGTGTATCACCTGGACAGATAGGGGCTTTTGGCGCGAATCAACATTTACGTCAACCAATGGTTTTCCTCAATGTCTTGATGATGCAACAGCCCGAAGCCTATTTAGGTGATATAGCTTCTGCTTTAGATGAGAGCGGAAAACTGGTAGCTGAAAGAACTGTCAAGTTTGTAGATAACTATATAGTGTCATTTACCAAATGGGTAAACCTGATTGCTGCTAAATAATAAAAACTACCAACATAGTAAGTTTGGCTTATAATGAACGAGCCAAACTTGATTATGTTGGTAGTTGGATGTGTAAAATGAATCCTATATTTCCTTAAGCTCTTTCGTCCTTTTTTTGATATAAGCCTCTTTATTCTTCTTTATCTCCTTTAATATTTCTCTTTGCTCATCAGGGATAATCAGGTATTTGTCAGCCCATACATTTATTTCAATCATCAAGGGTAATAAGTCAATGCCCTTTGGTGTCAGTTTATACAATACCTTAGCCTTACTTTCAGGGTGCTCTGATTTAGAAATAATACCATTATCTTCAAGCATTTGTAATCGGGCAGCCAAAATATTGGTTGCTATTTTTTCATCCGATTTTAAAAAATCACTATATGTACGCTCTTTAAAGAATATCAGGTCTCTGACAATCAATAAAGACCACTTGTCTCCCCAGATATCAAGAGAGCAACTGATAGGACAATCCGATCTTTTTTTTGTATCTGTCATAAAAAAACTTTATATCTACTTGTATTTTGCAAGTAATTATTTATGTTTGTACTTGCATTTCGCAAGCAAAAATACAAGTAATTTTTATGGAAACAAAAGAAAAGATATTAATATTTGAGCCTTACAATCTGGACGGTCTGATTCTAAACAATCGTATCGTAATGGCTCCCATGACTCGTAGCCGTGCCGACAATGACTCGCATTCTGCTACTGAACTTACTGCTCTCTATTATAGTCAACGTGCTACGGCTGGACTTATCATTACCGGCGGAACTTTTATCAGCCCTGAAGCTGTAGGTGTTATCAATGTGCCTGCGATCTATTCCAAGGGTCAAATTGAGGGATGGCGATTGACTACTGACGCAGTTCATAAAAACGGGGGTAAGATATTTGCTCAATTATGGCATACCGGAGCTTATTCTCACCCTGACGTTCTGGGAGGAAATCTGCCTTTGGCTCCATCACCTTATAATCCTCATGTACAAGTGTTCACTCCCGAAGGATTCAAAGAGAGTGTGACTGCTCAAGAAATGACATTAGATGATATAAAAAAAACTATTGTGGATTTTAAACAGGCAGCGATCAATGCTTTTGATGCAGGATTTGATGGAGTAGAATTACATGGTGCAAACGGGTACCTATTACAACAATTTTTTAGTAAGAATAGTAATTGGCGTACGGATGAGTATGGCGGTTCGGTAGAAAACCGTGCTCGTATACTTTTTGATATTCTAGATGAATTGAAAGCGGCTGTAGACATTACCCGTGTAGGTGTACGACTTAATCCATCCCTTGACGGACTTATGGGAATATCGGTAGATGACGAAACAATTTCGGTATATAATTATATTGCAAACAGATTAAATGACTACCGATTAGCCTATATACACTTATTGGAACCTTTTACCGATGTCACTAAAAATCCGAACGCAATACAAGAGGTAGCCAAGCATTTTCGTAAAATATATAAAGGAACTATCATTATCAATCGTGGATTCGATAAAGAAACTGCCAATAAGGTATTAAGTGACGGAGATGCTGATCTGGTATCATTTGGAAGTCCATTCATCTCAAACCCCGATTTAGTGGAAAGATTCAAAACAGATGCTCCTCTTAACGAGCTTGATCGTGAAACACTCTATACTCCCGGAGCGAAAGGATACACAGATTACCCGACATTAAAATAAAAGTCCAAATAATTTAACAAAAAAAGATAAAGACATATGAAGACAAGTGGAAATACCGTATTTATAACCGGAGGAAGTGCCGGTATTGGTCTGGCTATTGCAAAAAAATTACAAGCTGCAGGAAATAAAATAATCATCAATGGGCGCAATGAAGAACGCCTCCAAAGAGCTCTGGCTGAATTAAAAGATGCCGAAGGTATTCAAGGAGATCTATCTGTGGAAGCTGACAGACGGCGTATTGCTGAAGAGCTAAAAACATACTATCCCGATGTAAATATCATTGTAAATAATGCGGGAGCTGCTTTTGGCTACTTACTGAGCGAAACGACGGATGCTCATGAAAAAGCTCTTGTTGAGATGAATACAAACTATATTGCGGTTATCCATTTTACAGAGTTGTTATTGCCTCATCTCCTAAAAAAATCAGATTCGGCAGTAATCAATATTTCTTCTATTGCAGTGTACGGAAGCCATAAGTTTTTACCTACATATGGGGCTACAAAAGCAGCATTACATAGTTATACTGTTGCTTTAAGAATGACTTATGAAGAACAGAAGAACTTACAAATCTATGAGGTTTACCCTCCAATGGTAAATACGGAATTTTCTGCGGAAATAGGAGGCGCAAATGGTATTCCTGCGTCAGAGGTAGCAGATGAATTGTTGGTAGCATTGGAACAAAATCAGTTTGATGTTCCGGTGGGTGAAACGAAGATTTATGCTGCTGCAGCCGAGCAGGCATTTGCAAACATAGCTCGCTCCAGACAATAAATTTTTATTGAGATAACCTACTGTCAATATCCTTATTGGTGGTAGGTTGCCTCAATAATTATTCTCAATTATAGACTGTTTCAAGTTGAAGAAATCGTTTCCTGTAAATTGGTGTTTCGATAACTGTAAGCTGTTCGATCAACCAAAGATTCAGAAATCCCCATTTTGGAACAAAAAGCAGGAAGATGTGTCGTGCACTTATTTGAATTTACTTAGATAAACACCTCCAGTTATTTGCATATAGACTTAAAGTGGAATTCTGATAGCAGATTTTCTGAATATTTCACATTGGCTGGCAGATTCTTTACAAGTCGGACTTTAATAGGGAGAAATATAGAGGAATCATTTAGCATAAATAAAAATAGCCTGAAAACTTGCAGGTTGAATATCCTATAAAATCCTTGCATTCGTGTTATCTTTAAAGTTTCTAAGATCTGATCACCCCATTATGAAAAGCTCATTACTTATTTTTGTCTTTATCATCGTCAGCCTGAGTATTCAAGCACAGCAGATCATATCTCAAAAGGCACCTTTCTTCTATCAGCTCAATTCGAATGAAATATGGGATTTTTATCAGGATAAAGAAGGATATCTTTGGATCGGAACAACAAATGGTTTGGTTAGGTATGATGGATTCAGGCTGCAATCTTTCAAAACAAACCACAAACAGCCCGATTTACTCACAAACAATTCAATAGTCTGTATGTCTGATAATGATCTCTATCTATGGATTGGGACAAGAAAGGGACTCAATTTATTTGATAAAAAAACGTATAGGCTTAGTCCATTTCCGGATAAGGTTCTTCAAGATAAGAGTATTGATGCTATCCTGATGGATAAAGATGGAAATGCACTGGTAGCAGCCGAAGGCAAAATATATAAATGTAGCCACAATGTTTCTATTGTAAAAGAATATACTCTTTCAGTTTCGGGTATCAATTCAATGTATAAAGATCGCATCGGAAATATCTGGGTTTTAATTTCTGGGAAAGGACTCTTCAGATATGATGAACGTTCTGATGGATTTATTAATTACCCTCCTGTTGGGAAAGAGAACAGACCTTTTACGATGTTTCAGGATAAAAATGACAACTATTGGATCGGAACATGGGGGGACGGATTATGGCAGTTCTTTCCCGATAATTCTACAGGCTTACTATATAAGAGACACCATATTATCAGTTCAAAAAGGAAGGAATCCGACCCGATATTTTATAGTTTGACGCAAGACGATACTTTTGGCTATATCTGGGCTTTGTCGCACAATGAATTATATGCCTTAAAAATAACAGATAATGGGAGTTTAGAAAAAATAGATATACACGATCTTGTAGATACTTACATGATGTACACAAGAATATTCAAAGACAGCGCCGGAAATTTGTGGCTCAGTTCGTATGATATGGCATACACGCTCTTTTTTGATAACTCAAAAATAAAAAATTATCCTTTACCACAAATCAAAGAACGTATGGGATGGGATGCCAATATCATAGATTTGTGCTTGGATAATGACAATATAATGTGGTTAAACCAAGACCGATATGGACTTATGTTATATGATCCATCTACAAACAGAATATCTAATAATCAAGTCAAAAATGATATCGCCTCTTTGAGTATCAGAACAATTACTATCTGTAAAAAAGATAAAGGAGTTTGGATTGGAACCAACGGTGAGTCTCGTGTTATAAAACTAATTCATAAGAATTTAAATATACTCAAAGAAAAAGATATAAGATTAAGGGATTTGACTGATAATCCCGGATACATTCTTCAACTAGAAGAAGATGAGCAAGGCAATCTGTGGATACTAACTTCTACTGGTATTTTTCTAAAGTCGATCGGTTCTGATACTCTGACCAAGATCGAAAGGAAACTTGCCGATATATCAAAGCTGACAATAGATACGCATGGTAAAGTGTGGGGAATAAGTGCAGATGGAAATATATATCAGCTGAATTATACAAACGATAGTATCAAGGATGAACTATATGCCCGTATCCCCTCATTGTCAAAGAATGAAGAGATCAACCATTTTTGTGTTGATAAGAAAAGTTGTATCTGGATTGTCACTTCTTTTAATAGGATTTATAAATTCAGCGAAAATAAAAAATTTGAGGAGGACTCTTTGCTAAGTAGTCAGACAAATAACAGTTCTATTTTAAGCTTGCAGGCCGACAATAATTATCTATGGATTGTTACTAATAAGAAAGTGATACGATATGATATCAACAATGGAACTTCGTATAATTATCAGGCTTCGGATGACAATATAGTTGTCAATGTATTTCGTAACAAGGCTGTTGCTCTGGATCAGGATGGTGGTATATACGTTGGGGGACATGGTGGTTTCACCCATATTCTTCCTCCAAGCCATTCTCCTGTGAGTATAGAGGAAATTGCGCCGGTTATTAGTGATATTAAAGTAAATAACCAAAGTTTATTCTTTTCTGATTCAATAAAGAATAATCAACGGAATACTATAAATAAAATATTTTTAAATGCTCAAGATAGAAATATAGAAATCTTGTTTTCAGCCCTGCAATACTCATTAAATTCTAAAGAAAGGCTTGCTTATAAACTGGAAGGTGTAGATATGGATTGGGTATATCTGGATTCGGATAAACAATCCGCTTTTTACAACCATCTAAGCAAAGGAAACTATAAATTGCGGTTAAAAGCAGAATATACACCAGGCAAATGGACTGAAGACAAAGTTGTTCTGATAATAGAGAAGGAAGCTGCGTTTTATGAAACATGGTATGCTTATTTATTTTATGTAATACTTATAATTGTATGCATATATACCGTATTGCGTTTATACTTATTACGTGTCAGACGTAAAGATAAAACTCGTCTTCAGGAAGAACTGGCACAAACAAAATTAGACTATTTTACTAATGTTTCGCATGAACTGCTAACTCCGTTGACAGTAATGTCCAGTGCTGTAGATTATTTAGAAATAAAAACATCATCTAATGAGGATCAGGTAAATATACTTAAGTCGAATATAAGCCGATTAAAACGGTTAATACAGCAAGTTCTCGATTTCAGAAGAATCGATATCGAAAAAATGCCGCTTACTATTAATTATGGAAATATCGGATTATTCATTCTCAACATTTGCCAAACAAACTTCTCCGCTCTGGCTAAAAAGAAAAATATTGATTTAAAAATATATGTTCCGACCGACGAAATATGGGGATATACTGACTTTGAGAAAGTAGATAAAATCTTGTTTAATTTACTGTCCAATGCGGTGAAATATACACCTTCGGGAGGAAATATTATAGTAACAGTTAAGTTATCTGCCGAAAAAGACAATACACTGATCGTACAGATAGAGGATACTGGCGTTGGAATTGCTGAAAACGATTTAGATAATATCTTCTCTCGTTTCTATCAAAACAAAGCAAATAAAAACTTTGAATCAAATGGAATCGGTCTTTCACTAACAAAAAGTTTAGTGACTCTCCTGCATGGAAATATATTCGCAGAAAACAATTCGGACAAAGGCTCTTGCTTTACCATAAATCTTCCAATTGATAAAAGGAGCTATCATCCAGAAGAAGTCACAACGGATATTCTAAAAACAAGCGAAAGTAAGACGATGGTTTCCAACATATCTTTGGCTGAAAATGAAAATATTCCCACACTTCTACTGGTTGATGACAACACCGAACTTCTATTTCTGATGAAAAAAACATTAGAAAACAGGTTTAATGTTATAACAGCCCAAAACGCAATATTAGCATGGGAGCATCTCGATAATTATGCTGTGGATATTATCGTTTGTGATGTTATGATGCCTGATATCAGCGGATGGGAATTATGTCGGCAAATTAAAACAGACTTGAGGTATAACCATATTCCTATTATCATATTAACGGCCAGAAATGGAGACGAAGATCGGATAACATCTTACGAAGTTGGAGCAGAAGGTTATATCGCTAAGCCTTTTGAGCTCAAAGAACTTATTTCTCAGGTGAATAATTTAACTAGATTATACAAGACGAGGCAAGAAGTTTTTCAGAAAGAACAAAATACTAATATTGATGGTCTTTCTTATGAATCCGCAAATAAACGTTTTCTCCAATCTACCATTCAACAAATCGAAATACATATTGGACGATCCGATTTTGATTTGGATGAGCTTTCATCAGCTCTCAATATGTCAAAATCTACTCTACATCGAAAAATAAAGTCTATAACCGGGCTCACCCCTCTTGACTTTATCCGAAATATAAAGATGAAAAAAGCTTGTATGATGTTATTGGATGGAAGATTGACTATTTCAGAGGTCGCTTATGCCTTAGGGTTTAATGATCCCAAATACTTTTCTAAATGTTTCAAAAATGAATTTGGAGCTACACCATCAGAATATCAGCAAAAACACATCAAATAAATAGGAGTAAAATTCTGCCAAATCGGGTGCCAAAACTGTCAGTTTACGCCCATTCTGCCTTATTTGAAATTATACCCCCCCTCCGTTTTAGATAAAATTCTTTCTTTTGCTACATCTTAATAATTTATAATACTGTATCATGGGCAAAACAAGGAAACCGTTATTACTCACAAGTCTAATTATTTCACTCTTTCTGATAGGTGCAAATATTAATATGTCTGCATCGGGGCGAAAAACATCTTTCGATTCAAATTGGAAATTTCATCGCGGAAGTGTAGCTAATGCGGAGCAAGCTGAATATAATGACTCAAAATGGAGACTTCTTGATCTTCCTCACGACTGGAGTGTAGAACCAGCACCAATCCAAAAGGAAGGAATAGTAATCGGTCCTTTTTCTAAGGTAAATGAAGGAGGTGCAGGTGGAGCCGATACGGGTCAAACTCTCGGAGGAGAAGGATGGTACCGAAAAGAATTTACTATAGAACAACAAGATTCAGATAAGTTACTTACACTCTATTTTGAGGGAGTATATAATCAATCTGAAATATGGGTGAACGGGAAAAAAGTATCGTTCAACCCTTACGGATATACTTCTTACAAAATAGATATTACGCCCTATTGCAATGCTCCTGGAATTTCCAATACCATAGCTGTTAAGGTTGTTAACGAAGGACAGAATAGTCGCTGGTATTCAGGGTCGGGTATTTATAGACATGTCTGGCTCATAAAAACAGACAAAATTCATTTAGATACATGGGATACTTTTATTGATGCATCAGAGATACAAGGCAAAGATGCTAACATTAAATTTGCCACTACAATTCATAATCAAATAAAAGAGCCGAAGTCTGGAGAATTGAAATTAAGAATCCTCTCTCCCGAAGGTAAGGAAGTGCTATCCACGATCCAAAATACAGAACTCACTAACAACTTGCTTGTTTCTATTTCACACAAAATTAAGAATCCTCAATTATGGTCAGTTGATAATCCTGTACTATATACGGCAGAGCTGTCTATCTCTTCAAACGGAAAGCAATATGATAAAATATCTATTCCCTTTGGAATACGGACAATTTCATTTTCAGCAAAAGAAGGATTCCTTCTAAATGGAAAGTCCCTGAAACTAAAAGGCGGTTGTGTACACCATGATAATGGATTATTAGGAGCTGCAGCTATAGATAGAGCCGAAGAGAAAAAAGTAGAACTTCTAAAAGCACATGGCTATAATGCTGTCAGATGTGCACATAATCAGGTCTCAGAGGCTTTTTTAGCAGCTTGTGACAGATTAGGGATTTTGGTCATCCATGAAACATTTGACCAATGGCAAAAATCGAAAAGAGACAATGATTATCATCAATATTTTGACGAATGGAGTGACAAAGACTTAGCAGCATCAGTACGTAGAGACAGAAATCATCCTTCGATTATAATGTGGAGTATTGGTAATGAAATAGAACAACGATCAGACTCTATTGGAATGATAATCGCTAAAAGGCTAGTCGAAATTGTAAAAAAATATGATACAAGTCGTTATACAACCGTCGGAGCAAATGATTTCTGGGACAGACGTGCGCAAGGATTTACTTGGGATAAAGATTCACACAGAGCTTTTCAGAATGTAGATGTAGCCGGTTATAACTATGTATGGCAAAAATACGAAAGCGATCATGATGCTTATCCCGAACGTGTGATTTACGGAAGTGAATCTTATCCTAAAGAGGCTGCACAAAACTGGAATCTTGTAGAAAAACATCCTTATATAATCGGAGATTTTGTTTGGACAGCTATTGACTACATCGGTGAAGCAGGTCTGGGACATGCTCTCGAATTAGGTGAAGGAGAGAGAGATTCTCAATTTATGGGATGGCCTTGGTATAATGCATGGTGCGGAGATATCGATTTTTGCGGAGACAAGAAACCTCAATCTTATTACAGAGACATCTTATGGCGTGAACGAGAAATATCTATGGCTGTTCGTCGTCCTGTTGCAGAAGGAAAAAAAGAGGTCGTAAACGGCTGGGGCTGGACAGACGAACTGCTTAGTTGGAATTGGAAAGGTCTGGAGGGAAAACCAATGCGAGTGAATATATACAGTCGTTCACCCAAAGTCAGACTTTACCTGAATGATAAGCTAATCGGCGAAAAAGAAACAGGTAAAGAAGATTACACCGCAACGTTTGAAGTCCCTTATACACAAGGAATACTGAAAGCTGTTAATATAAATAAGGAAAAAGAAGCTGCCGAAACGATATTGAAAACAACAGGAAGCCCTTCTGCAATCCGGTTAACTGCAGACAGAAATAAAATAAAAGCAAATAAAAATGACTTATCTTACATAAAAATTGAAATTGTTGATGAAAACGGAAATATTGTTCCGGATACTAATTTACCAGTTAATATAGAATGTAAAGGAGATGGTTCTGTTATTGCCTCAGGCAATGCAGCATACGATGACATGAAGAGTTTTCGGTCATTAACACCTAATACATTCAGAGGTAAAGCTATTGTCATTGTACAACCAAATGATAAAGTTGGAAAGATCGAATTAACTGTTTCTGTCGAGGGATTAAACTCTTCGTATATCGAAATAGAAACTTATTAAGAAGAAATCACTTTTATGAGAAACATCATTATTCACCTTTTCGTCCTATTATTTTTCTCTGAAGCAGTGGCTGAAAATCCCTCAGACATTTACTTATCAAATTTAAAAACCGAATACACAAAAACTCCACTAGGGATAGATATTGAGAAACCTCGTTTCAGTTGGAATATGCAATCCTCTAAAAACGGTGCTTATCAAAAAGCCTATCAAATTGAGATCACTAATGAATCAGGGGATAAGGTCTGGGATTCGGGCAGAGTGAATAATTATGTTTCATTAAACATACGATATGAGGGTACGACTTTACAACCGACAACCCGCTATCATTGGCAACTTACAGTTTGGGATGGTAATAATAAAAAACTTAATGCCGGCTCTTGGTTCGAAACCGGTCTAATGAGTACAGAAATATCGGTATGGGGACATGCAAAATGGATTGGAGGAGGAAAAGATGACTTAGTGTTATATTCGCACTATCTACCCGTTTTCGGCATAGGCTATTGTTTACAATTAGACGAACCAAGCCAATCTTCTAAAGCCGGCTTCATTTACGGAGCCAACGATCAACGTTTGATGAATAAGAATATGAATATCTTTCAACTTGAAAGCTCAAAAGATGAATCATATTTCATGCTTGAACTTGATATAGCTCCACTCTCTTCGGACAAAGAAGCTTTACTGAATATTTACCGGGTAGGCTTTCATCCTGAAGACAAAAAGGAAATACCTCTAAAGAGTATCAAAATTCCGACATCTCTGATCAATAACAAAAATAAATATCAAAAACATAAAATTCGTTTTTCCAACAACTTAGGTCATACGCATATCTATATTAACGAACAAGAGATAACATATCTGGGTGTTAATCCTTTAGGGCAAGGCGGCGATTTTATCGCATTCCCTGTAGTGGGAGATATCGGTTTTTATGTTCCTAATAAACAGAAGGCTCAATTTTCGGATATTGAAATACGTAACCTTCGTACACCATCGAATATTTTATTACGAGAAGAAGGGCAAATCATAGAGGGAGGAGAAAAAGGCTTTTTCCTCACACATAATCCGAGTCGTAATTCTATGCCAATGTTGCGGACAACTTTTGATGCTAAAAATAAAATTGCAAAAGCTAGAATTTATGTTACATCGCGCGGTATTTACGAGTTTTATATAAACGGACAACGTGTCGGAAATGATTATTTTAATCCAGGGATGACGCAATATAACAAAACACAGATGTATCAAACCTTCGATGTAACCTCCCTTCTACGATCCGGTAAAAATGCCATGGGAGCTATTCTTGCTGAAGGGTGGTGGAGTGGTGCATCTACTTTCATGGGAGAATATTGGAATTTCTTCGGAGATCGTCAATCTCTCTTATTCAAGATGATTATAACATACGAAGATGGTACAGACCAAATTATAGTCTCAGATCCCGATTCATGGCAGTATTATAATGATGGAGCTATTCTGTATGGAAGTTTTTTTCAAGGAGAAGTATATGATGCTCGTAAAGAATCCCAAATTGAGGGATGGAGTACTATTAATTATAATACTTCGAATTGGAAAAAGGCACAAGAAATACCATTAAACGGAACTATTAGCTTAAACGGAAAAGAATACAACGATCTTAAATTAATTGGTCAGTTTGGACAAACAGTGAGACAAATAAAGGAGCTCACAGCTCAATCAGTTGAAGAAGTTCGTCCGGGTGTATATGTATATGATATGGGGCAAAATATGGTCGGAGTACCGAGTGTCACCTTGAAAGGATTTGAGTCAGGGAAAAAAATCAACCTTCGTTTTGCCGAAGTAAAATATCCTGATCTACCCGAATATAAGAATAATGTAGGCATGATTATGCTCGAAAATATCCGGGCTGCAATGGCTCAGGACATATATATAACTAAAGGGAGTGAGCATGAAATTATTCAGCCTCGCTTTACCTTTCATGGATACCGCTTTATAGAAATTACAGGTATCCCTAAGGCATTACCGCTAGATGCGGTAAAAGGGATAGTCATCAGTTCTATACAAGAGCTAACTTCGTCTTATCAAACGTCTAATCTAAAGGTGAATAAACTATGGGAAAATATTACCTGGTCTACATATGCCAATTTCTTATCAATACCCACTGATTGTCCTCAACGTAATGAACGATTGGGCTGGAGTGGCGATATATCTGTTTTTGCTCGAGCAGCTACATATTTAGCTGATGTTCCTCAATTTCTACGACGACATATGCTTGCTATGCGTGACGCTCAACGAGAGAACGGTCGTTTTTCAGACATTGCTCCATTAGATATCGGGTTTGGAGGCATCTTATGGGGGAGTGCAGGTATTACCGTTCCATGGGAGGCGTATCAACAATACAATGATATAGATATGCTAACAGAGCATTATGATGCAATGAAAAAGTATATTCATTTTATTTTAAACGAAACAATCGATAAAGAGACAGGCTTGATTGTACAACAACGGGCATGGGGAGATCTGACAGACTGGTTAGGCCCTGAAGACGGGTGTAATGATAAGTCGCTATTATGGGAAGCCTATTTCTTATACGATTTGGATATTATGTGTAAAACGGCTAACCTTCTGGGGAAAACAGAAGACATGGCATACTTTTCTAAAATTTATAACGAAAGAAAAGAATTTTTCAATAAAACATACATTCAACCATCTACTGGCAAAACTATCTTTTCAGCCTTTGAACCTGAGAAAGAGTATGAGTTAGTTGATACACAAACATCATATATTTTACCTCTGGTATTCAATATTGTAGATGAAAAAGACAAGGCTAAAATGATTGCTAATTTCAAGGATGCGGTTATTCGCGAAAATCATGCTGATAATAAAACTGTCTGCCCCCCATACTCATTAATGACAGGATTTATTGGCACATCATGGATTAATAAGGCTTTGTCAGATAATGGATTATCTGACGTTGCTTACAGGCTCTTTCAACAAACAACATATCCATCATGGCTCTATTCTGTAGAACAAGGTGCTACAACTATTTGGGAACGTCTGAATTCATACACGCACACAGATGGATTTGGAGGGAACAACCGGATGAATTCATTCAATCATTATTCATTTGGAGCTGTTGCATCGTGGATGTATGCCTATTCATTAGGTATCGAACGAGATGAAGATCACCCCGGATTTAAACATTTCATATTAAAGCCTGAACCTGATCCGACCGGTGAAATGACTTTTGCTAAAGGACATTATGAATCTATGTATGGACGTATTGAGTCGGAATGGAATATTAATGGAAAAATTACTTCATATAAGTTTGTTGTTCCTGCAAACACTACAGTTACACTCTATTTGAAGGTTAATCTGAAAGATGTAATTAAAAGTGGAGATAAGCTCTTTAGGTCAATAAATGGAGTTAGTTATCGCGGCGAAAAAAACGGTAAATGCATATTTGTATTACAAGCAGGAAAGTATAATATTCAAATTGGACCTAAATAAAGAAACTATTTTCAAAGAAATAAAGAATATACTTATCTGTATTAAAGATCTGTAAACTTAAAATATTAATTTCTTAAAAAGCTATTGATGATTAAATTAATTCCGATATTTACCACAAGCTTAGTATAGAATTACTTTGTCTAAATATTAACTAGAAAAATGAGAAAGACAGTATTATTAGCCTTATTTATTTTGAGTTCGACAATTTGTTTTTCTCAAAATTTTTCAAGAGTATGGGTCTCTGATTCTCTTTTCCTTAAACCGGAATCAGCACTTTATGATTCTTCAAAAAAGACTGTTTACATATCAAATATAAATGGAGAATATCTTGCAAAAGATGGAAACGGCTTCATTTCAAAGATAAATATAAATGGCAAAATAGAGTCCCTTAAATGGGTAGAGGGGTTCGATAATCCGCAGGGGATGGGGTTGTATAAAGATAAACTTTATGTTGCAGATATTAATAGAGTTGTTCAGGTTAATACAAATACTGCCAAAGTAGAGAATGTGTTTATGGTCGACAATGCTAAATTTTTTAATGATATTGCAGCAGACTCGAATGGCGACATGTATATTTCTGATTGTTTTGGGAATAAGATCTATAAAATATCGGAAAATAAAATTGAAGTGTGGCTTGATTCTAAAACTCTTTCAGGCCCTAATGGATTGCTATGTACAAAAGAAGATGTTTTAGTCCTTAATATGAATGACAAAACTGTTTATGCAATAAGTAAATCGTCAAAGAAATTTATCAAAATATTTAGTGGAATTGATAATTTAGATGGTATTGTTAGTGATGGAAGTAACGGTTTCTTTGTTTCGGGAGCATGGCAAGGTCAGATATTTCACATTGATGCGGACGGTAACAAGAAGTTAATTATTGATTTAGGAAAAGAAAAAAACATTACTGCCGATATTGAATATATTGCCAATAAAAAGCTATTAATAATACCAACCTTATACAAAACAGTTATTGGCTATAGATTGATAGAATAAAATATGATTTTACTTTGTCAGTATAAGGTCTTTCAAATGTTCGTAGACATTTTTGAGTTAACCATTTCGATATTCATTGGGTGAAATCCCCGTGTGATGTTTAAAATAACGACTAAAGTGAGATGGTGTCGCGAAGTTCAGGTCATAGCTTATCTGCTGAATTGTGAGATTCGTTGATTTTAACAAAGCTTTTATTTCCAGTATCACATATTCATCTATCCATACTTTTGCATGTTTACCGGTCAAACGGAATATTATTGATGAAAAATATTTCGGAGTCAAATGAGCCTTTTCTGCATAGAACCGAATACTCCTATCTTTTTTAAAGTTCAGTTCGACATGTTTCATAAACTTAGTAAACATTTCGTTTCGGATATCATCTGTTTTATCTTCAGTGTGGCTTTTCTGCATCAGCATATTACAGACTTCCAGAAACATGGTGTTTAGAACACTTCTTATTAATTGTTTACGAAATATGTTTTCAGTATCCCGTATTATATCCTGACAATAATCAAATAAAGAATAAAACAACTTCATTTTAGAATCTGTCAATGTATGATGGGGAAACTCATATAGAATATTCCGAATATTAAAACTGTGAAGAGTATTGTCAATCTCCAGATAACTCGGTTTTAAGCAAAGTATTTTCGCTTCGAAGTCTTCACTGACCTCTATAACCTGAAAAACTCTGTCGGCCAGTATATTTATAAAATCATTTTTACCTACTTTATAATTGCTATATCCAATATTGATACTTAAGCTGCCAGCTTCACAAACGATGGCAATACCAATATCAAGTTTAATCGGAAAATCTGTTGAAACTATGTATTTAGAAACATTATCAGGATCTCTTGCTTTATTTTCCAATATAAAAAAGCTATCCTCTAATGCTTCTGCGGAAAAATAGTTTCGGATAGTCTGAGCCTTTATATTTTCAATAGTATTCATTTGAATCGATATTTTGTATATCAAATATACCTAATTATTCTTTCTTCTTCTATATTTTCGACCTTTTGGATACAATATCAATCCTATATGACAGATTCAGATTCCGAAAAGCAAGACCTTTGTCTTAAATATTAGATTTCATCTTCAAATAAAAAATAAGAATTAATGAAAAAATATATATTCTGTCTGATATTGTATATTTATGCGTCCTCTCTCTTTGTTAATATTTTTGCTCAGACTTCACAGTCTTCGGATTCTCTGACTAATGGTGTACGTAAATATGTTGCCCGCAATTTTTCCGAAGCAAGGACTATCAATTTATACTGGAACACAAGCCTGAGCCATGACTATACATTAAAGCACAACGGACAAAAGATAGAACAGGGAGAAAGTAAAGATATACACACTATAAATTTTTCGGCTACGGTTCCGATCCTACTTCTCAAGAATGCTTCCATATATGCTAATGGTCAATACAATTCGTATCAGTTTGATTCTTTTAATAATACAGATAAAGGAGTATCCGCTTTGTTCACAAAAAATGAGGGAGGGTATAGCTTTTATGAAGGTTCAATATCCGGAAATTACCGTTTTAGAATAGGCAATAAACCCGTTATGCTGATGGCGTCCCTTTTAGGTGATGGTTGGGATAAAAAATTTGAGAAAGTTTCGGGTGTCTTTTCGGCAATTTTAATTTTAAAACAATCCAATACCTGTAATTTAAGTGTAGGCTTATATGGTATGACTCTCTATGACAAAATTCCTGTAATGCCTGTCATAGCCTATACGCATCAGTTTACTCCTAATTTAAGTATTGATATAACTTTACCCAGCCGAACTTATTTACGCTATCAATTCCAGAACAGCCATCGCCTCTCTATTGGCACATCCATGTATAGCGAACAATTCTATATGGCTACAGATGTAGATGGTCTCCCACAAACCTCTTATTTTAGGAAAACATCAATAAGGCCGGAAATTGTTTATGAATATATCATAAATAATCATTTTTATTTAAGTGCACGGGGAGGTGTTTCAAAACTAATAAAAGGCGGACTTTATAATACGAACAGAAAAGGGATTGATGGAGATCCGTATATTAAATACACCGAACCTGTTACACCTTTCTTTAATCTTGGGTTTTCTTATAATATATTTTAAATATAGAATACAAAAGGGAATAATTATGTTATTCCCTTTTGTATCTCCTTTAATATTTCTCTTTGCTCATCAGGGATAGTCAGGTATTTGTCTGCCCATACATTTATTTCTAATCGTGGATATCTTTATCGTTACCTTATTGTAGGATGATGAGCCAATAGTGGAATTCTTTAATAAGAAAAGGAGTCAAAATTTTGACTCCTTTTGCGCTTTCTCTTGGGCTCGAACCAAGGACCCTCTGATTAACAGTCAGATGCTCTAACCAGCTGAGCTAAGAAAGCAATCCTGTATTGTAAGCTCTTCAGGCTGGGCTCGAACCAGCGACCCTCTGATTAACAGTCAGATGCTCTAACCAACTGAGCTACTGAAGAGTGATAAATGCTTTATTTGAAAAGCATGGCAAAAGTAGGTCTTATTTCCGAAATATACAATATCTTTGCACTAAAATTTTAAAATAAATGAAAGTATTAGGAATGGGAAATGCCTTGGTCGATGTCTTGGCATTGATCGAAAACGACTCGTTACTCACTCAGTTAGAGCTGCCTAAAGGTAGTATGCAATTGATAGATGCCGCTAAAAAAGAGGCTCTCCATAAAGCAATGGAAGACAAAGAAAAATTCCTGGCATCGGGAGGTTCCGCATCAAATACCATCACCGGAATTGCAAAATTAGGTGTGAATACCGGTTTTATCGGGCGCGTCGGTAAGGATTTCTTTGGCAATTATTATAAAGAAGATCTAGAAAAATACAATGTAAAATCGTTGCTTCGTATTTGTAATGAAGATTCAGGAGTTGCTACAACTTTTGTTTCGAAAGACGGACAACGAACCTTTGGTACTTATCTGGGTGCCGCAGCCGGATTAACAGCTGAGGACTTAAAAACCGAAGACTTCGTAGGGTACAATTATTTCTATATTGAAGGGTATTTAGTGCAAAATCTCGATTTGATCCGCAAGGCAGTAGCTCTGGCACACGAAAACGGAGCGAAGGTTGTTCTTGATATGGCTAGTTACAATGTTGTGGAAGCGAGTAAAGATTTCTTATTGGAAATTATACCTCAATACGTTGATATACTTTTTGCTAATGAAGAAGAGGCGAAAGCTCTATGTAACACAGAACCCGAAAAAGCTTTGGATATCATAGCAGATATGGTCGAAATAGCCATTGTTAAGATTGGAGAAAAAGGCTCATGGATAAAAAGAGGTGAAGAAAAAGTATTTGTTCCCGCACTTAAAGTTGATTGTATGGATACCACCGGAGCCGGTGATTTATATGCTTCAGGCTTCCTGTATGGACTTATAAACAGCAAGTCGCTGAAAGAGTCCGGAGAGATAGGTACTTTGCTTGCAGGGAACGTTATTCAGGTGATGGGACCTAAGATGAATGATGACAAGTGGAATGAATTGATAAGTTCGATTAAAACGAGCTATTAACCACATAAAATGTACAGAATCCTAAAAAGGAAACAAAGGTAACATCATAAATGTACTTTTTCGGATGTTACTTTTTTTCTTTTCTCAAATTTTTTCAGTCATTTAAAGATCTTTTTATAAAGAGGGTCTACGACCCTTTTCTGTATAGATAAAAAACAAGGAGGATGATGCAGATCTGCATCATCCTCCTTGTTTTTTATAGCTGAATTAGATTATTCCGGGACATAAATAATTTCTCCGTTTTCAAGTTCATAGGCAATACCTACTTTCTTGCCTTTTGATCCTGAAGATTGTTCGTTCGAAGGTGTATATTTATTGATTTTATTACCTTCCTTGGTGATGATCTCCATATTGTCTTTTCCGGGATTTTTTACAATCGTATAATCTTCCTGTGTAAATACTTCGGTCATATTCATGTGCATGACCATTGCTACCATCAGAGCAACGGCAAATACCATTGCCACATCAAAAAGATTAACGATCACGCTTAGCGGATCGGTATCTTCTTCTCTTGCAAATTTGCTGATTCGGCGTTGTCTTCTCATATCAGTCTTCTTTTTGAGTTAATATGCGAGATACATAATCGAGATTATTTACATCTTTGGCATACCATCGTTGTTTAAACTGTAAGGTTACCAACCCAATGGCGGAAACGACAAGACCTACTACCGTAGTCGCAAATACAACCTGCATATTGTAGGCCATACCTGCAATATCACCAGTCGATAGTCCGACCAATGCAGGACTCATAGCTATCAGTGTACCGATAAGACCTAATACAGGACCCATTTTAGCCAACATTTTCGACAATGAAGTGTCTTTTTCAGCTTCGTTTTCGAAATTAGACAGAAGAAAATCAGAGTAAGCTTCACTTGGAGTGGTTGTCAGTAAATCTCTCATGTATTTTATGAAAAGAGAATTATCGTTCTGAGGTAATAACCCTTTCAATTCATCAATTGAAGAGGACGTCAATCCCTTAATCTTATCATTAAGTATTTTATCGTTTTTCCGTTTGGTCATGTATTGGTTGTAAAAACCGCCGATAAGTAATAATCCTCTGACAAAAAGACAAAGTAAAATAATGATATCGGGAATCAATAAGCTGTTAGCTACCCAGAAGAGTACTTTAGAAATAATTTCCATTCGTTGAGTTTTTTAAGGTTCCAGACCTATTTATAAATGATTTTTTGTTTGTTTTCGTTGTATAATTACCCAGCGGACTTTGTTCCATCCGTATCCGATAAGAAACATCATGATGAATAATCCGAGTGAGAGAGCCAAAGCCTTAAAATTGATTGGTTCTTCGGCGGCAGCATAAGTCACATTTCCATTGACGGTGGTTAGTAGCCCGAGTATGGCAACAAAAAGACTGACAAGGAAGTGTACCTCTAACCGTAGTTCTTTTTCGGGAAACATATACTTCACTCCATAAGCTGCTGCCGGCAATAAACCCAGTGTAATTGCAGCTATTGTATATGCCAGTGTATCGAAATCTGTACCCGACATGCTGAATATGGTTTGAGTGAGAATATAAAACAGGACAGGAAACAGCAGTAAGCTCGGATACCAATATAAAGGCAGCATCCACTTCTTTATTTTCTTCCCGAATAAGCTCCTTAAAGCGGCAAAGCAAAAGGCAAAGCAAATAGCCGATTCTACAGTAACCAATACGGCAGCATCCTGCAAGGCATCTCTATTCATCAGGTAATCGTTTAGCTGAGTTTTTGACTGCATGATTGCATATTTGTTCATCCATACAATAAAAACGGCACAGACAAGCCCAAACAGAGCCGATTGCCACCATTTCCAGAAACTCAGTTTCAGGATGCAGTTGACTACAATAAAGAGCATCAATATCTGAATGATAAGTTCCATATTTTTTTATTTAGGGAATGATATAATGTGCCAATAAGATAGTTATTGGCACATTAACCAGTTACAAGTGATTAATCTTTCTTTCTTTTCTTTTTCAGTATAAACAAGAGAATGAAGAATGCGATTACGACCACAGCCCCTATGATAAATCCGTTCAGAGATGTTTTTTCTCCGTCATCGGTTCCTCCGACCTGATCTTTTTTCAGAACCATGCCATTCTTGGAGGCATCGGATGATGTTCCGGAGGTTTTCATCTGCTGTATTTGCTGGTTGTATGCTTTGGCATCTTCCGCAGATACTTTTTTCGAGATGAAATCTTGCAATTTGGCATTCTCTCCCGAGAATCCCGATCCCGTAGATCCGAACTCTTTAACCAGATTGGCATGTAGTTGTGCGATATCAGCAAGCTGTTGTTCACTTGCTTTCCACATTCCTTTGCGGGCGGTTTCCATCATCACAGCGGTGATTTCCTGCAATGCGGCCGGATTTTGCCGGCGGAAAAATTCCTGTGTTCCCAGATTCAGTTTGTCTTTTACATAAACGTCATAAATCTCATTCCACATTTCATTATCCACTACATCGGGTTTCATCACATTCCATCCGTAAGTATTGGTTACCACTTCGGTGATTTGTGCTGCGCTTGATGCTCCGCCTTTCATTACTTCTTTGATGTATGCCGGATTGAAGATCGTTGAGCGTGATTCTACACCGATAGCTTCTTTCAGTTCCTGCATGCGGACATTATTGCGGTTGCGATAGTCGGCAAAATAAGCATCAGGATCTTTACCTGTAACTTCACGTACGGCAAGATTCATACCTCCCATAAACTCGTATACGTGGTCGAGGCTCAAGGCTCCCCATGTATTACTTTGTCGTGGTTGCACCACTACATCCGTATTGTGGAGAACAGCACGTAGAAGTCCGGCTTTGAATTCTCCCCATTCTTTTTCGCTGCCGTATACGGCACCCATATTGTTGATATATGTGTCGGCAATTTCTTTTTCGCTTTCCCATTTATCTCCGCTTGTCACCATACCCTGAATACCTGTTCCGTACATTCCGTTGATACCGCCGAATACACGTTGAGTAGACATGGCACGGGCATCTTTGGGTGATACACCTTGTTCTACCAGTTGTTTTTCTATTTCAACGGTACTTTTCGATACCATATTGTCGAACTTATCGTCTTTGGCAGATGCTGCCATTTCAACCGCTTTGCTGATAAGCGACAGGCGAGATGCGGCAAGATCACGGAATTGTCCCGAAGTTTGTACAACCACATCAATACGGGGACGACCTAATACAGCTGTCGGAATTAACCGAAGATCCGATACACGCCCGAAAGCGTCACGAACCGGCTCTACGCCCAGCATATATAAAGCCTGAGCGATGGTCGCTCCTTCTGTTTCGATAAACTCACTGCTCCAGAAAGTATAGCTGACCTTACGGGGATATTCTCCCTTATGTTGTTTTTTGTATTGGTCTAATGTTGCATTTACAAGAGCAACTCCTTTGTCCCATGCTACTTCCGAAGGTGTTGCTTCGGCATTTACAGCGTAAAGGTTACGTCCGGTAGGTACTGCATTGGGGTTGGCTACTGCATCTCCACCCGAAGACGGTGCTATATATCCTCCCGAAAGGGCATTTATGATAGACTTTAATTCAGCTTCGGGGCTTTGTTCCAATGCTGTTTTATATGCCGTAATGTTGTTGATGGTGCGTTCTATTTCAGCAATGGCTCTTGCTTTGTCTTTTTGCTCTTTGGTATATTCCGGAGCTTTAGGTTTGCCTTGACCCATAGGAGAACCTGCTCCTTGCGGATGCTGAGGTTTTGCCTGTTTCTGAGTGTCGGCAGCTTGAGCATGATCCGGTTTTTTACCTGTTTTCGGTATCCATGAAGGATGTCCTCCCGAAGGTTTTCCCTTTTCGGCTTTACCGTTTTTAGAATCGCCAGAAGCTGCCATCATTGCCGCCATTCCTCTTTTAGGCGGAGTCAGGATAGTCTTCGATTCGCTCAGGTCTTTTTCTGTAATACCTGCAATTTGACAAATCAGAGCATCGGTTACAGCCTTTCCTCCCAGAATCTGATTTACCAGCGTTTTTGCAGGATCTAAATACCGTTGAGTAAAGAATGCTTTATTTTTCAACTGGGTTTCGGATACTTTTCCGCTTTGTCTATCCAATGCCGCAAGACTATAGGCGATAGGATCGGCACTCATAGCCATCACCGATGAACGTATTTTTTCGGGTGTATAAGGTACTCCCGTTGTATAAAGTTGTCCGTTCATTTTTTCGTTGGCAATTTCCTCCGCAAAGTTTTCGATACGTTCTATATCTTCTGCCTTGTAAGGATTAGTCATTATGCTGTCGAGACGCAGATCGCGGTGAAGACCCATTGCTACAGCTATTTTCTTTACAGCCAATGATGCCTGAGGTTGTCTCACTTCATCGGTTTTGTAATAATCCCTGATTTTTTCCTGTAATGTACGGAACTGCGAACGGGTATTGCTTTCCATAAATGCCGGAGTAAGGTACGATACGGTCGTTGCATACGAACGGCGTTTGGCTATCATACTTTCTCCGATATTACCGATTGTATAGTAATAGAAGTGGGGGATAGTTCCGACCAGACGATCAGGCCAGTCGTTGCTGCCAAGAGCAACTTGTTTCTGAGGGGTAAACTCCAAACTGCCGTGTGTGCCGAAGTGTATCATTGCATCTGCTTTGAATGCGTACTGCGACCACAGATATGCTCCGATGTATGTATGAGGAGGAGCAGATTTTGCACCGTGTACAATAGCGAAAGAGTCTCCTCCCAGCGCAGCCATCGGCTGAGGAAGCAGAGCGATATTTCCGAATTGTATACGGGCTACAGCCAGATACGATTTGCCGTCTTTATTGACCGACATGTATGCTCCGGGTGCTTCGCCGTAGGTATTTACCACATCTTTATATAACTCGGGAGACAGTGATTGGTGTATCCATGACTCGTACTCAGATTTTTCAACAAGTGCGGGATGTCCGTTCTTTAAGAAGTTATCAAAAGCTCCTTCGGCATATGTGCTTAATACCGAGCCCTGAACCATCAATAGCTTTTCGAAATCCTGTTCTGTAGCAGGCAGGTTGTCTACCTTGTATCCTTCGGATTTTAGACGTTTCAGCAGATTGTAAAGCGAAGGTACGGTTTCGAGACCCTGAGCAGTCAGGGTTGATTGTCCTGCTCCTTTGAAGAAGTAAATCGAAACTTTCTTTTCGGCATTGCTCTTCCGTTTCAGTTCTGTAAAGTTTTTCACTATCTGAGTGAAGTTCCTCAATCTGTCGGGAATTGTTTTGAACAGGTAATTCCCATCATTGTCTATTTCCTGAGCAGTTATCACATATGGATAGATGCCTCCGTCGAGTTCGGGCATAACGATGCTTTGTGACATAAAGCCTCCGTACATTCCCATAGGGTCTTTCATCCATTCGTCAGTTGTCTGGAGGATGGTAAGAGGTGTAAATATCGGAATATTCCGTTCTTTGAGCCAATCGACAGCTGCATCGGCTTGTCCCATTGCCAATCGTCCGTGAGCAAAGTAAAGTACAGCATCAGGATTAATTTCTTTCAGAAACTCCATACGTTTCATAGCAGATGCAACCGGATAAACATTCATTCCTGCATTCTGCATCGAAACAATTATGCTGTCGATGTTATCCCTGTTGCCGCTGAAAGGATCGTTAAATCCTCCGACCATAGCTATACGGGGAGCTCCTTCTTTGTATACATTAATCTTTTTGAGATAGGCTTCATATTGTGCGACAGTCGAGAATGACAGGTTCTCATCCAGATGGAAAAGTACATCATCGGCTGTTTCCGAGACCGAATCGGCCGGGGTAACAAATAGTGTTTTCTTATCGATGTACTGACGGATATATCTCGCCATACTCTGATAATTTTTTTTGTTACCGTTTTTAAGATAGTTTGATATATCTTCTTTCTGGATACTGTCGAGATTACAAATCGCATTTTCAGGATTAGTTGCTGCATAGATATAAATAGGAACTCCTTTGTCCGCAGCTTCCTGTATCTGTGCCCGTTGTTCGGCAGAAACTTTCATTCCCATTCCGAATCCGAGTACGAAATCGTAATTTTTCAGTTTGTCAAGTTCTTCTAACGGAACATTCTCGTATTCGATAAAGTTATCGTTATTCGACTTGATAAAGCTTGTCGCCTGAAATTGCTGGAAATTGACCAATGCAATTTTTGTAGTTGACGCCAGCTTAGACCATGCTATCCATCCTCCAACGATGAGAATGACAGCCGCTATTGCGATGATTATCTTGTTTTTTGACATAAAGTGAAAAAATGCAGATTGACAAGCCGAAAAAATCGGCCTGTCAATCTCTGTTAGATATTTTTTATTGTTAAAGACCAATGACGGTATAACCTTTTAAGGTGCTTATCTTTTCGACATTCATATTTTTTATTTGTTTTAAACCATAAGTATCCAGAATATAATCAGCATGAATTCCTAAAGCATATTTTTTTCCATTGCTATTAAAGAGGATGTATTTAATAGTTTGCCCTTCTATTTGGCATAGTTTTATGCTGCTTTTATTTATATTTGTAAAATCGTAAAAATCAGAATATAAAGAGTTTATGTCGGAGGTGGACATCCAGGGTTCTTCGTTTATATAAGCAGATAGACCTTCAAATATAGTTTCTCCATATGTTGCAGCTGGGGTTGTTCCATCAGATAATTCATTGCCTGTAGCCAGACTATATATATAACCAATTTCATTTGTAACACTTTTCGGGATTTCTTTTAAACCTAAAAGTATACTAGTATAATGGCGGGTACTTAAGAATGTTGCTAAATATCTATTTGCTCCTATGTAAATCAGCATATATCCAATGCGAGGTTCTATTAAAGAGAAATTTGAATTATTAGCAAGATTACTAGATAATCGATAATCAGATAAATTCTGTTTTATTAATTTTTTAAAATTATCTTCTAAAACAAAGTCATAAAGAGGAATTAACCCTTCTTCATTAATATGATTTATAATTGCATTATTGTTGTCTACAGATTTTGCCCAAGACGATAAATCAATATTAACTTTAGATATATCTTCAGGGGATGTGTAGGTCGTAATACCTAGACCTGTATCTCCTCCTATTGTCTTTATAGAGATATCAACTTTTGAAAATCTTGTAGTAACAGAATCTTTTGCTTTAGTAGATAGATTAAAAGAAATATTATTTGAAAATAACTTAAAAGAATTTCGTAGAGCTATCTCCAGATCTTTTTCTTTACTCTCTGTATTGGTCGTTGTCTTTGATGATCCAATGTATAGAGCATTTGCTGATCCTCCTAATGAATAATTAGCTAAAACATGTGTTCCATAAATGCTCAGCGTTCGAATAATTGAATTTTCGTATAGTGTATTTCTGAAGCCATTAGTTACATATTTTTCGCTGTAATCGTAAATATTTCCTGGGTTTAAAGCAAGTTTATATCTATCTATATATATAGATAGTTCTCCATATACTGATTTGTTCTCGTCACTAGAACTTGTTTTGAAAACTTCTTTATATGTTGTCTTAACTCCAAAGCTAATAAGATCTTTGACCCCTGCGGAAGTTCCATGTTTTACAGTTTTTGACATTTCAGATTTAGCATAGTAATTATCTTCTTTTGCAAATGCGAAGAATTTATTATCTGTCGTTAATAAATCAAGAGGAACTATATTGCTATCATCATCATTATATATTTTATATGGATCTACAACGGGAAATGTAATGTTTATCGGATCCTCAATAGGAAATCTATAATTAAGTTTAAATCCAGAACCTAAGTTTTTTAGATTATAACTGTTACTGTTTGTCCTAATTGAAATATTATTGATATCCGCATCATTTTCTCTATAGATAGAGTCCATACCAGAGGAAATGATGAAAGGTGCTGTTCGTTTTTTGATCAATATCATCTTGCTGGATGTAATTTTGTCTTCAAGAGAGGTATTGTTGATAGAATCTTGATTTAAAGTTTCATTTTCGCAGGATGATAATACTAAAATCGATAATGATAATAATCCGAATTTGAATGCTCTTTTCATATTTACAATTTTGTGTTAATTATTATTGAATGTTTGGCTGTTTTGTGTTTAGCAAGCCCGATTTGATAATGGTTTTATCAAATCGGACATATCTTGGATATTATTTAACCAAAGCATATTCTATTTCAGGATAACCTCGAGTTCCAGTATCGCTTACTCCCATTTTTAGGAAGCGTAGTTTGTAGATGTTACCGGCCGCATCTTTGACAAGATAGAATCGGTCTGCCTTAATTCCTTTTGAATCTCCTGTTGTTGCCCGCCATTTACCTCCTATGGCATCTACTTCTGATACAAATTCTATATCAGCTAAATTATCTTTACTGAATGCAGCGTATACCTTGTCGTCACCCATGACTTCCGTTGCTGTAACATTTGATAGATAATTTATTGAAACAAAGTCTGAATAGTTATAAGGTTGTGCCCCAGTTGTGTAAGTCTGATATGACCATTTTATATCCCATTTTGCTTTAAGAGGTTCTACTTCATTTATAGCATTGCTTCCGAATGAAAAATGGATAAAGTTGTAATCAGTATTCTTTTCTATTTCCTTCGTAATTACTGTGGAACTGCCACTAGCGGCATATTGTAAAGAGTATCCTTTTTCTGTTTTAGAAACTTTTACTTTATACAAAGATGATTCGTTTGCAGCTGTTGCACCTAGACGTACTAGGTATACATCGTTTTCTTTAATAACGTTTTTAGTGAGATCTCCTTTAACATCATCTACCAAATCGAAGCTTGCTCCTGAGATTCTGGCGAATGCTAAAGATATGTCATAAGCTGTAGAGTCGGCAGCTGATATAACGTCAGTTAGTTTAATATCTACTTTTTTAGCAGAACTTCCTGTTGTATTATTCAGTTTTACGCCAAAAGAATCTCCACAGTAGAAGCCGAGACTCCAGATATTACGGGCTATTGAAGTTTGCTCATTTCCACTGAAATCGACAAATACAGAGTTTACAGCTGCCGATCCGCCTTCTCCACCTTGAAGTGTCATTGTAGATCCTGTAGATACGATGGCTCCGAATGTCAGTTTCAATGATTTCTTATCTCCCAGTACCAAGCCTCCTGTTGCTGAGCTGATATCGAAAGTTATCGATTCGTCACCTTCGAGAAGTTCTGCCAATTTTTTCACTTCAACAGTTGCTGATGTGCTGCCCGCTTTAATTGTGGCACTTATTGCGTTGCCTGATGTGGCGGGAGTTGTGGTAAAATCGTCGCCATAGACTACTCCTGCTGCAGTAACGCTAATATTAACTGTAACATCTGAGCTTTCGGCTCTGTCTATATTGATTGTGAAAGATTTGGATGATTCTGTTTCAGAAATTCCCAGTTCGGTTGCAGAAAAATTGACTGTATTGTCTGCTAAAGGGGGATCATCGTCGCTACATGACGTTACGAATAATCCTGCTAAAACTAAGCTTAAATAGAAAAACTTTTTCATTCTGTTTTATTTAAAAATAATTGTTGAAATTTGATGATTTGTTTTATCTGCTAAAGTAGCAGAAGGGTCTGTAACTCTTATTGTTCGAAATTAAATGACAGTCCTACGAAATACGAACGTCCGCATGCCATCTGGCTTACACCGGTACCACCGCTGTGAGCTCCGCCTGTGGTATTGTCACGTACTGTAGTGATGTCGAAGATATTTTTGATTCCTGCTGTCGCAGTCAATAGTTTGCAGATAGGGCGAGATACCGTAAAGTCTGCCCAGTTGAAACTGCTTTTGCCCAATAAATCGAGTTTGTCATTCGAATCATACATGTATTCTTTACGTTTTCCTGTGAACTTGTAGAATACACTGAATGTGGCAACTTTGCTCCAGTCGTAGCTGATATTGGCGGCTACTTCGGGTGAGTATCTGAATTTTGACATGTCTTCGTCTTTCAGTGCTTGGTCTTCGTACAATTTGTTGTAACGTCCAACCAAAGACATGTTCAAAGAGGCTCTTAAGGACTTCCAATACAGGTTGTTTTCGAAAGTCAGCCCTAGGGTTCTGTATTTGTCTATATTGTAATATTTGCTGTAACTGGAGTTTTCTTTTGATTCAGTCAAAGAAATACGGTCTCTGAAATCGTTGAAGAATCCTGTTAACTGAGATGTCAGCCTTATATCTTCTTTGTGGATGGAACGCCATGTAAGCGATACCTGATAGCTGTTTGAGTATTCGGCTTTCAGATCGGGGTTTCCATCTATATTGTGATTCGAGTCGTGGAATGAATAATATAATTCCTGTAGGGTAGGGGCTCTGAATCCTCTTGCGTATGATGCCCGCAAATCGAGGTCGCCGCTAAGTTTAGCTTTTACATTTAAGGCGGGTACAGCCCAAGGAGCATCGTATACAGAGTTGAATGACGAGCGTGCTCCGGGACGTATAGTCAACCATTCCAGAGGAGAATATTCTGCTGATAAAAATACTGCAGTATTGGTGATCGTGTGGGCTCCATTCATCCGGTCTCCTTCTCCGTTATCGGATTGTATTTCGACTCCCGGTTGAAGAGTCAGGTCGTTTCTTACTTTCCAGACTGCCATAAGTCGTCCGAACCAAGCGTCAAAAGTGGTTTTGTCTTGTTCTCCGGCATTGGTCGATAGTGTCTTTTTTCCGGTGTTGAGGTCTATGTTTGTAGTACGGGTACGTCTGCTGTAATCCTGATATGATCCGGCAAGAGAAAACGTTAAGTTGTTACTTGCTTTCCAGTTTCCTTGCAATTGGTGAGTATAACGGTTTACAATGAACTCTTTGTCCGAGGTGGTATTATTTACCTTGTTGATGTCGGCTTCGGTAAGTAGGTTTTCATTCAGGTAATCGAGCCTGTATGACAAGTTGTAGTTCGATTTTGACATTCCTATTTGTCCTCCCGCCAGATATTGATCTTTAGGCTGCCATTGTTTTTTTCGTCCTGTAGAGTCTCCCTGCCATCCTCCGAATCGGTTTCGGGTAAAACTTCCGGCGGCGAATAATCCGTTATCAAAAGCATATCTTGCGTTAACTCCTTCGTTATGTATTCCTTTCTTATCGAAGAAATTGTATTCGTCGCCGATGCTTTCTTCCTGAATACGGGCTCCTACTGAAAGTTTTTTTCCGTCTTTTGCTGATCCTCCTTTGGTAATAACATTTATTACACCTGCAAGGGCATCACTACCGTAGATAACAGACATCGGACCTTCGACAATTTCTATACGCTCTATTGTGTTTATATCGATCTGGCTTAAACTTTGTTTTTTGTCCAGACGATCTATCATCGGAATACCGTCGAGCAGTACTTTTACATTATTTCCACTCATACCCATTATCTCGAAATCGGTTTCGCCCAAGGCCATATCATTTGATAGACGGATGCCTATTTCTGTATTTAAAAGGCTTTGCAGGCTGGTTGCCGCTTTTTGCTGTATTTGCTGTTGAGAGATAACCCTAACCTTGTATATCGAGTTCTGAATGGATTGAGGAGTAAACTGTCCTGTAACGACTACTTCGTTTAGCTGATTTTTGTTTTCGATAATAGTCAGGTCGTCAAATCTATTAATTGATCCTGATTTGATTGTTACCGGAAATTCTTTTCTGTGAGCCGATATAGAGTACACCTGCATAGTGTATTCCCCTTCGGGTGCTTCAAATTCGAAATATCCTTTGCTGTCGGATACAGAGCCATATGGTGTTCCTTTGAGAGAAACGGAAATGTATTCGGCCGGATATGCGTCGGTTGTTCTGACTATGCCCTCTACTTTTGTTTTTGCATTTTTTTGAGCAAAAGAAGGCAGGGTAACTGCCAGAATGGCAATTACAACATATATATATCTAAACATATATTTAATTGTTTATTAGAAGTCTTTCAGACTTTTGTTATTTGGTAAAATATTGATGTTGGTAATTATCATCGGGTATTTCTTGTGCTATAATGAACAAAAGGTTGGCGGCCTTATTGTTGTACCACATTCAATACCAAATGATAAGGGTTATATACCCTGTAAATCCGGATTGTCGACAATTAGCTAATTTTACGATAGCAAATGTAGATTGAATGTAAAAGGCCTGCAATACCTAGAAGTAGTGAGATTTTTAATTTTTATAATAATTTTTAGCGATTATTCGAGTTTGATGTAGTATTTAAGACACTGTTCCTCATAATTACTGTAAAATTAGACATATTCTAAACAAAGAAAACCGGAAGATTGTAAATGAACAATCTTCCGGTTTTCGGTCTCAGACCGCTAAATGCAGTCTTCTTTCTATTTTTATTTCTACTCTTTCTTATTTATAGAGGATATTCTTCAAATGCGTAAAGAACGGTTGATAAGTAGCGTTCTCCTGTATCGGGTAATATCGCTACAATATTTTTGCCTTTATTTTCGGGGCGTTTCGCCAATTCGGCTGCTGCATATACAGCTGCGCCTGATGATATTCCGACAAGTAGTCCTTCTTCGCGGGCTAATATTCTGCTGGTACGGATTGCATCGTCATTTTGTACCTGAATAATTTCATCGACAACACTTGCATCATATGTTTTAGGAATAAAACCGGCTCCGATACCCTGTATTTTGTGAGGGCCTGGCTTTCCTCCCGATAGAACGGGAGAATCGGTAGGTTCTACAGCTACAATCTGAATATTAGGGTTGCGTTGTTTCAGTACTTCTCCTACGCCGCTTACTGTACCTCCTGTTCCTACTCCGGCAACAACGATATCTACTTTTCCATCTGTGTCTCGCCATATTTCTTCGGCTGTGGTTTTACGGTGGATCGCCGGGTTTGCAGGGTTTTCGAATTGTTGGAGAATTACTGCATTAGGAGTAGTCTCTTTCAATTCGTTTGCTTTTGCTATAGCTCCTTTCATGCCATCAGGACCGGGAGTCAATACTATATTTGCTCCAAGGGCTTTTAATAAATTGCGGCGTTCTATACTCATCGTTTCGGGCATAGTCAGGGTTAGTTTATATCCCTTGGCTGCCGATACAAAAGCCAACCCTATACCTGTATTTCCACTGGTAGGTTCAATAATTACGCTATCTTGTTTTAATAAGCCTTTTTCTTCAGCATCGGTGATCATTGCTAGAGCAATGCGGTCTTTTACACTTGATGCAGGATTGAAATATTCTAATTTACCTATAACTTTTGCTTCCAGATTATGTTTTTTCTCGTAGTTCGAAAGTTCGAGTAAAGGAGTGTTACCGATCAGGTCTGTTAATTTTTTTGCTATTGTTCCCATAATTTTTATTGTTTTAAGGTCTCAGACCTTTTTGCAATATTGATTAGCTGAAGGTATTCGACCTGTTTTTTTATTGTTTTAATCTTAATACAAAGTTATTCTCTCCGGGCTATAATTCAAATACCATAAACAGGGTATTTTTAGAATTAAAGGTTCAGACTTTTTTGTTGATATTCTTTTGGATTATAAATTCTTCTTCCTCAAAACCCATAGCTTTTTTTATTACTGACATATCTTCCTCAGAGGTCAGCATTTTTAATAATTCAAATGCTACACTTGGTGCTGTCTCTGGACAATAAGACGTAATGATATTACCATCAACGACTATTCTTTCATTCACAACATTCACTCCAAATCCTTTCAGTTCTTTTTGCCTGTAACCATTATTCAAATGATAAGTGGTTGCTTTCCGATTTTTAAGAACTCCACTTTTACCTAAAGGAAGTGCCCCGGTACAAACAGTTGCGATAATTTTACCTTTTGCATCAAACTCTTTAATTAATTCTAAGAATCTTTCGTTGTAGGCTTCTTCATAAAAACCAAATTCTTCAAATCCTCCCGGTATTGCTAATGCATCATATTCGTCAACGTTTATTTCTCCAATGGTTTTATCAACCGTTACAGGTATATTGAAAGTGCTTATGACTTTTTCAGTAAAACCACAAGTGTCGACTAGCAGATTATGTCCGTAGTCAACTCTTGCCCAGCCGAGAATATCTATAAAGACGCAAAATTCCATAGTTTCAAATGCCTTTGCTAGAAACACTAATACCTTCTTATTTTGCATACTTTTCGATATAATATAATTATATAATGTCTTGCTTTATTATAGCCAATAATCCGGTCGACGCAGGATACTCAAACTTTCGGGCAAATAAAGCCTCTGATTTTTTAATATTGTTATAGTCTGTATTGTCTAGATTTGCCGGAAAATTTCCATTCCTATTTTCCCAGACAATAAATCGCAGGTTGTTATTTATGATCGTTTCTTTGAGCGGAGAATTTAATAATATCGTCTGGAAGAAAATTTCTTCTGCACAGAATGTATATTTAAACCTCTTCAAGTAATCAGGGTTGTTTCTCATAAAGGAAAAAGTGTATTCAAGTGCCTCCCTGTTTAATGACCAATAAGTCGATCCTCCGTATTGGTCGGGGAAGTTATTAGATAAACGTCTTTTGATACCTAATAGTTTTTGGATTTTTGAGAAACGTTTCAGTAATATTTCCTTGCTTCCGGTTCTGCCGTCGATCAAATCATATAGATTATATCTCGATAGACGATCCATTCCTCCTTCCGGCCAATCGGCATAGGGGAGCTTGTGGTATTCCATATAATTGGAATGTTTGTTTTTATTGATGAAATCGGAAAAGTCATTTTTTGACTTGATGGGAAAATCGTGTCCCGTAATCAGGTGAAAGTATTCGTTCCGCTCATCACTGAAGGCTTGTTCGGCTAATTCTACTATGGCTAACAGGTGATTTAGTCCTCCCCAGTTTATTTTATATTGGCGGGAGATATAAGCAATGTTTTTATTCTTTAGCAATTCGTCTATTGATTCAGTCGTTATCTTGCTTTTCTTGTCTATGTGGATATAGATATTGAACTCTTCTCCGAAAAAACGGACGATTTCTTCGAGGTGTTCTATGTTTTTATATGCTGTAATCAGAATAGCTTGCATGTGTCTTATTTTTCGAGAATAAATTCAATTTCGTAATATTTCGAAATATAGGGCAGAGCATAATACGTATCTCCCAATCCGAATTTTGTTTTTGCCTGATATTCTTTGAATGTTACGGAATCGGCTCCTGTTTTTTTCTTTTCGGCTATAATAAGCTCTCTTTCTTTCCAAATGTTATTTATGTTCGAGACATCTTTGTATGCATCATAATAACTGGCTGCAAATATAAAGATAGATCCGATAAAAAGGGCTGTTTTGATGTTTTTTACCAGTTTATCGCTGTTATTTAACCGGCGGTACATTATTCCGAATGCGATTATGTTGAAACAGATTGTACCAAACCATGCCCTTGCAGGAAATGATGGAGATGCAATCATAACATAGATGGAAACGAATACTCCGATAAAATAAACAGCTATATAACGAAAATCGCTGATCTTCTCTTTACTTTCAGTCTTTTTATATATAAAGTAGCAGACAATTAATGCCAGATTCAATGCACCTAAATATATAATCAGCCGTTGAGTGTACGTCAGCAGCCTGTAGATAATTAGGAAGAAGCTTAGTGATGGAGCTTCACTGGCTCTGGCGAAATTACCGGGAGCGGCTATCATCAATATATACCCGATTATTGCCCCGGCGAGTCCGGCATAAGCCCAGAAAGGAATATTCCATTTTTCCGATTTATAGTAGTAGATGAATGATAAGATCATGACAATCATTGCGGCAGCCGTATTCTCATTTGTCCATCCTGTTATAATTCCACAGATAAACATGGTGAAAATGTAGATTAGTCGTTTGTATAAGTTCTTTTTCTTATTGCTGTACAGTCTGTAAGGTAATAAGAATAGTAATATGAGGAGTGTCCCCCACAGATAATTACTGCTTCCTGTCAGCCACAAGCATGTTTCGGCAAATACGGGTTGTATAAACCACATAAGGCAGAATATGATAACTAATAAGTTTGGGCTGAATGTTCGTCTTGCTGTGACATGACTGTATACCACGATAATAAGTAAAGTATATGCGATGCTATTCAGTAAATCTGTTCTTAGTGGAGAGTAATTGTATAATAAAAGTTGATCTATAAGGTGTACGACGGTTCTTCCGCCCCATTTGCTGTAATGGAGCTGTTGTGATATGATTATATCATTTAAAGACGATAGCTTTTGATTTGTTTGGTAAACAAAACTATAAACGAAGTCATCACCAATTAAAGGAGTTAATATATTTAGTGTTAAAATAGTTAAAAAAACAAAAATAAGAAAAAGGGCGAAACATATTTTATTGGAGTATTTACATAGATCATCCTCTTTATCGGTAAAACCAAATTTATTCATAAAGGCGTTTAACTTATTTTTTGTGAAAATAATAGCTTTCGAAGATGTATAAAAGGGTTTTGTTAACATTTATATGGGTGGTTTATTTAAGAAATACTTATGGGCAAATATAGGAATTTTTTGGATTGTTTTTGTATAAACAAGGGGGTAGAATTCTCTATATGAGGATCTAATTTCTTCCGTTAAAAAGAGAAAAAAGGAATTATTTGTTTCAGAATACAAAAAAACAATATATATTTGCGGAGTATTACATGTATTTAGGATTAACATTAACATATGTTTAGTATGAATAGCAAGGTCTTATTCCTGTCACTCTTGTTTTCTAGTGGGATATTTACATTGTCAGCTCAGGATGAGTTGAGCCGAGATTTGATTCCTGATGAAGTTGAATATGGTCAACCAAATCAGACATACAATACTTATAAAACAACTTGGAAGAAAAATGCTTTTAAGGATAACTGGACTATCTCCGTTGGGGGTGGTGCTCAGAAGTTATTTGGTATTGATGATAATAAAGGCTCTTTCTCCAAGTCTGTGACCTTTGCTCCCCAAATTTCTATCTCGAAATATTTTTCTCCTATATGGGGTTTGAGGCTGAACTTTACCGGAGGTTCATTGCATGGATATAATGACGGGCAATTCGGAACATATGTGAAATGGAATCACGGAACCAAAAACTATTTAGGTCAAAGTGTGCTTGGTAAACCAGGTTATCCGGGTAAAGAATATCAAGGTGACCCTAGTATGTTGACTTGGGATCCTACATGGAATTATAGAGGCTGGAATACCTCAAATCCCGGTAGTGAAGAATCTGTTATTGGTAAAAATGGGAATACTTATTTCTGGAAACCGGGACAAAAAGGAGCTTTATATGTGGATCATGTCCGCTATTTTCAAGTAAACATTGATTTCATGTTTGACTTCTTTAATCTTGTGGGAAATTATAATCCTAAACGATTCTTTGAATTAACTCCTTTTGGAGGGATTGGTTTGTATAATGCTTTCTCTCATATGGGGAATGATAATATAATGCTTGTAGGTGCTCATGCCGGTATTATCTCAAAATTCAGATTAAGTGAAAGATTAGCTTTGCATGCTGAGTTTTCAGGGTCATTGGTCAGTGATTCATTCGATGGCCAAGTTGGTGATGAGAAAAGTATGGATGCCATCGGACAAGCGACATTGTCTTTAGCATATAAGTTCGGGAAAACTAATTGGCAGGTTGCGGAACCAATGGATGCAGAATTAATTAACAGATTGAACAATCAAGTTAATACATTAAGAGAGACTATCGCTAATCAGAAATGTCCGACATGTCCTCCACCGCCACCACCTGTGGAAGTCGTTAGACCTTCGACCGATATTAAATTCTTACCGGATCCTGTATTCTTTAGAATTGATAAATCTGTAATTGATCAATCAGAATGGATTAAGATAGATAAAGCTGCTAATTATTTGAATCAGCACCCTGAAGTTAATGTTGTGGTTACCGGTTATGCCGATAAAAAGACTGCTTACCCGGAATATAACATGAAATTGTCGGAACGTAGATCTAAAGCGGTGTCTCAAGCTCTTGTCGAAAAATATGGTATTAATCCGACACGGGTTTCTATTAACTGGTCGGGAGATAGAATACAGCCATTTACAGTAAATGAATGGAATCGTGTAGTAATATTTGTGATAGAATAACAACTCTAAGATATAAGGAAAAGACCTTCAGTGAAAACTGAAGGTCTTTCTTTTTATAATAATAAAATGTTGTAATAAATACTAAAACGATAGAGATATTAATAAGTAACAGAAAGTATTAAATGATGTTTTTTAAAGCAATGACCTGCTTTGCTGGTTATGCTTACAAAGTCAACAATTAATAATTATCGAAGGGAAAATGAGGCAAAAAGGTCTGAGAATTTAGTAATCGAAAGTCAAAGCTTTACCTTTAATTTCCTTGATTATTCCATTTTCAAAAGCTATCTGTCCATTAAGAAATGTCTTTTCGATAGTGGAGGAAACTGTTTCACCTTCGAGTGGAGACCATTTACATTTGTAGAGAATGTTTTCCTGGGTAATTGTATAGCTTTTTTCGGGATTTACTAAAACAAGATCTGCAAAATAGCCTTCCCTGATATATCCTCTCTTGTGTACTCTGAATAAGGTTGCCGGAGCATGACACATTTTGTCTACCACATCTTCTTTGCTTATTTTTCCATTTTTAGCAAGTTCCAGCATCATTTGTAAAGAATGTTGAACCAATGGGCCTCCTGATGCTGCTTTAAAACATCCTCCGATTTTTTCTTCAAGTAGGTGAGGGGCGTGATCGGTTGCTATAACATCAAGTTTACCGCTTAAAAGACCCTTCATCAGAGCTTCTCTGTCTTCCTTCGTTTTTACGGCAGGATTCCATTTAATGCGTGTGCCATATTTTTCATAATCTTCATCCGAAAACCAAAGATGATGTACACAAACTTCTCCCGTGATTTTTTTATCAATCAACGGTTTTATATCAAATAAGCTGATTTCACGGGCGGTGGATAAATGTAATATATGTAGCCTTGCTCCATGTTTGTCTGCAAGTTCTATAGCTTTTGCGGATGATTGATAACAAGCCTCTGCGCTCCGTATCAATGGATGATATTTTACAGGGGCATCTTCGCCATACAGCCCTTTGTAATAGGCTATGTTTTTCTGTATAATTTCTTCTTCTTCGCAATGGGTTGCGATCAACATGTCGATTTCACCGAAGATTGACTCCAATGCCTTACGTTTATCAACAAGCATATTACCGGTAGAAGATCCCATGAATATTTTTATACCACAGACATTTTTTTTGTCAACTTTTTTCAATTCATCCAGATTATCATTGGTTGCTCCCAGATAGAATGAGTAGTTAGAATATGATCGTTCGGAGGCTGATTCGAACTTTGTATTTAAAGCATCTATGGTTGTAGTCTGAGGTTTGGTGTTGGGCATCTCCATATATGATGTGACACCTCCTGCGATAGCGGCTTTGCTTTCTGTCGTAATATCACCCTTGTGTGTCAGTCCGGGATCACGAAAATGTACCTGATCATCGATTACTCCCGGAATAAGCCAACGTCCCGTTCCATCGATGATTTCGGCTCTATTGAGTATGTCTTGAGGAACATCTCCTGTCGTTTTATAGATGGTTTGTATCAGTTCTCCATCTACAAGGACTGATCCTGTAAAAGACTTTCCTTCGTTTATAATTGTTGCATTATGTATTAAGTACATGGCTTATTGATTTGATGATTATTATTTGGACAAAGATAATGTTTTACGATTGAACTGTCGGAAATCTCATTTTTTATCTATCCTAAAAAACACATTCAAATTATGGCAAAGTACACAGAAAAACTAGGAAAGAAAATAGCAGAAGCAATAGAACAGGATGAGTATACACTGGGAGAAATCTGCTCAGTACACAATATCAGCCGAAAAACATTTTATCAGTGGATGATTAAATATCCCGATTTTGAGGGGATGGTTGAGAATGCCCGTCTGGAGAGAGATGAACGTCTGTCTCAGAAAGCACGTCAGATACTCAAACAGAGAATAGAACAGGGACGTACAGTTACTACAACCCGCTATAAATATGCAGTGGATGAGTATGGCGAATTGTATCTGACCGGAAAAACCGTAACGATGAAAGAATACTCTCCGGATGAAAAGACCCTCAAAATGGCGATATCCAAAGAAAGCGACATCAACAATAAAGAGAAAAAAATTCTTTTGCAACTAAAGGAAGAAGAACGTATTTTACAGCAAGAGCTGGAAGACCAATTATGGGAAGAGGAAAGAGAGAGAAAGTATCAAAAGTGGCTGCGTGAATCAGAAGGACAAAAAACAGTGGAACAGCAGGCCTGCGAAAATGAAGTCTGATAACTTATTTTATTGTCACTTTTGTAACCTTTTTCAATGAATCGAAAATTATAATACTAATTAATAATTGTACCGATAAAATCGTTCTTTTAAGTTGAGCTATTTTTCTAATACACCCTCCCGGACTTGTTTTTCATTTTGCCTTGATGCAAAACGAAACAAAAAATCAAAGCTGCGCCTTCATCCCGAGGGTCACAGACCCTTTTGTAGGCTGGCGCAATCGAAGTTGTGCGTTAGCCAAGGCGCATACAGAGGTGAAGCCGTAATCTGACCAGTGAAACGGACGTTTAAACTAAATGCTGTTTGAGCTCGTAGAGCGAGTTTTATTTAGTTTCGTCCGTGAACGTTGTCAGATAGACAGAGCCTCGAAGCGCCAAAGACTTTTTGATTCCTTTTGGGGCTTTGGCCAAAAGGAATACAAGCAATCTATGATTGCGCGTAGTAGAAAAAGAACATTTTTCAACTGCTGCTTCGAAATTAATAGTAATCGAGCTGTTATTATACATTAACTTAGTAACTTTTGTAACCTTTTCGAATTTATATAAAATGAGATGTTTTAAAGCAGCAACCGTCTGTTGTTGTACTGCTTTACAAAAGCAATAATCGGTCTGAGACCTTAAAAAAGAATAATGAAACTATTTAGTTCCATCCAATTAACTATCTTTGCACATTGATTATAAAAGAGGAAGTTACATTTTGGGTATTTTAGAGAGAATATCCGAGCTAATTATCTAATCCAGAATATGAAGAGATATAACTTAGTCAATAATGTCTTTGGATGGTTAAGTTTTGCAATCGCTGCTGTTGTTTACCTGATGACTATAGAGCCAACAGCGAGTTTTTGGGATTGCGGCGAGTTTATAACATCAGCATATAAATTTGAGGTAGGACACCCTCCCGGTGCTCCTTTCTTTATGTTGACAGGTAAATTTTTCACTTTATTTGCTTCAGATCCGTCTCAGGTAGCTAAGATGGTCAATTCGATGTCAGCATTGCTTAGTGCTCTTACTATTCTTTTCTTATTTTGGACAATAACCCATCTGGCAAAGAAACTGATCTACACCGACTCATCAAAAGGAATGACTTTGGGTCAAATGATCACTATTATCGGTTCGGGTCTTGTAGGTGCATTAGTATATACATTCTCTGATACATTTTGGTTTTCGGCTGTCGAAGGCGAGGTTTACGCTTATTCTTCGATGTTTACGGCTCTTGTTTTCTGGCTTATTCTAAAATGGGAGAACAGGGCGGATCAACCGGGATCGGATAAATGGCTGGTACTTATCGCTTATATGATGGGGCTTTCGATAGGCGTTCACTTATTGAACCTGCTTTGTATCCCTGCGATCGTTCTTGTATATTATTTCAAAAAAGTAGAGAGTCCTAATTTCAAAGGAATATTATTGGCTTTGGCCGGATCTTTGGGTTTGATCGTTGTACTAATGTACGGTGTTATTCCCGGGTTTACAAAAGTCGGAGGACAAGTTGAACTTTTCTTTGTTAATACATTAGGCTTATCATATAACTCCGGTGTATTCACATACCTTATTATATTATTGGCATCCATTGCTTGGGGACTGTTCGAAACATTGTCAGCAAAAGGAAATCTGAAAAGAGCCAAGATTGCATTTGTGTTGAGTATGGCTCTTTCGGGAATTACCTTCATCGGATCAGGATGGGTGTTATGGATTATTCTGCTTGGCGGATTGATTGCATTTTGTGTGAAAAGCAAGAAGGTTACTTTCCGTATGGTAAATACTTCGCTGTTGTGTCTGCTGGTGATTTTAATCGGGTATTCATCGTTTGCGATTATTCCGATCCGTTCTACAGCAAATACACCAATGGATCAGAATTCACCGGAAGATGTATTTTCTCTGACTGATTACCTGAACCGTGAACAATATGGCGATTCTCCTTTGTTTTACGGCCGTACTTATGCTTCTGATGTGAAAAGAGACTACAACGGTAGAGCCGTTGAAGCTTCGAAGAAAAAGAAATACGATAAAATAGTTAAGAAATCTCCGGATGAAAAAGACCGCTATTTTGTAGCAAGTGAGTCTCCGACGTATGATTATACAAATACGATGTTCTTTCCCCGTATGTACTCCGATGAATCCCGCCATATGAGTGGTTACCGGAATTGGGGAGGAGTGACTGATCCTAAAATTCCGCCGACATTTTTCCAGAATATCCAATACTTGTTCTCTTACCAGATCAATTTTATGTACTGGAGATATTTTATGTGGAACTTCTCAGGTCGTCAGAATGATGTTGCGTCATCAGGAGGTATCAGCAACGGTAACTGGATAACAGGTATCAGCTTTATCGACGAACATGTTTTAGGTCTTGGGCCTCAGGATAATCTACCGCCGGATATCGCCAATAACAAAGGACATAATGTATTTTATATGATGCCTCTGATACTTGGTATTATAGGTTTAGTGTATCAGCTGTCGAGAGGAAAGAGAGGTGAACAGCAGTTATGGGTAACCTTTATGTTATTCTTTATGACCGGGCTTGCCATTGTTCTTTATTTGAATCAGAAACCATATGAACCTCGTGAACGTGATTATGCTTATGCCGGATCGTTCTATGCGTTTAGTATCTGGATCGGTTTAGGTATAGCAGGATTGTGGCACTTGGCAAAACGGTATCTGCCCGAAACAGCCGCCGCTGCTGTGGTATCTGTTATCGGACTTATTGTTCCTGTACAAATGGCTTCGCAGACATGGGACGACCACGATCGCTCGGGACGTTATACTATGCGTGATTTCGGGATGAATTATCTGCGTAGTATAGCCAAAGATGGTATTGTATTTACCAATGGTGATAATGATACGTTCCCTTTATGGTATGCACAGGAGGTTGAAGGTTTCCGTACCGATGTCCGCGTGACCAATCTCAGCTATTTGCAAACAGACTGGTATGTGGATCAGATGCGCCGTCAGGCATATGATTCTCCAGCTCTTCCTATCGAATGGGATAAATCTCACTACATTGGAGATAAAGGACAATATGCTTACGTTATCACAAAAGAACAGATAGAAGCTTATCTTAAACAGCAACTGAGTCAGGGTTCGGGTAACTCATGGATGGATAAACTCGGTAATGAGCAGAATATAGATCTTTCGGCTTATTACGATAAGAGTGTATTTACAGATACTGTTCCTTTGGAAGAGTTGATGAATACATTGAGAACAAACTTCAGTTATGTACCGAAAAATCCATTTATTCAAAGTAACGATGAATTAGTGGTTCCGGGTAACCTTCTTTATATGAAAGTTGATACCAGCAAGGTTGACTGGAAAACATTAAACGCAAAACCGCTTCCTTATATGTTTATCAATCTTGGAGGCAAGAGCGTTGTGTATCGTCAGGAATTGATGATCATGGAAATGCTGAGCAATATCAATAAAGGTAATTGGGAGCGTCCTATCTATTTTGCGACAACTGTCGGCTCAGATATGTATATGAACATGCAGGATAAGAACTTCTCTCTTGAGGGAATGGCTTACAGGATAACCCCCGGAGTTGTAAGTGAGACCGGAGTAAATACAGAGGTGGCTTACGATAACATGGTGAATAAATTTAAGTGGGGAGGTATCGAAAATCCGAAAGTGTATCTGGATGAAAACAATATGCGTACCTGCAAAACATTCAGATTGATGTTCAGCCAATTGATCTCAGCTCTAATTACCGAAGGCAAGAACGAGAAAGCTTTATCGGCTCTTGATTACTGTATCAAAGTTATTCCTGCTGCAACAGTGCCTATGGGTGGAGAATCGATATCGTTTATTGATTTCTATTACAAGCTGGGACAACCCGAAAAAGCAGAGAATATCAGAAAGATTATTGAAGACAGATCAGAGCAATCCCTGAATTGGTATAGCCGTCTGAATCCGGAACAAATGAATAACAGTACTGCTGATATTCGTGAATATTACGACAACCTGCTCCGTATAGCGATGGTATATCAGCAAAACGGAATGATGGATAAATACAAATCAATGGTAGAAAGGCTGCAGGGATATGTGCAGAAATATTACCAGAACAGGGCTTCAACCCTTGGTAACTATGCCTTGAAAAATCTGACAGATGTTTCTATCCGCGGATATTATATTGCAGAACATGATTCGCAAAATCAGAAGCTCGAAGAAGAGCTTTCACGCAAATCGATGCAGTTAATGCAGCAATATAGTCCGGCTTTATTACAAGAATATGCTGCGCGAAGCAACGAATAACAAAAAATTGCATCTATGTATAAGGGTTGGGTAATTTCCGCCCTTATACAAGGTGTTTTTTATTAGTAATAAGCAGTTATGATTGAATGTAATAGATTGTTGCTGCAATACATAAAGAAATAATAAAAGGGTCTGTGACTCTAAATTAAACAATGTTTATAGAGCAACCACCGTTTATTTACAGGCTTCTCTTTCCAGGAGGGATATGGAGAATGCCAAGTAAAGAAGAAAAAGTAATATATCTCACATTTGATGATGGTCCCATTCCCGAGATCACTCCTTGGGTACTTGATGTATTAGACCAATATAATATAAAAGCTACATTTTTTTGTGTAGGAGATAATGTGAGAAAGCACCCCGAAGAGTATGCCGAAGTACTTAGACGGGGGCATAGTGTAGGTAACCATACCTTCAACCACATACAGGGATTAAAAACCCGTACGGCGAATTATATGAAGAATGCCGAATTGGCATCTCAGTATATAGATTCTCCTCTTTTCCGTCCGCCGCATGGACACCTGCGTCTTCCTCAGTTTTTCAGATTAAAGAAAAACTACCATATTATTTTGTGGGACGTTGTGACACGTGATTACAGCAAACGTATGACCCCCGAGCAGGTATTGGACAATGTTAAAGACTATACCCGCAATGGATCGGTTATTGTATTTCACGACTCATTGAAAGCCGAGAAAAATATGAAATATGCCTTGCCTTTGGCTATTGAATGGCTAAAGGAGCAGGGATATGTTTTTAAAACCATTGAAGAAGGCTTAGCTCAATACGACCATGAAACTATCGAAGCAATAGTGACGAATCACCATAACTCAGAAAACGATAATCGTGAGTTAGCGCGTGATTATAGATAGTCTTCCAATCGCCTTTTACAAAAGCCGAAACCAATAATAAAAGGGTGCTCTGCGGCTGATGAAAGTTAGTGACTATACCGGTCACGATCTTAAACTCATAGCCCGGAGCTATTATTATTTGCGTATCTGCCAAAAGCACCTTCAAAGAATTTTCTGCAAGGTAGTCTAAAATATTTCGGAGAGCCTTATCTTTTGTGATAAGATTTTGTGAAGAATCATATGGCTGCCATTGATCTACTTTCAGATGTTCGGGGTTCGGATTGGTTTCGAGTCCTGCACCGATGTAAAACAGGCTTTCGAGGGTTCTTACCGAAGTAGTCCCTACTGCAATGATGTTTCCCTGATGGGATAAAAGATGTTCTATGGTCTCTTTCCGTACGGATATAAATTCGGAGTGCATCTCATGATCATTGATCGTGTCGCTTTTTACCGGCTTGAAAGTTCCTGCTCCCACGTGCAGTGTTACTTCATCTGTCTCGATTCCCTTATCCTTTAAGTTGGTAAAAACTCGTTCAGTGAAGTGTAATCCGGCTGTCGGTGCAGCCACCGAGCCTTTTATCTTCGAATATACTGTTTGATAAGTTGCCTTGTCTTTTTCTTCCGTGTCCCGATTTAGATAAGGAGGAATCGGTAGTTCTCCGCATATGTCGAGTATGTCTGCAAAGGTAAACCGCCGGTCATTCCATGAAAATTCTACAATATGTGTATGTCCTGCCGAGTGGATTCTTTTAGCTGTTATGTGCAAAGTGTCTCCTTTGATTGTGACTTCTTTGGTCAGTTCTCCTTCTTTCCATTTCTTAAGATTGCCGATCATGCAATGCCATGAACATTTATCAGTCGTTTGGAATATGAGGTTGTAATCGTGAGGAAAGTATGGATCAAGACAAAAGATCTCGATCTGTGCTCCTGTTGATTTCTGAAAGTACATCCTAGCCTGAATCACTTTCGTGTTATTGAATACCATCAAACTATCTGAAGGAAGAAAATCAGTAATAGAAATGAAATTGCTGTCGGTGATTTGGCTGTTCTTATATACGAGTAGTTGCGAACTATCTCTTTCGTCTAAAGGATATTTTGCAATGCGGTTATCCGGAAGATCATAGGTGAAATCTTTGATATGTATGTGACGTGGGTCGGAATTGTTCATCTGAAAGTATATCGAATTGTTATATTTCCTAAACACACAAAGTGTATCTGGTTCTACTCTTTTTTTATCCGTCAAAATTACTCAACTTTGCACAGATATGAAAGGCTTCGATCATAAGCCTTCTCTTTAATATACATATATTATGAAAATAGGAGATAAAGTACGCTTTCTGAATACAACAGGGGGGGGGATTGTAAAAGGATTTCAGGGTAAAGATATAGTTGTAATAGATGATGACGGGTTTGATACACCGGTGCTTATTCGTGAATGCGTAGTAATAGAGCCTGCAAATGATACTCAGGTGCGTCAATCCGTAAAGCCTCAAAATGTAACTGAACCAACGAGGACAGTTTATCAGGAAAAGCCGGAACAAGATGTTCCCGTTACAGAAACAAAGGAAGGAGAACTTATTACTGCCTGTCTGGCCTATCTGCCTCTTGATGAAAAGAATTTGTCAACCTCTTCGTACGAATGTTACTTGGTGAATGACAGCAACTACTTCTTGAGTTATAGCTATATGAGCCGAGCAGAAAAAGGATGGATAAGCCGTGCTATCGGCACGATAGAGCCAAATACGAAGATATTCTTGGAGGAATTCGATAAAACAGACCTGAATGATCTGGAAAAAGTCTGTGTACAGTTTCTTGCATTCAAGAAGGATAAACCTTTCAGCCTGAAAAATACCTGCTCGACTGAAATTCGCATAGATACTGTAAAGTTCTATAAACTGCATAGTTTCAGGGAAAATGACTTTTTCGATGAAAATGCAATCATCTATTATCTGATGAAAAATGATGTTTCGGAAAAAGCAATGTCTATAGAACCAGAGGTTATTGCAGAGGCTATGTTCGAAAAGAAACAGTCTGAGCGCCCACGTATCCAGGCGGCAAAGAAGAAAGAAAGTTCTCTTGTTATCGAGGTTGACCTTCATATAGATGAGCTGATAGATACTACTGCCGGATTAGAAGCTTCCGATATTCTGGACTATCAATTGACCAAGTTCAGGGAAGTGATGGATGAAAATAAGTCGAAACGAGGTCAGAAGATTGTATTTATCCATGGTAAAGGCGAAGGTGTTCTGAAAAAGTCTATTCTGGATGAGCTCAAAAACAAATATAAGAATACTTATATTCAAGATGCTTCGTTTCGTGAATACGGTTTCGGTGCAACTATGGTAACGATTAAATAAATGTCTTGCACCCTATTACTCAAAACAACTAAATATGAATAAAAAAATCTTGGGATTAGTACTGTTTGTTTCAGTGCTTCTTACATCTTGCGGAGTTGGTAATGATCTTACCAGCGCATATAATATTACTCAATGTGAGTATAAATATAAAAATATAGCTAATCTGAACGTGTCGGGAATGAATTTATCAAATGGCATTTCTCCGACTTATGTGCCGAAGTTACTTGCTATCTTAGGTGGAACGGCTTCTTCCATTCCTATGAATTTTACATTAAATCTGGATGTGAAGAATCCCAATGCAACAGTGGCAGCATTGAATGGACTTCAATATATAATCAGCATTGATGATGTTCAGTTTACAACCGGACAGGTCAATCGAGCTTTGAATATTGCAGGAGGAGCATCTCAGACGCTTCCGTTGAATATCGGTGTAGATTTAGCGACATTGATGTCAGGGAATTCTAAAACTGCGGTTCAAAATATCGCAAAGAATTTCATTGGGATAGGTTCGGATAAATCTAATGTGACAGTACAGATCAAGCCTACATTTATGGTTGGCGGACGTGCTATTACATCTCCAATGTATATACCGGTAAGTTTTACTTTCGGAGGAAAGTAAGGTTTCTGAGTTTTCTGTTCAAACCAGAATAACTTTTATAGGATATCGCAAGGCGCACATTTCGTACGCCTTGCTTTTTTTACTATTTTTGACTTTAAAGAAATTCACTGTTTTCAGATATGAAAAAAGATAACGACTGGAAAGAAAGGCTCAATGTGGTGTATTCGACTAATCCCGATTTCAGCTACGAATCGGAAGAGGAAGAAGAGCAATCGACTTTGCCTAAAGAAAAGCAATCGCTTCGTATAGAGTTGGATAAGCGTAACCGAAAGGGAAAATCGGTAACCCTTATTACTAATTTTATCGGAACTGATGATGACTTGCAGGATTTAGCAAAATTTCTGAAAACCCGTTGTGGGGTAGGAGGATCGGCTCGAGATGGCGAAATTCTGCTTCAAGGAGATTTCCGCCAGAAAGTATTAGACCTATTGCAGAAAGAAGGATATGCCAAATCACGAGTCATCTGATAAGGCAAATCTGATAGTATATAAAGCATCTGCTGGATCGGGAAAAACGCACCGATTGACGGCAGAGTATCTGTCGTTGCTTTTTGCTTCGCCCTTTGCCTACAAACACATACTTGCCGTAACCTTTACCAATAAGGCCACGGAAGAAATGAAATCGAGAATCATTGATGAGCTCGCAAATTTGGCTTCGGGTCGAGATTCGGATTATGCCAAAGACTTGTCGAAAGAATACGGCAAAGCAGAAGATGCAATAAGAGAGCAGGCTAGAAAAATACTGATTAGCATTCTTCACGATTATTCTTCTTTCTCAATCAGTACGATAGACCGGTTTTTTCAGCAGACCATGCGGGCATTTACCCGTGAAATAGGTCTTGGCGGAGGATATAATGTAGAGCTGGATACGGGTCGTGTACTGGGCGAAGCCATAGACACGATGTTATATGATTTGGAGCGTTCGGAAAACGAACAGCTTTTGGATTGGCTCATTCGTTTTTCGGAAGAGAAGATCGAAAGTGGCGGCACATGGAATATCCGAAACGATATACAGGATCTTTCGTCGGAAATATTTAAGGAAAGCTACAAAGCCTTCAGCGACCAGATACAAGCTGATATAGCTAATAAGGGATTATTGGACGATTATAAGAAAATGCTGCTTGCATATATTCGGCAGTTCGAACAGGAATCAAGAGAGATTGGAGAAAAGGCAATGAATATTATGTTGCGCTGCGATCTTCAGCCATTCGATTTTATTCGGGGAAAAACATCTCCTTTTGTCAGTTTCCTGAGGTGGGCAAGTGGGGAAATAAAAGCACCTACAGCTACTTTTTCGAAATTGGTCAATGATGTGTCGGCTTGGTACGCAAAAACAGCTCCGGCTGATGTCAAAAGTAAAATCGAAGGAGCTTATGACAGCGGATTAAATGAATGTGTCTGTCGTATAACCGAACTTTACAATAATTCGGTCACTTATCAGACTGCCAGCGAAATTAACCGTTATTTTTTCACTTTGGGTATTTTGGGTGATGTGGATAAGAATGTCCGCAGTTATGCCGCCGAGAATAACATTATGCTGATTTCCGATACTACCGAACTGCTTAATAAGATTATTCAGGGAACAGACAGCCCTTTTATCTATGAAAAGGTTGGTACTCGGGTAGAACATTATATGATTGATGAGTTTCAGGACACATCAGGCATGCAGTGGGCAAATTTTTTGCCATTGGTAAAAGACAGTTTATCAGCAGGAAATAAAAACCTGATAGTAGGAGACGTAAAGCAAAGTATTTATCGCTGGCGCAACTCCGATTGGAAGTTGTTGGATGAACAGTTGGATGTCGATTTCAAGTCGAATGGTATTCATCACGAATCATTAGACACTAATTGGCGGAGTGATAAGAATATTATAGATTTCAATAATTCGATTTTCGAAACAGGATCAACCCTTCTTCAAAACCTGTATAATGAAAGTCTCGAAGAGATAACTGTCAGTTCATCTTTGGCATCTTTTTATAGAAAGATTAAAAAAGCATATAGCGATTCATATCAGCATCTGCCTGAGAAGAAGAAAGACTCGACAGGACATGTTTCTATTGAGTTTATCAATACTGAAGAAAATTCCAACTGGCAGGCTTATGCTTTGGAGCAGCTTCCTCAAACAATAGAGACGCTGCAAGACAAAGGATATGATTTGAGGGATATAGCCATATTGGTACGTACAAAGAAAGAAGGTGCAGATGCTGCCAACTGTCTGCTTGAATATAAAAGCAAAAACCCCGGAAGTAAGTATAAATATGATATTATATCGGACGAGGCACTGTTTATCCGTAATTCGAAAAGTATAAAATTGGTAGTATCTTTGCTGAAGTATCTTCGTAATTCTTCGGATTCTACCCTGCGGACTCTGGCTATATACGAATATTATAAGTTTAAAGACCAGTTGACTCCCGAAGAAACTATTCGTTCTCATTTTTCGGCATCGGGAGATTTTCCGGAAGATGTAATTGATAACCTCAATCGGATAAAGGAACTTCCATTGTATGAAATGACAGAGGAAATATTCAATCTTTTTAAAGATGCGATGGAAGCCAATGAGAATATATATATACAGGCTTTTCTGGATATGGTTCTCGATTTTTCTGTGAAAAAATCATCCGATCTGGATTCGTTTCTCCAATGGTGGGACGAAACCGGACAAAGCAAAACCATATTTACTCCCGACGGACAGGATGCCATACGTATTATGACTATTCATAAATCGAAAGGGCTTGGCTTTCCGGTCGTAATTATGCCGTTTTGTAACTGGGATATAGATCATAAGCTCACAACTATACTTTGGTGCCAGCCAAAGATGGAACCTTTCGACCTGCTGCATCTTGTTCCGGTCAGGTATTCGCAAAAGCTGAGTAACACGATTTTCGCGTATGACTATCTGGAAGAAAAGCTGCATGCCTTTATTGATAATCTCAATGTATTATATGTCGCATTTACCAGGGCAAAAAATGATCTGATTATATTTTCACCGAAGCCGAAAGAAAAAGCTAAGGGCATCGGTAATATATCGTCCCTGCTTTGGGCTTGCTGTCATTCGACTGCGGAGCAACAAGGTGAAAAAATATTTATCGATCTGAGTAGCTCCATGGATGATGAAAATAACCGATTGGAGCTGGGTGAATCTTCGTGCTCTTTTATTAAGAAGGCGGAAGATGTTGAAAGTGAAGTTAGTATAGGAATACTAGAAAGTATACCCTTTGATAACCGATTAAAACTCAGGTTAAATAATAAATACTTCTTTACAGACCAGGGACAGCGGGAATACGGAACGCTTATGCATGAGATTGTAAGCAATGTAACCTCTCTGAATGAGCTTGATAAAGTGATCGAAAAATATCGATTAGCAGGGGTGATAACTACTGAAGAGAAGATCCGTGTATCGGGATTATTGCATGAGTATCTGTCAGTCCCGAAAATTTCGGAATGGTATTCGGGCAATTATAAAGTACTGAATGAAGTGCAGATACTACAACCTAACGGTACTTTTATCCGACCCGACAGAGTGATGATAAAAGGCTCCGAAGTAATTGTCATTGACTATAAGTTCGGAGAAAAAGAAGAAAAAAAATACTTAAAACAGGTAAAAAATTACATGACCCAAATCAAAAAAATGGGATATACCGCCGTAAAAGGGTATATTTGCTATATTGTATTAAGTAAAGTTATAGAGATTGAGTAACTTATGAGTTACAAATCATAAAAGCACTAATTAGGGATGGTAAGAACACTCATTATAAGTATATTCATTTTTTCGGGCAGTTTGATCCATGCCCAAACTCCGCAATCTTTGACTTCTGCCGATTGGGTGAAAATCGCTGATGAGAAACTGTCCACCGGTGACTTTTCGGGTGCTATATTCGGATATGAAGTTGCCGTAAAAATGGACTCTCTCAATAGTGAGGCTTTTCGAAAATGGGGGAGTATTCTTACTCACACTGCTGTATTGGAAGATAATCAGGAGCAATTTGATGAAGGTCTCGGCAAGTTTGAAACTGCGGTTCGCTTAAATCCCACAAGAGCAAATAACTATTACGAATGGGGTAATGCTTTGTTGAAGAAAGGCAGACACGAAGAAAATCTTAAATTATATAAGAAAGAAATATTAGAAAAGTTCACAGCTGCAGAGGCTTTGTCCGATCAGGTGGGTGCATATTGTATTGCATCATTTTATGCTCTGATTAAAGATAAAAAGAATAGCCTTAAATGGCTGGATGCTACTTTATCAAACAATTATTCGACAAAAGACAGCCGCATAAACCGCCGGTTGCTCGAACATGATCCTAATCTTAGCAATGTAAGAGAAGACAGTAATTTCAAAAAATTGATAGATACTTACTTTCCGCTTCCTCAATGATACGGTTATTACTGGTTGTCGTAGTGGGTAATATTGTGTCTTCCGTTTTCGGGCAGAGAATGACTCATCGCAACGATTTTACATCCTTCTATATTCTGGATAGGGATAGGCACAATAATTTTGAAATATCTGCATCGTTGGTCGCTGTTTTTACTACAGGAGCAGCCGACCGTAATGGCTTTCGGATAGGAGGAGGGTTGTCTGCCTCAAAAACGATAGGCAACTGGACATTCTCTGCCGGATTGGATGCTTATAAAGCTCTCAGTCGATTTGGTCTTGGGACGACCTATGCAGGTATTATTTACGATACACCCAAGACCGCAGCATCTTATTATCTGAATAAATATCATCAGGGAGAAAAGCAGATGTCGGGTATCGTTGGGGTACGTATCAGAGACTTCGAGATAAAGTTCGAAGATGATATCTTATCACTGCCTTTTACCGGATTCAGAGTATATGACCGCTATCGTACCGCTGCGCTTGAACTCCGATACAGACAATTCTTGCTGGGTATGAATGTATATACTTCTGAACCGAATGGGTTGACGGATGCTTCACTGTATAACAGAAAAGGAGTGTATAAAGAAGGAAATCAGATATCAAGCCCTCTTTATTTGGGATATACCGATAAAAATCTGATGGTACGATACGGATGGAACAGCAATTTGGGTGGATATATAGGACAGAATAGCTGGCACAGATCGCTGTTTGATACGGGTGACTTCAAATCGGGAGATTATCGCAATCAATTTCTGCAAGTGGGGACATATAAGCCATATAGCCTTTATTGATATGAAAAATATACTTTTTCTGTTTCCGATTACTTTACTGCTGATGGCTGGCTGTGTTTCGGTGCGACCTACCGATTTTACCTATTTCTATGATCGAAAAGATACAGGGCTATCTTCACGAATAAATATTGATGGTTATTACGTATCGGAAAGAGAATGTGACTCTGCCTTCTTTTCAGTATTTATGTTTTATCCCGATGGCTTATTTACTATTGCAACAACTAGTAATGCCGATCTTGTTGCTGAATGTTTTTCAACAGGAGGTAAATCTAAAATATGTCAGTATCCGTCGTGGGGTACTTATCGGCTTATCGGTGATACAATTAAGACACAGACGGTAATAGTCGAGGGAATGGCTTCGAGTTGTATTTTCCGTGATTATCTGATTCTTCCGGATGGAAGTATTATTAATCTCAGTGATTATGTGAACCTAGGAAGAAGTAAACTGATGTATATGAGGAATTATCCATCTTTTCGAACCAATCAATGTGCTGCTCCTGCCCGCTTTTATCCTATTACGGAAAAGCGGAAGAAGACTGATTGTCCTTATCTGTCTAAAGACTGGTTCTCTTCTGATAAGTAGAAATTTATCCCTTGTTGATATGTTTTATCTATTAACGATAGATTTTATTAATGTGAAAATGGAGAGATGTTTACCGGATTTCGAACAATCTAGCATGGTTATTGCAACAAACTGTGATAGCCGGATGTTAATTTGGTGAATTAAGTAATAGTACTAGGATTTTATACTTGCTAAATCAATAAAGGTCTGAGGCCTTAAATAGCTGAACTTATGATCAACTTCAAACAAATAGAACTGACGGACAAGCCTAAAATAGATGCTTGTCTTGAGGAAAATACGTATCGTGCCTGTGATTTTTGTTTTACGAACATGTTCACATGGAATGCTAAATTTAAAACCCAATATGATATTAATCATAAGACTTTGTTTCTGAGGTTTAATGAAGTCGACGGGAATACATATTACATGATGCCGATAGGTCCTATGCCAATCAAAGCGGCGATAGAAGAAATAATGGCAGATGCCAAAGCTTGTAATATACCGTTTATGATGAAAGGCATCACTAATGAAATGTGGGAGAAGATAAACAAGGCAATGCCCGGTCAATTTGAACACACTCATGAGCGCAACAACGACGAATACATCTATCTTTCGGAAAAACTAATAACACTCTCCGGTAAAAAACTACAAAGCAAAAGAAATCACATAAACCGTTTTATTGCAGATAACCCTGATTGGGTATATTTCCCTCTTACCACTCGTAAGGATCTGGATGAATGTGCATTCATGCTGGATGAATGGGAAAATGTAAAAGAGGATAAAAATCGTTCGCTCGGCTACGATTATATAGCAACAAAACTGATGCTTGAGCACTTTGATGAGCTGCAATTGAGGGGAGGAGCAATAAAAGTGAATGGGAAAATTATAGCCTTCACTATTGGTGAAAGGCTTACAAATGATACCTTTGTAGTACATGTTGAAAAGGCTTTTGCTGATATTAACGGATCGTACACCATAATCAACCGTGAATTTATAAAACACGAGGCTTCCGAATTTAAATATATCAACAGGGAAGAGGATATGGGATTGGATTCGCTGCGGCAGGCTAAACTTTCTTATCAACCGGAAATTTTACTTGAAGAAGGATTTTTAAGACCTAAGAAATGATACGATTTGCAGACACAGATGCTACACCTTTAGTTCGTTCGATGTGGAAGACCTGCTTCGGAGATACGGAGGAATATCTTGATCTGCATTTTTCGAAGAAATATAAGCCCGAAAATACATTGTTGTATTACGAAGGGGATATGGCTGTCGCTGCATTGCAGATGTTACCGTATTCTATTCGTTTTTATGGGAAAGAAATACCATTCTCTTATCTTGCCGGATTGTGTACCTTGCCTGAGTTCCGTAACAAAGGCTATATGGGGAAATTAATACGGACATCTTTCGATGTTCTGAAAGAGCGGCAGATTCCGCTTTGCGGGCTTGTTCCTGCCGAAGATTGGCTTTACGGATATTATGCAAAATATGGCTTTGAAACCGTTTTCGATTCTAAGGAAGATACGATTGATCTTAGCTCTGTATTAAGCAAAGGGAAGGATTTCCATGAGGATTATCTTCTATTCGATAAACAGTATCAGTCGGAAGATTTTTGCGTGTTGAAAACCGTTTTGGATTTTGAAGCTATTGTAGACGATTATAAAGACGAGGGATGTCCCCTAAAAGGAAACTTGAATGGTATGGCTCGGGTGGTTATGCCGGAAACCGTATTGGCTTTATATGCTGCTGTCTGTAATAATTACGACTTTGCAATAAGAGTAGATCAGGATGTATATGATATAAAACAGGGAAAGGTTAGCAAAGCCAACCTTTCCGATACTGATTTATCTGTGGATATAAACTTATTGACAAGGTTATTATTCGGATATCATATTTCAGAACTGGGTTCTCCATATTCTTCTTTATTTCAAGAGCATCACCCTATTCTAAATTTGATGCTGGAATAAGTACCTGAAATTCTCTTAATCCCGAAGGTTTTCCTCTGCTTAATGTTTTTAGAGTAACATCTTCACCAACTCTGATCCCTTTTTCCTTTAAGGCGTATTCTATTGTTTTATAGGCAAGTTCGGGATGATTATTATCCTGGCTGAGGTGGCAAAGCCATATTTCATCCAGATGATTGTTATAGATCGATGTCAGTAACTCACCTGTAAGCCTATTGCTAAGATGTCCCATTCCTGAGATAATACGCTGTTTGAGATGATATGGGTAATTTCCGTTGGTAAGCATCTCTTCATCGTAGTTTGCTTCTATAATAAGGTGATTAGCAGTTTTGGCGTATTGCTCTATGGTAGGAGTTATTCGTCCGACGTCGGTGACCAGCACTATTGTTTTTCCTCCGACTTTTATCTGATATCCGACGTTCTCAATCGTATCGTGAGGCACGTCAAATGCTGTTATTTCAAAATCCTTGATCGAAAAGCTGGTGTCTTTCTCAATGATTCTTTTGGAGCCTGAGATATTGTCCTGTACATACTTGGATCGCTCTATGCCGAAATGTACTGTTTCTGTAGCATAGACCGGAATACACATCTTACCGCCTAACCCGCCGATTGATTTTATATGGTCGGCATGGTCATGTGTCACCAGTACGGCTACAATAGTTTCCATTGCTACACCATAATCCCGCAAGTACTTTTTGAGGGTACGCATCCCGATGCCGGCATCGATAAGAATACCGTATTTAGATGTTCCGAGGTAATAGCAGTTGCCGCTGCTTCCACTGGAAAGACTGATCAGACGGAAGGCTGATGTGGGTGTAAATAAGTCGTATTGCATTATAACGAAAGATCTGAGAGCTTGTTAGCCTTTGCGTTAAAATCCGATACGATAGATTTGATGACTTCTGCGGCTGATGGTAAATCATTGATATGTGATGCGATCTGTCCGATTTCGAGTTCACCTTCAATAAGATCTCCTTCGAAGATTCCCTTTTTAGATCGTCCTCGTCCGAGTAGCTCTTTCATTTCTTCAACAGATGCTCCACGATCTTCGGCTTCGGTTACTTTATTGTAAAATTCATTTTTGATGAGTCGGGTTGGGCTCAGTTTCTTTAGAGAGAGCATTGTGTCACCCTCTTTGAGGCTGATGCATAATTTTTTGAATTCATCTGCAGCAGAGCTTTCCTGAGTCAGGGCAAAACGTGTGCCTATCTGTACACCTTCTGCACCTAATGCAAAGGCTGCAAGGGCTGTACTTCCGGTGGCAATTCCTCCTGCTGCGATTAATGGGATATCCAGAACTTCACGAACTTGAGGTATTAATGTAAGGGTAGTGGTTTCTTCACGTCCATTATGACCTCCGGCTTCAAAACCTTCGGCAACAACAGCGTTAACACCTGCCTCCTGACACTTCAATGCAAATTTGGAACTGGATACTACGTGCGCTACAATTATGCCGTGTTCCTGTAGTTTCTTTGTCCATGTCTTAGGATTTCCCGCTGATGTAAAGACAATTTTCACATCTTCAGCTATTATTATTTCGATGATCTCCTCGATATTTGGATATAGCAAAGGAACATTCACTCCGAAAGGTTTATCTGTTGCAGCTTTGCATTTTTGGATATGTTCACGTAATACTTCGGGATACATGGATCCTGCTCCGATAAGACCAAGCCCTCCGGCATTGCTCACAGCCGAAGCCAGACGCCATCCACTGCACCAAACCATTCCGCCCGATATGATCGGGTATTTAATTTTAAAAAGATCTGTTATTCTATTATTCATATTGATGTATTTTTTACTAAGGTCTCAGACCTTAAAAGTAGAAGTTTCCTTTTTACAAAGATAATTATTTGCTCATACTTAGCAGGTATTCTATTCACTTACTTTTGCTTGCTTTCTTCTATTACCAAAGAGGATAACCAATATTACCGATAAGATAATAAGCAATAATCCAAAGAAGCTGGATATTGCAAAATATTCATGGAAATAGACAACGCCTATAAAAACAGCCACTAAAGGCTCCATTGATCCTAATATGGATGTTATTGTAGAGCCTGCATATTTAATAGCCAGAATTAAAGTAAGATCAGATAAAACAGTAGGTAGGAACGCCAATAATACTAGATGCCCCCATGCCGAAGATCCGGATATGGGTTCTATGCCGGTAGTTGCCATTGCAAATACCATAAAGATAAGAGCTCCCGAAAGTAGTATATAGAAAGTGAGTGCTTCTGCATTCATCAGTGATACAGATGATTTATTAATACCCACAATATAAAAAGCGTATGTCAGAATAGTGATCGAAGCTATTGCGACTCCTATCGGATTGATGGCTTCTCCCTCGTTTGTCCAGCACATCATAGCTACGCCCAGCAAAGATAGTATTGCTGCCAGCATGAGTATTATCGATTTTTTTTCTTTAAAGAACAGAACCATAATCAGACTTACCGAAATCGGGTAAATGAAGTGTATCGTAGTAGCCACCCCGCTTGGTATGTATTTGTAGGCATAAATAAGGCAAAGTGCAGTAGCTGCGTACAATATTCCTAATCCAAAAATGGTAGATGTTTGGCGGAGGGAAATTTTCAGGCTCTCTTTTTTCAATAAACAAATCACTCCCATCATTACTGCTGATAGCAAAAAACGGTAAAATAGGATAGTTGGCAAACCGATGCATTCATCATTCATAAGGGGTAGTGAAAACATCGGGATCAAACCAAAAGTTCCCGATGAGATTAAGGCGAAAATAATTCCCTTAGCATTATTCAAGTTCTTTAAAGACATTACTTTTTTATGTTTTATTTATCGGAGGACAAAGGTACGACCTTTATGTTATAGATAAAAAAACGCCCGCCTTAAAAGGTGGACGTTCTTTTGTTTTATCTATATTTTTATCGTTTTAATAGACGATTATAATAAGTTATTGATTTTTTCTACCAATACCGATTTTTGAGCGGCTCCTACTTGTTTGTCTACTATTTCGCCATTCTTGATGAATAAGATAGTAGGTATATTGCGGATACCGTATTTAGATGTGATATCGTCATTGTTATCAACATCCACTTTGCCTATAACAGCTTTATCTGCATATTCTCCGGCTAGTTCTTCTACGATTGGGCCTACCATACGGCAAGGTCCACACCATTCTGCCCAAAAGTCGATAACTACTAATTTGTCTGATTTTAATACATCTTCGTAAGTTGCATCTGTAATTTCTAGTGCCATACTGTTCAATATTTTTTAGTTATTTTTTCGTTTTTACAAAGATAACCAAAGTATCTTTATTAATATAATAGATAGTATTTATACCCTATTTAAGACGTTAGATATCACTCGTTTTTGGATTTACTTATTTCTGAAAAAAGATCCTGTTCTTTTCCATGTGATCAGTTAACCCGAAACACGATGTTATCATTTTGCTCTAAGTAATCTATTAACTCCTTTCTTATATTTATCTTAATACTACGTGCGAAAAGTTCTACTTTCATGTTTTTTTCACCATCCACTACTTCAAAATATAACAGAGAATTTCCAGGATTGTTCTTTGTCAGTATTGAAAGTTCTTGTACCATGGTTGCATTCATTTCGTGAATGGGTAAGGTGATCGTAATTTTTTCGATGACACTGTCTTTTACATCAGGAAGCAGTTGGATCGAATTTATCTTCAATTCAAGCTGATTTTCGTTGAATCGGCGACCTTGTACTCTCCCTTTTACAAAAACGTAAAGACCGGGTCGTCCGTATTTTCCGAAATTGATATAATCGTCACCGAATAAAGGTATTTCCCCGCTTCCTGTAAAGTCTTCTATCTTTATGATCATGTATGGCTTGCCCGTTTTGGTGATACCTTCTCTTACACCGGCAACCAAACCACCAAAGGTTACTTCCCTGTTTCTGAGAGCCTCTTTATCTTCTATCTCTGCCATGCCGACATTGCATCCGTATTTCAGAGCGATGGCAAACTCATCAAGAGGGTGGGCGGATAAGTAGATACCGATCAGTTCCCTTTCTTTATTTAGGCGTTCGAGATCCGACCATTTTTCGGCTTTAGGAATTTCGGGATGTGCTATTTCTATTGCAGATTCACCTCCGAAGAGCGAATTCACAGCCTGTGACTTGTCTATCTGGTACTTATTTCCGTATCTGATTATCTGATCTATAAAAGTTTCGCTTTTGCCGTTTACTGCAAAGAATTGCTCTCTTCCCATTTCAGGAAAATTGTCGAATGCTCCTGCCAGTGCGAGAGATTCTATATTCTTCTTGTTGCAGGACGATAAGTTTACTCTTTCTACAAAATCGAATATATTTTTGAATGGCCCATTCTTTTCTCTTTCTTCGATGATATTATTAACGGCTCCTTCTCCAACACCCTTGATCGCAGCCAGTCCGAAGCGGATATCTCCGTGTTTGTTTACAGAGAATTTCAGATAAGATTCGTTTACATCCGGTCCAAGAACGTTCATCTCCATGGCTTTACACTCATCCATGAATTTCGTGATTTCCGTGATGTTCGATAGATTTCGAGACAGTACGGCTGCCATATATTCTGATGGATAATTGGCTTTCAGCCATGCGGTCTGGTAGGCTACCCACGAATAACATGTAGCGTGAGACTTATTGAAGGCATATGACGCAAACTTTTCCCAGTCTGCCCATATCTTGTTCAGCGTTTTCTCCTTATGTCCGTTTTTCTTACCTCCGGCAAGGAATTTTTCTTTCAGGGCATTCATCTTATCGATAAGCTTCTTACCCATTGCCTTACGCAACTCATCGGACTGACCTCTGGTAAAGTCTGCCAGCAAACGGGACAAAAGCATCACCTGTTCCTGATATACCGTAATTCCGTATGTGTCGTTGAGGTAACGTTCCATAACGGGAATATCGTAGCTGATCTCTTCCCGTCCATGTTTACGGGCAATAAATGAAGGGATGTAGTCCATTGGACCCGGGCGATAAAGGGCATTCATCGCTATCAGGTCTTCGAATTTCGAAGGCTGTAGTTCTTTCAGGTATTTTTGCATACCTGCGGACTCAAACTGGAATGTTCCGGTGGTACGTCCCTGACTGTACAAATCGTAAGTTTTAGGATCTTCGAGAGATATTTTCGCCATATCCACATCTTCACCCGTTGTGTGCTTGATATTTTCTACGGCCTCTTTGATTATCGATAAAGTCTTCAGTCCGAGGAAGTCCATTTTTATCAATCCCGTTTCCTCTATTACCGAACCTTCATATTGAGTGACAAGCATTGTCTCTCCCGTCTCTTTATCTTCGGCTGTACTTACAGGTACGATATCTGATATTGCCTGCTGACCTATGATAACACCACAGGCATGTACACCTGTATTCCGGACATTACCTTCCAGCATTTGGGCATACTTAAGCGTATCACGGGTAGTCATATCATAACTCTGAGCAGCTTCTTTCAACTCAGGGACATATTCTATGGCATCCTTTAGCGTAACCTTTTTCTTGTCGGGGATTTTATCGGGTACAAGTTTTGCCAGACGGTTCGATTCCGCTAAGGGAAGTTTTTGTACACGTGCAACGTCCTTTATGGCTGACTTTGTAGCCATAGTACCGTATGTGATAATATGCGCAACCCGTTCCTGTCCATATTTGTCGGTAACCCATCTTAAAACCTCTCCCCTCCCGTCATCATCGAAGTCAATATCGATATCAGGCATAGAGATACGGTCGGGGTTCAGGAAACGTTCGAATAGCAAGTCATACTTAATCGGGTCGATATCAGTAATTCCCAAGCAAAAGGCTACAGCCGATCCTGCTGCCGATCCACGACCGGGACCAACAGCTACACCCATTTTGCGGGCTGCTCCAATGAAATCCTGTACAATGAGGAAGTAGCCGGGAAATCCCATTGTTTTCATGACATTCAACTCGAAATCGAGCCGTTCTTTCGTGTCGGCATCCATATTCGGATAGCGTGACTCTGCACCAATCATTGTAAGGTGAGCCAGATAATCAGCCTCGAGTTTAATACGGATTACTTTATTATAACCACCTAACCGATGGTATTCTTTTTCTCCGAATTCGGTGATCAGATCTTGTTCTGTGTATTTGGATTTGTACTCTTCTTCTGTTCCGAAAGATGGGTCAATGTCAAAGAATGGCATCAAAGCATCGGAGTCTATCGAGTAATATTCGACTTTGTCTGCTATTTCAAGTGTATTCGAGAGAGCTTGTGGTATGTCTCCGAACAGCTCGTTCATTTCGGCTGTAGTCTTTATCCATTCCTGTTTGGTATATCGCATCCGCTTTGGATCGTCAAAATCCTTACCTGTACTCAGGCAGATCAATCGGTCGTGGGCGTCGGCATCTTCTTCGTTCACGAAATGGGTATCGTTGGTTGCTATAACTTTCACTCCCAGTTTCTCGCTGATTCTCAGAAGTTCTTTATTCACTCTCTCCTGTAAAGGGTAAGCCTCCAGATTCGAGTCTGGGCGTGAGGTTTTGTGCCGTTGAAGTTCCAGATAATAGTCTTCACCAAATAGATTCTTAAACCAGAGAACAGCTTCTTCGGCAGCTTCAATGTCTCCTTGCGTAATCTTCTTTGGTACTTCTCCTCCCAAACATGCAGAGGATACAATTAATCCTTCGTGATGTTCTTCCAGCATTTTCTTATCAATACGCGGACGCATATAGAACCCGTCGACCCAGCTTTTCGATACCATTTTGATGAGGTTCTTATAGCCTGTCAGGTTTTTGGCAAGCACTACTAAGTGCCAGCCGCTCATGTCTTGTTTTCCGTCTTTCAGTTTATGTCCTCTTCGTGCTACATAGCATTCGCACCCGAGGATAGGTTTAAACAGATGGGATTCTTCTTCTTTTAGCTTTGTGGATAGTTCTTCTACCAGTTTTTCATTTCCTTTCGACCTGGCGTCTTCCAATTCTCCTTTGATGGTCTTTATAGCTGCGAAAACAGGAGCATTCTTCTTTTTTGTATAATTATAAAACTCCTTGATCCCGAACATAGATCCGTGATCGGTAAGGGCAATGGCTTTCATTCCGTCAGCTTTGGCCTTGTCGACAATGCGGGAGATGCTTGCTTGTCCATCCAGCAACGAATATTGCGAGTGGACATGTAAATGTATGTATGGTTGCATGACTATTTGTGATCTGATGTTGGAATAAAGGTACTCTTTTTTGCAAAAGGAATACCTTTATTCATCATTGATATTTTTGATAAGTCCTCAGACCTTTTTTATTGCTGTGTTGTCGGGATTCTATGAATTATTTCTCCGATCCAATATCTTTTTGACGTTAACTTTATCTTGATAGATATGTTTCTTAAGTGTTTCCATATCCTTGAATTTCTCATCGGGGCGAACAAACTCCAAAAACTCGACGGATAGGTATTTACCGTACAGATCGTCATTGAAATTGAATATATTCACTTCTAGGCTGATATTATCCCCATTGTGCAGAGTAGGGCGTTTACCTATATACAGCATCCCTCCATATAGGCATTCACCAATATGTACATTCACTGCATAAACCCCAAAAGCCGGAACTACTTTGAAGTCTTCCCATATTTTGATATTGGCAGTCGGAAATCCAATTGTGCGGCCAACTTTAAAACCTTCTACAATCTGCCCTGATATGGTGTAATTATATCCAAGTAACTGGTTCGCTTTCTCAATATCGCCTTCTCCAAGCAAGCGTCTTATACGGGATGAACTTACATGCAGGCTTTGGCTTAATTCTTCGGCCTGTATAACGTCCATACCAACTTCTGCTCCGTATAGTTTGTATTCGTCAAAGCCATCTTCACGATTATGACCAAAGCGATGGTCGTAACCGATAAGCAGGGTATCTACATCAAGCTGGTTTTTCAATACCTGCTGAATAAAGTCTTTGGCTGACATCTGAGACATCTCTTTGGTGAAATCGAGTACTTCGCAATAATCGACACCGGTACATTCTATTCGCTTCACCTTTTCTTCAAAACCGCACAGCAAAGCCGGCTGGTATTCGGTGTTAAGTACACGTCGGGGGTGAACAGGAAAAGTGATGATAGCCGAAGGGAGTCCTCTCTTTGCGGCCTCAGTCTTTAACTGATCTATCAGAAACTTATGCCCTGAGTGTACTCCATCGAAAAAACCGATGGTAGCAACTAATGGCTTGTGTTCTGCTTTATTTTCTGAATTCAGAATTTGCATTGGTTACTCTTTATTCGAATACTTTTCTCAGGTCTTCGGTCTGATCTACAAGATAGGTTTTGAATCCGAACTTTTCGGCTGCATCAAGATTTGATTGTCCATCGTCCAGAAACAAAGTTTCAGAAGGATTGATACCTGCAGCTATGACCGCATCAAACGACTCTTTCGAAGGTTTGGTGTGACCTATTTTATAAGACATAAAAGCAATGTCGAAAAAATCAGATAAAGTCTCTCCTGTCGCACAGAATGATGCCGAATGAGCCCAATCCATAATAATTGGATTGGTATTGCTTAGCAGGTACACTTTGTAATCTTTGCGCAACTCCTTCAATAGATCGAGTTTATATTGAGGTATTCCATCAAGAAAGGCCAGCCAGCCAGAGTCTATATCTTCTTCTGAGATGTCTTTCCCTGCCAGTTTGCGTAATTCAATATAGAATTCTTCTTTTGAGATTTTACCTTCTTCTATTTCAAGAAAGATTCCTTTCTGGCGGAATTCTCCTAGATACTCTTCTATGTTATCAACACCTATTTCCTTGAAACGGTTTACGGCATTGTCTTTATTTATATTGACAATAACTCCTCCGAAGTCGAAAAGCAGATTTTTTATACCGGTCAGATTTCCCATATTTAAATAAAAGAATGTATTTATGATATATTTTAACTCGTAACGAACTCTGGTTTTTCTACTTGCCAAAGCATCGGTTTGGTCTGAGACCTCTTCGTTTGAATGATACTACAAAGTTAAGAAAAAAACGGTTATCAATAAACAATTACCTGTTAACAGGGAAAAGGTTAGAACTCTATTATGAAAAGGTTACAAAAGTAACATCCTTTCTGTATCTTTTCATCGGTTATCTTTTCTCTTGTTATCCTGTTCTTTTATTGTTTCATGAGGGTATTGGCATATTCTCTTTATATAGATAAAATGTCGGGCAAGCAGAAGAACTCCAGTTTGCCCGACTATATGTATCTGAAAATGATTCCTAATATCTGGCAACAGCATCATCCCCTCTGGAATCAGCTCCTCCTTCGAGTGTACCATCAGCTTTAATGATGATAGCTTCGACTCTTCCGTATGGTTTGCGGGGTACTATTTTATAGCCTTTCGACTCAAGACGCAACCTTACTTCATCGGTAATGGCTCCGTCTTCGGCTTGTACTTCATCAGGTAGCCATTGATGATGAAAGCGGGGTACAGAGACCGATTTCTGTGCATCGAATCCATATTCTATGTTGTTTATTATAGCCTGAAAAACAGATGTGATAATCGTTGATCCTCCGGGTGTACCTATAACCATATACAGTTTACCTTCTTTTTCGAGGATTGTAGGAGTCATAGAACTTAGCATCCGTTTATTGGGTGCAATGGAGTTTGCTTCGCCACCCACTAATCCATATAGATTCGGTACACCGGGCTTAACCGAAAAATCATCCATCTCGTTGTTCAATAAAAATCCTGCGCCATCTACTACCACCTTCGAGCCGTATGAGCCGTTTAAGGTCGTAGTAACTGATACAGCATTACGGTCTTTATCTACAATACAATAATGTGTGGTCTGATCGCTTTCGTAAGGTGTAAATCCTATCGGTTTGATCTCCGAACTGGGTGTTGCCTGCGCAAAGTTTATATCTGCCATGCGTCTGACAATATAGTTTGCTTCAAGCAGTTCTTTCTGCGGAACCTTTATAAAGTCGGGGTCTCCCAGATATTCGGCTCTGTCGGCATATGCCCTGCGTTCGGCTTCTACAATCAGCTGTACTGTCGAATCCTGCTGAAAACCCCATTGCGAGACCGGATATTTCTCAATAATTTTCAGCAGAGTAATAAGTGCAATACCTCCGCTCGAAGGAGGCGGCATAGATATAACTTTGTAGTTTTTATAATCGGCTGATATGGGGGTACGCCAGATTGCCTTGTAATTTTTAAGATCATCTGATGAGATGATTCCATTGTTCCTTTTCATTTCGGCAATTATCATATCGGCAACTTCTCCCTGATAGAATCCTTTACTGCCCTTTTTTGCAATAAGCTTTAGGGTTTTGGCTAAATCGGGCTGCTTCAAGATGTCACCCTTAGACCATTCCGTATCTTTAACGAAAGCACATCCATTGGAATTATAACGGATAAAGTAATCTTTATTTTTGTTTAATTCATCGACTTGCATATCGGTTAACCCGAATCCGTTTTCAGCAAGTTTAATTGCCGGAGCCAGTATCTTATCCCACGATAGCTTTCCGTACTTGCGATGAGCTTCTTCCATTCCTGCTACTGTTCCGGGAACTCCGGCAGCCAATCCTCCGTATAGGCTTTTATCTGTTATGGCATTCCCGTTTTCGTCGAGATACATGTCTCTGTGTGCTTTTTTTGGAGCAGTTTCCCTGTAATCCAAAGCTATCGTTTTGCCTTCGGTAGAACGATATACCATAAATCCTCCGCCACCTATGTTTCCTGCATTGGGATAAACAACAGCCAACGCAAATTGTACGGCAACGGCTGCATCTATAGCATTACCCCCTTCTTTGAGTATTTCTATTCCGGCTTCGGAAGCTAAAGGATGAGCAGATACTACCATCCCGTTTGGTGAAAGGGTAGGCGACTGAGCCGATAGGGTTAGTGATAGAATAAAAGAGGAAATGAGTAGATTTATTTTCATCTCGATTTTGAATTTCTGTGTATGTTGCAAATATAAAAAATACCGGATTGCTGTAATACAATCCGGCAATTTTTATTTACTGGTAATTAATAGATGTCTATTATATAGTCAATCCGACTCTGGCAAAAACATAACGTCCGTTGAATCCGAATTGCTGTCCTGTACGTGAGTAGATAAAATATCCTGCTCCTCTGTTTCCTGCATTGTTTTTATCAGGATAGATGTCGAATACATTATTCGAGCCAAGGCTTAGTTTTAGATTTTTATTGAGGTCATAACCAACGACAAGGTCTGTTATGATTCTTGGATCGTATGTTTGTGCATCTGCTTCTACATTGGTAGCTGCATCGGTAGACCCGAAATATACATTGCGTACCAAGAACGACCATTTGTCGAGACTGTAATTAATACCCAGGTTCACTTTTACTCTTGGGGTAGCAGATTCTATGTAAATGCGGCTTGCCCTGTCGAGATACGAGCTTTCTTTTCCGGCGAGAATAGTCGATGAGTGTACGTCTCCTACAATATTGGTTTTCGAAAATGTTCCTGCCAGATCGACTCTCAAATTTCCTTTTCCTATTTGATCCTGATAAGTCAGTACTGCGTCTATACCTTTGGTTTCGGTATCTATTGCATTGGCAAAGAAACGAGCCGATGATGCTCCCACCTGATTCAATAGCTGATATATTTCTTTATCTTGTTCGGATGCATTTGCCGAATTATCTCCTTTGAATTGTCCTGTGTAAATAATGCGGTCATCTATGCGGATAAAGTATCCGTCGACAGTTGCTTTGAATTTTCCGAAGTTAGCAGTGAAGCCTCCGCTTACACTGAATGATTTTTCTTCTTTCAGTTTTGGAATACCTAATAATTTAGCTGCACGACTGTCGTTGGTGAAAGTTCCGGATTGGACGATTACGCCATCTGTCCAGACACTTGATGTAGCACTGAAATATCGTTGATGCAGCGAAGGAGCTCTGAATCCTGTATTGGCGGCAGCACGAAACGAAAGGATATCGTTGACCTTGTAACGAGTAGATACTTTCCAGTTGAGAGTGGAACCAAAATCAGAATAGTTCTCGAAACGAAGGGCTCCCGCAACTAACCATTGAGGAGTAAAGTTTACCTCTACATCTCCGTAAGCGGCTACTGATGACCTGCGTGAATTGGTTGCATTCTCGGGTCTGAATCCGGGGAAAGCCTGAGCTCCTCCCGCATAAGCTGAACCGTTTTCAGCGAAAAGGGTTTGAACCGAACCGTTGATATCAGATACATAGATCGGATTTCCGTTTACATCCGTTCCTACTTTATTTGCTTTGCCATAGTCGCGATATGATGATTCTTCTCCTTCACGGATGATGTAGTTTTCGTATCGGTGTTCTACTCCGAATGCCAGGTTGACTCCGGACAGGGCGTCAGCAAAATTGCGGTCTATATCCAGATTGGTTGTATTTTGGGTAAAGCCGTATCCGCCGGCATCAAAACTTGTCGGAGAACTTTTTCCTAAAGAAGCATTCAAACTGTTTTCTGTATTGAAATCAATTGTATTATTCCCGTAAGTATTTGATAAATCGACATGCCATCCTGATACTACGCCCCTGATTCCGGCTGATAAAGATTTATCGTAATTGTTGGTTGCGATAAGTGGCAAAAATCCATCGGGATATATTTCGGAAATATTCTGAGTGATTTGAGCCGGCTGGCGGCGGAATGCTGCCGATTCACCTTCTCTGTAATTTAGTCCCCCGAATGCATAAATCTCAGTTTCGTTTTTAAGAGGTAATACACCATTGAAAAAGGCTGCACCTCCTCTGGTTTTCGATTGTCCGATACGGGAAACATAGTCTGCACGAGTTTCTCCTCTACGGGCTAATTCTTCGTCTGTTATGTCTTTTCCTGTAGGGTTCGGGTATAGGTCGGGGCGGTTGTAATCGCTGAAGATAGTTCCTGTAAATTCTTTCTGTCGGTTAGTTGGCTTACGATCGCTGTAAACTCCCGAGAAATTAAGGAATCCACCTTTGTCTCCTAATTTAATCCCGTAATTGAGATCAACATCCACTCTTTCTCCATCGAAATCATCTTCTGAGTTTTTAGACCAATATCCTCCTGCCGATGTACTGAATTTTAGCTTATCAGTGGAATCTTCCAGAATGATATTTATTACTCCGGCAATAGCATCAGATCCGTATTGAGCTGCTGCTCCGTCACGTAATACTTCGATGCGTTTGATGGCGGATGTGGGAATTGCGTTAAGGTCTGTTCCTACCGATCCTTTACCTACTGTTCCGTTGATATTGATAAGCGAGGTCGTATGACGGCGTTTACCGTTGATAAGTACTAATACCTGATCAGGACCTAGTCCTCTCAACGTAGCCGGGTCTATGTGGTCTGTACCATCGCTGATAACCTGTGTGTTGGAGTTAAAAGAAGGGACTACATAGTTTAAGATCTGGGTAAGTGAGACCTGTGGAACGTCTTTCAGAGTCTGCGCGTCTATAACATCCACTGGAACGGGTGTTTCGAGGCGAGACCTTCCTCCTCCGCGTGAACCAAGAACTACTACCTCTCCTAATTCTTTTTGTGACAGTTGGAAATCCTGTTTTCCGTCCTGATTTTCTTCTAATATGATTTTTGCCCATTTCTGGTCATATCCCAAATAACTGGCAGCAAGGGTATATGAACCCGGAGCAGTCTTTATTTCGTATGTTCCGTCGTCGTTGGTTACGGTATTTATATTAGTACCTTCTATTCTGACAATAGCCCCTGCGAGCGGAGTATTCTGATCGTAGATTTTTCCTTTGATAGTTGTTAACTTCTGAGCAAATACGGTAGTTGATCCTAATGCTAAAAGTGTTAATACTGAATATATTATTCTTTTCATTTTTCGGTTTTTTTATTGATGTTGAGTTTCTGATAATGATACTTTATTCTAAAATATGATCAACAACATCGCATGAAAACCGCTTGGATTCTAATTTTGAAAAGTCCTGATAAAAGTCCGAATCCCAATAATCTAAGGATCTGTTCTTTTTGATAATTGTGTAACCCCATATTTTTCTTTATTTTTTACAAAAGCAAAGGTATGGGATGTTAATATTCTTGAAAATACCATAGATGCGGTATTTTGGATGGTAAAATAAAAGCCTGCTTTCCAGATGAAAACAGGCTTTTTACTTAGATTTATTTATCTTTTATTTTATAATCTCGTTTTTAACAAGTTCTGCCTGAATTACTACATTTTTCAGGTACTCGTATTCTAATTGGAAGCATTCGGAGAAAACTTTTTCATCCGAGAAGCTTTCTTCAATCTGCTTCGCTGTCCAGAATTTACCATTAAGCAGACTTATGCTTTTTAATTGTTCTTCTGTTTCAATACGTGCGATAAAAAGAAATATCAATCGTTTGGTTTCTTCATTTTCATATACATACTTGATAAGAAAATTAAACGGCAGTTCCTGCATGTTTAATGCCCGTGAGATACTGTTTCGTACTGCAATATTTATTTCGTGGTTGAATAACATGTATTTCTCGAATGGATGATCGTATGATCCGGGATCAAGAGTGTCTGTTTCTGACCGTTTTTGCAAGTAAACATCTCCTTTGTGTATAAGTGCAACCCGAACAACCGGATGCATGAATCTATTTTTCATTTTAGAAGAAACAGAGCGTGCGATTCTTCCTGTAACTTCTCCTGATTCGTTAACTATAGGCAGCCATTCTTCTTTTCTCAATTGTTTGATGATCCTGCGGGTTTTAACTTCTTCGTAGATGACAATAAATAGAAATATTATAACAGGGACAATACCGTATATAATTAAATTAACTTCCCACAGGTATTTTACCGGTTGCTTGAATGAATAGATCAGCAGTACAAATATGTAAGGTGTCAGAATATATTGCGATAACCGGGCGATATCGAATACTTCGCTCAGGAATGTTTTCTGTACAATACTTTTTTTCTTTCCAAGATACATGCTTATGTATGTTTTGGATAGTCTGGCCACAGTAAGAAAAGTGGTCAGAATGACAAAATAAAATGCAAGGAAAAATACCGGTGGCAAATCCTGTGGTGCTGTAAGCAGCCTGATAATAAGTGTGAGTCCCAGAGCAAATGAATTGAACAGAAATATCAGTCCGCAAACACTCGCTTTTGTATATAATCTCAAACATACGTCTGCCAATATCGAAACAAAGATCGATATAGCTAATGAATAGAGTACATTATTTGTAGTCCAGAATAATACAATGAATAAGACTCCTATGATTAAGCCCAAAGACGGGTTAATCAAGTATTTTTTGACACCTTTTGTAATCATAATATAAATATCCCTAAGCCATGTATTGCATGTTAAAAGTGCATGCTTTTAAAGTGTTAGAGATCAATTTTTTCTTTCTATTATCTTCTTATTATCAAATTAATGTCTTAGACTTTTTTTGCTGGTTTTGGTAAACATAATAGTCTAAGCTTGTTATGAGTAAATAATATATCTTCGGATATTATTATTATGATATATAAAACAAACATTATTACCTTTTGTTTATTTTTTTTAGAAAGATTTTAGTGAGTGAAATTGTCCTAACAGCGTTCTTGACTGCAATGTAATAAATCATTTCTGAAAATACTTTGACTTTTGGCGGAAAAGGATAAAAAAAAGATGAAATAATGATATATTTCATCTTTTATCTTTTTGTAAACAGATCGGATTAGCGATTCTCTTTTTTTTATTTCTGATTGAGAAAATGAATGATTTTTGTATATAAATATGTTCTATTATCACTTCCCAATATCGAATGGTTTAGATCGGGGAATACAAACAGGTCAAATTGTTTGCCTGCCTTTATCAAAGATGATGTGTAGTCTACAGTATTTTGGAAATGTACGTTGTCATCCGCTGTACCATGTATCAATAGCAGTTTTCCTGATAGAGACGATGCCAGATTAATCGGGGAACCATTTGCGTAGCCGGCTTCATTTTGCTGAGGTGTACGCATATATCTCTCGGTATATACCGAATCGTAATATCTATAGTCAGTGACAGGTGCAATAGCAACTCCGGACCGGAATACACCTTGACTTCGGCTGAGGCTCATTAATACATTATAGCCGCCGTAGCTCCATCCCCAGATTGAGATATCCGAAGGATTGATGTAAGATAATGTGGCGAAGTATTTTGCAGCAGCAATCTGATCATCAGATTCTTTGATGCCTAAATTCATGTATGTGCATTTGCGGAATTCCTGACCTCGGGCTCCTGTTCCTCTGCCATCAACAGATGCTACAATATAGCCTTGATTAACAAGGTAATGTACCCAGTCGATATTGAAACGGTCTAATACTTCCTGTGAATCCGGTCCGCTGTACTGTACCATTAACAATGGATATTGTTGAGATGGGTTGAAATTGAGAGGTTTCATGATCCATGCATTCAGGTTGGATCCGTCTGCTCCCTGTACTGTGATGAATTCTTTCTTGGGTATTCCTGCAGACGCCACCTTGTTTTGTAAAGCTTTATTATCTTCCAATACCCGTAGTTCTTTGCCCGAAGCATCGTTCAAAGTGATTAAGTTTGGAGTATTGGTATTCGACCAGTTATTGATATAGTATTTTCCGTTCGAACTGAATATTGCTGTATTGTATCCTGCTTTAGCAGATAGTTTAGTTTTTGTTCCTTTTACCAAATCCACTTTGTAGATACCTCTTTGAAGTGGGCTGTCTTCCGCTGCCTCATAAAATACCGATTTGCTTACCGGATCGCATGCTAATATCCCGGTTACATCATAATTGCCCGAAGTAAGCTGTTTTTGCTGTACTCCTGCCATTGAGTAAAGATATATGTGGCTGTAACCGCTTTTTTCGCTTATATATGTAAATTGATCTCCGATGAAATGGATAGAGTTAAAGAAGTCGAAATTGATATATCTGTCGTTCTGTTCTCTCAGAATTAGTTTACTGATGAGGCTTCGGGGATCAGAAAAATACATGTTGAAGTCGTTCTGTTCTCTGTTTAATGTAAGTACAGCCAGTTGTGAATTCGGGGCAAAAACTATCTTAGGGATATATTCGAAAGAGGTATTCGCCGGAAACTTAATATCTCTTATTGTTTTGGACTCAATATCAAAAACGTTGCAGCTTACTTTAGAATTTGCTTCTCCTGCCTTCGGGTATTTAAACGATTGCAGGGTAGGGTAAAGCTGATGTTTGAAGTTTTGGAAAGAAAATTCGGGAACATTGGTTTCGTCAAATTTTACGAATGCAAGCAGTTTGTTATCCGGAGAGAAGTCCATCAGTTCTGTAACGGTGAATTCTTCTTCATAAGCCCAATCGGTTGCTCCATTGATAATTTTTCCGAATGCTCCGTCTTTAGTTATCTGAGATTCTGTTCCATAATCGAATTTTGCAAGCCATATGTTATTATCGGTAACATATGCAAGCATACGTCCGTCACGTGAAAAAACAGGAGATTGTTGTTTTGACTTATTCTCGGTCAGTTTTTTTATCAGATTGCGGCGTATATCGAAATAGTAATAATCGGCTTTAAATGAACGTCTGTATATCGGTTCGCTGCTTGTGTAAACTAATAGGCGGTTTTCATCGGGGCTCATCAGGTATCCTTCGAATTTAGATATATTGCAATCTCTCGCAGTTGATACGTCAAAGACTGTAGCAACGGGTTGGCCTGTTTTGTATGAATATTTGATTATTTGGGTTTGCTCTGTATTGGGCTGATAATAAAACTCTCCATCAGCGGATGATACTGTTGCCGGCACTCCCTTAGGACGATAAACTCCCGAGGTGATATCTTTCAGATTTAACGATTGAGCAAAAGATGAGACTGCAATCGTTACTGCAATAAGCAAAAAACAAGCTTTTTTCATACGTTTTATAATTTTCTATAATACAAATATACATTCTTTCGAAGTAGAATCTTACCTTCGTTCTCCTAAAAAACTCAATTTGTAATGATTAACGAAGTTCCATACGATCAGGTTTTAGAGATCAGGCATAAAGTGATGTATCCTGGTAAACCTAAAGAGGTTGTAATCCTTGCCGACGATGACAAGGGAATACATATAGGCTATCATAAGAATGATAATCCTGTCAGTGTAGTATCGATATTTTTGAACAACGGTGAGTTACAGTTTCGTAAGTTGGCGACGCTCGAAGAATTCCAAGGAAAAGGATATGCTTCGCAGCTGGTTAAATGGATTTTGGATTATGCCAGAGATATGCAGTTTCCCCGTGTATGGTGTAATGCCCGTGTCGGAAAAATAGACTTTTACAAGAAGTTTGGTTTTGAGCCTACCGGACAGACTTTCGAAAAAGATGGATATGAGTTTGTGATTATCGAAAAGAGGTTTCCTCAAGAAGGTTGATCCGAAGGGTCTCTTTCTGTAGGAGTATTTTCTTCTTCTGACTCTTTTGCTGCATCCGCATCCTCTTTTTCTTTAAGGATCAGGATGTCTTTTACGAAGTCTTTTTCGTATCCTATTTTATGATAAGCTTCTTCGGCTGCTTTTTGTTGGGATTCTTTTTTTGAGAATCCTTTTCCTTTTCCGCATTCGACGTTGTATACGAACACAGATGTGATGAAAATGGGATTGTTGTTTTCATCAACAAACGACTCTACTAACCTGAATTCTACCGGTATTTTGTTTTTCTGGCTCCATTCTATCAATCTCGATTTGAAATTAACTTCCTGTTGTGCAACCGATTCCATATTCAGATAAGTCAGGATAAGTCTTTCGTGTACGAAATGTTTTGCCACACGGTATCCTTGATCCAGATAAATTGCTCCGATCAGAGCTTCTAGTGCATTCCCATACATATGTGTTTTGTGGTTGGCTGTTTTTGCCGATGATTTGATCAATCGGTCTAAGCCCAGATCCAAAGCGAGCTTATTGAGTGTTTCCCTCTGTACGATTTTAGACCGCATATTTGTCAGGAATCCCTCTTTCTTATATTCGAACTCTTTAAATACAATATCGGCTACTATTGCATCTAAGATGGCGTCACCTAAAAACTCGAGACGTTCGTTGTTTATCCAACGCCCATCCTTTAATTTTATTGATGACGATTTATGCAATAAAGCCTGTTCGTACAAAGTTATATTGTACGGATAGAAATTGAGTATTTTGAAAAAAGAAACATAAGGCTCTTTCCCTATGTGAGGAAAAAGCCTTACAGTTCGATATAGTTTTTTAAGCACTTCTTACTTCTTAAACTTCTTCACAATTACACATGCATTATGTCCTCCAAACCCGAAAGTATTGGAAAGTGCTGCACGTACCTCACGTTTTTGAGCTTTATTGAAAGTCAGATTCAATTTGTAATCAATTTCAGGATCTTCGTCACCTTCAGTGAAGTTGATTGTAGGAGGTACTATGTCATTCTGTACAGATAGTACACAGAATAAAGATTCCATAGCTCCAGCAGCACCTAAAAGGTGTCCGGTCATTGATTTTGTCGAACTGATATTCAGTTTGTAAGCTGATTCGCCAAATATATCTTTGATTGCTTTTATTTCCGAAGGATCTCCTACAGGTGTAGATGTTCCGTGAACATTTACGTAGTCTATTTCTTCGGGTTTCATGTTGGCATCTTCCAAAGCTGCTTTCATTACAATCTTAGCACCAAGCCCTTCGGGGTGAGATGATGTCAGGTGATAAGCATCGGCTGACATTCCTCCTCCTACGACTTCTGCGTATATTTTGGCTCCACGAGCTAATGCGTGCTCCAACTCTTCGAAAATAAGACAAGCTGATCCTTCTCCCATAACAAAACCATCGCGACTGGCGCTGAATGGACGTGATGCGGTTTGAGGAGAATCGTTTCTTGTCGACAGGGCAGTCATGGCATTAAATCCACCAACAGCCGATTCGCTGATAGTAGCTTCGGCTCCTCCGACTACCATGACATTTGCTTTACCTAAACGGATAATATCAAAAGCCGAGATAGCACTGTGGGTTGATGATGCGCAAGCTGAAACCGTTCCGAAGTTAGGTCCGCGAAGACCATGCCTCATTGAGATATGACCGGATGCGATATCTGCAATCATTTTCGGTATAAAAAACGGATTGAATTTAGGGCCCATTTCCTTATTTTGGTAATAATAGCCAACTTCTTCTTCAAATGTTTTTATACCTCCGATTCCGGCAGATACAATGACTCCGATTTTATCGCAATTTTCAGTTTCAAACTTAAGTCCAGAGTCCGCAATAGCTTCTTCTGAGGCCGCAATAGCCAATTGTGTATATCTGTCGCACTTACGTGCTTCTTTTCTGTCGAGATATTTCGTTACATCGAAATCTTTTACTTCACAGGCAAACTGTGTTTTGAATTTCGATGCATCAAATTGAGTAATGGGTCCAGCACCACTAACTCCGTTTATGGCATTATTCCATGTGGTTGCCACATCATTACCAAGCGGTGTTACTGCTCCTAAACCCGTTACTACTACTCTTTTTAATTCCATAATTTATGATTAGTGGAAAAAAGATTATTTTGCGTTAGCTTCAATATAAGCGATAGCGTCTCCTACTGTAGAGATTTTTTCAGCTTGATCATCTGGAATAGAAATACCGAATTCTTTTTCGAATTCCATGATAAGTTCTACTGTGTCAAGCGAGTCAGCGCCAAGGTCGTTAGTGAAACTTGCTGCATTAGTAACTTCTGTTTCTTCAACACCTAATTTATCAACGATAATAGCTTTAACTCTTGATGCTACGTCAGACATAACTTTTTGATTTTAATTAATAATTAAATTTTATTTCTAATTTTGTCGATGCAAAGTAAACGTATTTTATTGATATCATACAAATATTTTGCCTAGAAAATTCGTTAAAACTGCACATTTGTTGTTTTTGTGTGCAAATTTGAAACAGCCAATTATGCTTAATATTGCAATTTTTGCCTCCGGATCGGGTTCTAATGCCGAAAACATCATCTCTTACTTTAAAGATAAAAATATCTGCAGGATCGGGGTTATAATCTCAAATAAGCCTGATGCTTATGTTCATGAAAGAGCTAAGCGTTTAGGTGTTAGATCTGTTGCTTTTTCTAAATCTGAATTTGATTCTTCGGATAAGGTTCTGGATTTTTTGAAGAGTGAACATATTGATTTTATCGTTTTGGCCGGTTTTCTACTAAAGGTGCCAAACAATATAATTGAAGCTTTCCCTGATAAGATAGTAAATATACATCCTGCTCTTTTGCCTAAGTTCGGGGGGAAAGGTATGTATGGCGATAATGTGCATAAAGCAGTGGTGCAGGCAGGAGAGCCAGAATCGGGTATAACGATTCACTATATTAATGAGAATTACGATGAAGGTAATATAATATTTCAGGCAAAATGTCGGGTGGAAAAGAATGATACATATGAAGATGTAGCCCATAAGGTACATGAGCTCGAGTATAAGTATTTTCCGGAGGTCATAGAGTCTGTATTGAGGAGCTAAAACAGAAGAGAGAATCACAAGTGGATTCTCTCTTCTGTTTTAGCTCTTATTTTTGTCTGTTATAGTCTTTTACTTCATACCAGACCTCTCCGTTTGGGTTTCCGGAAACTGTATTCCTTATTTTAAATTCTTTCCGAATAATGTCCTTTTTTCTCAGCAAGTCTATATCGCTTTGTTCTGCTTCTGTACCGTTGATGTAATAGGTCGGTTCATCTCCCCATGCGCTGTCCTGTTCTGGGGTTTGTGTAGAAGCCGGCTTTCCCGAAGCCTGCGAACTTGTATTATAAGTGCCAGAGAATGAAGAGCTGCTGAGTGGTTTTTTCTTTAAGCTGGCACGGTTAGCTCCGGTCGATAGTCTCGAAGACATTGACCTTGCTCCCGTTGTTTGCGTCTGGTTCTTTTTTAACTCTTCGATCATGGCATCCACAGCCAATGCCGCTTCTTCAATGTTTTTGTATTGAGAAGGACGTTTTTCGTAAGTGTTATATTTCTTGTATTTCTTTTTGGCTTCTTCGCCGCTTATCGATTTATCAGCGTTTTTCTTGTCTTTCTTGGAGGAATTGATCGCCCCATAGTTAACACTTTCTTCATCCGAATTGTTAAGGTTTTCGGGCTTGCTATTGATGGAAATTGATTCATCTACAGTCATAGCTTCTTTTTTGATTCCTGTTGCTGTACTACTGCTTACCGAAACTGGTGGTGTATAGGTCTGCTCTTCGGCAGTATACTCATTAATCGGAGCTTTTTTAGTTGCTTTTATTAAAACAGGTTCTTCCTCTTTGTTTTCGGTCCGGCTTGAATTGTTGTCATATGCCTCTTTCTTAACAATGACCGGAGTACCTTTGGTTTGAACTGTTTCATTTGTGGTATTGCTGTAATCGGCTGTCTCTGTTGTTTGATGATTGTCAGATACAGTATTGCTTCTGTTCTCATCTTGAGTTGTAACGCCGCTCCGCTTGTATACAACAAGACCATCGGAGTTTATGTAAAAATTGCTCGATTCTTTATATTGGTTCTCATATTGCCCGTCTTTTTTAACATTTTCCTTATCTGTAGTGGCGTTTTGCCCGATAAGAGTAAATGTCAGAGAAAGTGTGAGTAATGTTATTGAGAGTTTCTTCATAACCGTTTATTCTATTACAATTGTATATTGTTGTAAAAAGATATCTGCCTAATAGTTTGTTCCCTGAGAGAGATTTATCCTCCTTCTGCCTTGCCTTTTTTGTTCAGAAAAGGACGCTTGTTTCAGCGTGTAAAGTTAGAAAGAATGTTTGAATATACAAATATCCTGATTGTTAAGGATATTCAAACATCTCAGATTCAGTGGTGTTTGCGCCATACCTGATAAGAGTTGATCATATTTTGCCATAGTATATATGCTCCCGGTCCGATGGATGATATAGGGTTGAGATAGGACTGAGCCATCCAGATGGCTAAGATGGTGTTTTTCTGTCCGAGACCCTGTCCTCCGGCTACTGTGTCGTTGTATCGTTTTCCCAATTTTCGTCCGGTTATAAACTGGAGAATACATACCACCAAAGCCAGACCGAATATAAGGATCATGAGATGAAAATGTCCTTGTCCTTTTGTTAACAAAAAGTTTGTTGTACGTGCTGTGACTATAATAAGGGCTATGTTCCACAGGTAGAACGAAAGGTATTTTTGCTTTCTGATAAAGCTGTGGCCCTTTGGGGAAACCTGACTGATAACAATAGATATGATAAATGGCAGTATGAGCAGGATAAATATACGCTTGCCTATTTGCCAGAACTCCCCTATAAAGGACATCTGATTGAAATTATCTCCTATAACCGTAAAGAAAACGGGTGCAGCAATTGCTACAGCCAGATTGCTGAGTAGGCTGTAAGCAGTAAGGCTTGCCATGTTGCCATCGAGCATACCTGTGATCACAACTGCGGATGTTGCAGTTGGAGCAAGTATGCATATCATTACACCCTGAGCAACTACAGGGTTGGTAAAATAGTAAAGTATTCCGTATACAGCGACACTTCCCACAAGCTGTATCGCCAAAAGATAAAAATGCAACTTGGAAAATCTGATCAGGCGTACCGAAAGATTGGAGTAGGAGAGCAGCAGCATGAAGAATATGAGATAAGGGGTAAGAAATGCCAGTTGGCTCAATACCGGATAAGATAAAATGCCGATACCCATAGATATCGGCATCATGTATGATTTGATATTCTTCAATGACATGTCTACTCTAAGTAAAAGAAAGAATTTAACGTTGTGTTTTTGAGTAATAACTGCTTATTGCTGTTATACTTGGATGAGCAATGAAAGGGTCAGAGACCTTTATTTATAAGAGAACCATTTGATCACTTCTTTGATATTCGGTTTCTTTCCATACATAAGGATTCCTACACGATATATCTTCGCCGCAAATTTTACAACCAATACAATGGAGATATACAGAATTGCAATAGATAACAGTACCTGCCATATGGGAACTCCGAACGGTATGCGTACCATCATTACGATAGGTGATGTAAGAGGAATGAGTGAACACCAGAAAGCCAGAGGTCCATCGGGGTTTTGTATGCTGTATATTCCTGCATATAATGCGAATACAAAAATAAGTGTGACAGGCAGTACAAACTGCTGAGTGTCCTGAGCATTGTCGACTGCCGCTCCGATAATCGAAAATATAGATGCATAAATAAGGTATCCGCCTATAAAGAATAGAAGGAAGCATATCACAATCTCGATCCAGTTAACCGATAGCAATAGATTTACGTCAAGTGGTGATCCTGCGTCTTCCATTCCTGATTGAGGAAACAATGTTCCAGCGGAGGCGAGTACACCGCCTATAAGCACAATCCATATGAGTAATTGAGTAATACCGACAAGTCCAATCCCGATAATTTTGCCCATCATCAGGTCGAAAGGTTTTACCGACGAAATCATAACTTCTACAATACGGTTGCTTTTTTCTTCCACAACACCATTCATTACCATAGTGCCGTACATCAGGATAAACATGTACATCAGAAAGGTGATGATGCCTCCTATAGCCGATGATATTATAGTGGATGTTTCTTTCTCGGCTCCGTCTTCATCCCATCTCATGGTGGTGATGTTGATATCATTTTTGCTCTGGGATATATTCCTTATTTCGGTTAGTACTTCGGGATCGATATTATCACGTTTTGAAAGGTTATTCAGCTTTTCGCTCTTTGTGACCTCCGAGAGAGTCGAATTAATGTAGTCGAGCAATCCTATAGGGGCTTGTTTTTCTGAGTATAGAGTTACCGCTTTGGGATTATTGCCCAGATCGTCTGTGATTTGCAGAACACCGAAGAGTTCGGATTCTCCGTCGGTTTTTAGTTTTCCGGGATTGCGATCGGTTATGTTGAACACATATTCTTCGTTTGATTTCAGATGATCGGCATATTTTCCGGTGGAATCTATTACGGCAATCTGTTTTGCCTGAGAATCTTTGATTCCTGCCAGCCATATCGGAACAAATATCAATGCGATAAATATAACCGGCATTAATATGGTCATTATCAGAAATGATTTTTTCTGAATCCTCGAGAGGTATTCTCTTTGTATAATTAGTTTTAAAGCTCTCATTGGTTCGTTACTGTTTGAATGAATATTTCGTTCATAGATGGTAGTATCTCATTGAAAGAGATAATCTCGTATCGATCGGATATTTCTTTTATGACCTGAGAATTCGGCATGTTTTCTGATTTTCGTATGCGTACCAGCGATGTTTTCCGGTGTGTACATTCTTGGGTAATCTCATTAAAAGAATTTGTGTCGAGAGAGAAGAATTCGGATTGTACTTCCACCATAAATTCTCCGGTCTTGTACCTTTCCCTTATTTCTTTGACATTGCCTTGCAATACTGCTTGCGATTTATTGATGAGTGTGATTTCGTCACATAGAGCTTCTACCGATTCCATGTTGTGAGTCGATAGGATGATTGTTTTACCCTTTGCCTTGAGTTCCAGAATTTCGCTTTTGAGAAGCTCTGCGTTTACAGGATCGAATCCACTGAACGGTTCATCCAGAATCAATAATTCGGGGTCGTGTATAACGGTTGTTATGAATTGTACTTTTTGCTGCATTCCTTTTGATAGCTCTTCAACCTTCTTGTTCCGCCATGAGGAAATGTCGAATTTACTGAACCAGAATGCGATTTTTTCTTCAGCATCCCTTTTACTCAGTCCTTTTAGTTGTGCAAGGAAAACTGCATGCTCGCCTACTTTCATTTTTTTGTATAGTCCTCTTTCTTCAGGTAAGTATCCTATGCCGAATATATCCGATGCTTTTGATGGGTTTCCGTTGATAAGGATTTCGCCGCTGTCGGGGGCAGTAATTCGATTTATGATTCGGATCAGAGTTGTTTTACCTGCTCCGTTGGGGCCTAGCAGTCCGTAGATGCATCCTTTGGGAACTTTTAGGCTCACATCATTTAATGCTCTGTGCCCGGCATATTGTTTTATGACATTTTTAGCTTCGAGATATATCATATCAAATAAGTTGTATAATGAGTATGTATTGTTTTCTTGATGTGTTATTTATTAGTATTCTTTTACTCTTAAAAGTCACAAGTTATGTTGTATTTTGCAGAATCACCGATATTTTATGATTCAGTATGTATAAAAAGTAACAAAGGTGACATCCTTTGTGTTCGCTTTCGGGATATTACCTTTTCCCCCTCTGTCCCTTAAAGGAGATGTTGCTGCCACCCGAGAATCCACTTTAGGGTTTTGGGGTGTGTTTTCCAAAAAGGTAACAAAGGTAACCTTTATGTTACTCCCTTATTTATTGCCTGTCGTTTATCTGAATTTAAATAGCCCTTTATATAAAGATAAAAAATACCCAATCTGAGATATCTTATGATCATTACAGAAGATAATTGATTTATCCTCTGTAATATTTTTAGTTTATACTGTTAAATATTAGTCTGTATTAGTTAAATAATGTTGTGTTTTTAATTGTCTGTTTTTGTTAGTGTACAGTATATCAAATTATTATAGTTGTTTTTATACGTTAATACTGTTTTAGGGATGGTATTATGTATTGCATAGTACTAAATAAAATACATATATTTGCAATACATAAAACAAGGTATAAACAATAGCTAAAGAATATATGTCATGAAAAAAGTAGTAGAAGTTAATATCGGAGGTGTCAATTTTACGATTGAAGATGATGCCTATATTCAATTAAAAGCTTATTTGGCACGATTCGAATCGACATTGCCTGCCGATGAAGCAAAAGAGATAATGGAAGATATAGAGATACGTGTTTCTGAATTATTTCAAAAAGAAATAAAGTATCCGAATCAGGTTGTAGATGAAAAAATAGTTGATTCTGTCATAAAGTGTTTAGGGGAAGTCGACTCTTCGGAAGCTCAGGCAGAAAATAAAACAAATAGTAGTAACACTTTTAATCAGAAAAAAATGAGATCAGAAAAAAAATTATACCGTAACCCGGACGATAAAAAAATAGCAGGTGTATGTAGTGGTTTGGCTGAGTACTTCAATATTGATGTGACTCTGATGCGTATCATATTTGTTGTGGTTCTTTTTGGATATGGTGCAACACTGCTCGTTTATATTGTTCTTTGGATTGCTATGCCGGAAGCTATTACCAGAAGTCAGAAAATGGAAATGAGAGGCGAATCGGTAACTGCCGAGAATATTAAAAATTACTCGGGCAATAAATAAACAGTATACTGAATGTCCTGCAAAAAGAGGAATTGTAAAACGAAAAGGTCTGAGATTTTCACATGACAGAAAGTATTTGATGATATACTTTTAGTTTATAACAGACTTTGAATGTTTTACTTACCAAAGTAATAAATAGGTCAGAGACCTTAAAAATGAAAAATTATGGAACCAATCAATGTTGATAATATAAAAGCGCAGATGAGAAAAGGTATACTCGAATATTGTATACTGAGTATCTTGTCGGAAGGTGATGCCTATGCATCGGCGATTATTAATGAATTGAAAGAATCGGAAATGATTGTAGTAGAGGGTACTTTGTATCCATTGCTTACCCGCCAGAAGAATCAGGAATTGCTGACTTACCGCTGGGAAGAATCTACTCAGGGACCTCCCCGTAAATATTATTCAATAACCGATAAGGGCAGGGCTGTACTGTCGGAACTTGATAATGTTTGGGCAGATCTGGTAACTACAATCGCCCGTATTCGTAAAAAATAAGGAAGCACCTTAATATCATTATATATAAAGACGATATGAAAGAAACAACAAAAGTCAGTATTGGAGGATATGCCTTTACGCTCGATGTAGATGCTTATCAATTACTGCAAGGCTATTTGGATAGCCTGAAAGATCATTTTTCAACAAAGAATGAAGGAGCTGAGATTATTCAGGATATTGAAGCCCGGATGAGTGAACTGCTTCAGTTGAAGAATGTAAAAGGAGATGGAGTGATCACCTTGGCTGACGCCAAAGACATTATTAAAATAATGGGTAACCCGAAAGACTTTGGAGATGAGGTTTCGGAAGAAGAATCGAAGGTAAACGAAGGTGGGGATAAAAAAACACAGTCGTCTGTAACTAAAAAATTCTACCGCGATTCGGATAATGCTATCCTCGGAGGGGTTTGCAGCGGTATTGGTCATTATTTTAATCTCGACCCGGTTATTGTGAGGGTAATTTATGTTGTACTGGCATTCGGTGTAAATCCGATATCGGGTAAATTAAGCGCATTTTTATTCTTATTTTATTTTCTGTTGTGGATTATAATGCCTGCTGCCCGGACTTTTAGCCAAAGGTTATCGATGTCGGGAGAAGACCCTTCGATAGAAAGTATTCAGAGTGGAAATGTTAGGTCTCCTAAAAAAGGAGAAAAAGCCGGAAAGGTATTGTTAAGAGTCATTTCTATTGTTATCGGTGTATTCTGTTATATGATAGGTATAAGTATCATTTTGTGTGGTATTGGCTTATTGTTTTTTTCAAATGTAACAGGTTTACCCACACTGACTGAGTTTCTTGAAATACTCGGCATGGACAGAGCCAATCTGGATATATCGATGATAGTCGCATGGTTTATACCGGCTATAATATTATTGTATATCGGTATTCGTATCATGATCAAATTTACTGTCAGAGACCTTATTATTGTTGGATGCTTGTTCGCAATCTGGCTTTTATCAGGCTTTTATATCGGTTCGGCGGTAACACGCTTTGCCCGTGAACACAGAAGGGATGTTTCGGTAACAGAAACGATACAGCCTCAAACAGGTTCAAATACCTTATATGTAGAGCTGGGACAGGCATATCGCAAAGCTGAAAGCATTGGTGATAACGATGGCAGTATCTTTAGATTGAACGGACAGAATACATCATGGTTCTTTATTCCCAGTGTGCGGGTTGAAAAAGATAGTACGGTTAATGATTTCTCGATAGAGTTGAATAAAAGGGCTTTTGCTTGGAGTACTTCTGCAGCCCGTCAGAAAGCTGAGGATGCACACTTTGATATTAGTTTAAAGGATTCTTTGGTGACAATTAACCCTAAACTTTATAACAAAAATAATCCTTGGGACAGGCAGTTTTATGATATTGTAATAACCTGCCCGGCAACAAAAGAAGTGAAGGTGAACGCTTTCTTTCCGAGATACGGAGGATTCAGGCATAAAAATATAAACATAAATATGTAACATTTTCCTTCATAAGGAGTCTTATACTATGAAGGGATATAGAAATAACTTCAATTAACTCAATAAGGACCGGATACCGGTTGTGAAATTAGTATCCGGCTATTTTTCAAATACAATGATATTTTTCGAAGAATGTGAAGCATGAACTTTTTCATGTACAGGAGAATTGTATGCCGTAAAAATAAGTAACAGAAAGTATTTAATGACATATCCTTAAAAGATAACAGGCTGTTGTTGTTATGCTTGCAAGGTTAATAAAAAGGTCTGAGACCTAAAAAACAAAAATAATGAATTCTATATCAGCCTTAGTAATAGTAACATTTATAATCTTTTTGAGCTTAGCCGGCTTAGGAGAAAATAAGCAAACTGAACCCGAAACGGGCAGCGATATAACAGGGGTGTTTTTATATGACAATAAATTGGATAGTCTGGTTGTTTTGAAATATGATATAGGTCTTATAAATGGTCTAAGACCTTGATTACAGAATTTCTGGTGACAGATTAGATTATTCTCTCGAAACAAAAATAAGCGTTGTAAAGAATCAAATATCAGGTGTAAAATATTTTTACATTAAAAAAAGATCGGTTTTGTTTTATTTGGTTGATTATTAGCTTTTTGTTTGTTTTGGCACACCTTTGGTATAATATATAACAGAACGTGATAAACTATAATAAAGAATAAAAACTAATAAAATAAATACATTATGAAAGCAACAATTATTACATTCGCAGCAACATTATTATTATCTTTTGGTAGTACTTTTGGAAATAACAATTCAAAAATCTACAAAAACACGATAACCGACGAGCAAAACAATACTGAAGTGACAACAGTATATAGGGGGGAAAATGATACAAAGCTAAAACCAATAAGACAATATACAATCAGTTATGATCAATCAGGTAATATTATCGAACGCAAGATTTGTAAATGGGACGAAGGATCTCGTTCATGGGTCAATGCGCAGAAGTATGTATATAGTTGTAATGCCGATGGAGAGATAATTATATTAGGATATACCGAATGGGATAACCAATCATCTCAATGGAAAAAGGATGCAGCTTATACAGTGTATACTTATGGAGGGGAAGAAGAAAATCTCGTGATAAATTATATAAAAGCAGATATAGTACAGAGTAGTCTTAGATAAGGTATCGGACTTACTCGTTTACTATCATATAATACATTAAATATGATTACTAGAATGAAAAAAGGTCTTTGACCTTATATCAGCCTTAAATAACCTATACTACTTTAAATTAACTCAATTTATACCGGATATTTGATTGTGAAATCAGGATCCGGTTCTTTTTTATACCTCGTATTCCGTCTGGATACTATCCATTATAGAGAAAAGTTCTTCGGCAGTTGCCGCACGAAGCATAGCTATGCGGGTTTTCTTAAAATCGGGTATTCCCTTGAAAAGGTTACTTGACGCAAGATGTCTGCGGCTGTGTATAATTCCTCCCCGTTCTCCGCAATCTTCGATATTTTGTGTAATGTATTTTTTCAGAATATCCAGATAATATGAGAAATGTTCGGCAGGAAGATTCTTGCCTGTATTCAGGAAATGTTTCACCTCTTTGAAAATCCAAGGATTTCCGATAGCTCCGCGTCCTATCATTACTGCATCTACTCCTGTTTCGTCAAAACGTTGCTTGCATATTTCGGAAGTAGTAACATCGCCGTTTCCGATAATCGGAATGTGCATCCTCTGATTATTTTTTACCTCTCCGATCAATGACCAGTCTGCATCGCCCGTATACATTTGGCTGCGGGTTCTTCCATGTATGGTAAGAGCTTGTATGCCTACGTCCTGCAATTGTTCGGCAAGTTCTACAATAATTTTAGATTCGTGATCCCAGCCCAGACGGGTTTTCAGTGTTACCGGTAATTTTACTGATTTTACGACCTCACGGGTTATCTCTACCATGAGTTCGGGTGTTTTCATCATTCCCGAGCCGGCTCCCTTACCTGCTACTTTTTTGACGGGACAACCAAAATTAATGTCTATAATGTCGGGGTTTGCTTCTTCACATATCTTCGCAGCCTCTACCATTGCATCCACTTCTCGTCCGTATATTTGTATCGCTACCGGACGTTCTGCATTGCATATCGTAAGTTTTTCTTTAGTCTTATTTACATGCCTGATGAGGGCATCGCTCGACACAAATTCTGTATAAACCATATCTGCACCGAAAGTTTTACACAGTACCCTGAAATTCATGTCTGTAACATCTTCCATCGGAGCCAGAAAAACAGGGTTGTCTGCGAATTGTATATTGCCTATCTTCATCGAGTAATTAAATGAAAGTATTTAATGATATATTTACAAGTTATAATAAAATCAGGTTGTTATACTTGCCAAAGCGGTAAATAGGTTTGCCCCTTAATTATTCTGCTTATAAATATATTCTATTTAGTGTGCAAAGATATAGTCTTAATATGAATTATTTTCTATTCTAGAGTTAAAAATAAAATGCAGGTTGGCTAACTTCAGATTTTAATCAGAATGTACTTCTAATTTTGCATTAGATAACGAGTAAAAATATAACCAATTAAAGGGTCTGAGACCTTAATAAATTATTAGGAATATGAAACGATTATTATTTTTGTTTTTAGCATTGAGTTTAGTTACCGGAGCTTTTGCCGGACGATGGGGTAGAATGACTGAGATCAAGGCGAATGATCTGCCGCAGGCATCAAAGAACATTATCTCCAAATATTTCAAGGGGTTGTCTAATGTGTCATTTGCCGGAGAGTGGCCTGATAATTATGGAGTTCATCTTAATGGAGACTATAAGCTGAATTTTTATAAAGACGGATCATTGAAGGAAGCCGAAGCCAAGTATAAGTCGTTGCCTATGGGTATTCTGAAAGAATTGCCGAGAGAGGTTCATTCATATATCGAATCCAAATACGGTAAATGGTCTTTGAAAGAAGTGGAAGTGAAAAGAACGAGAATAGAAGTAGAGCTCGAAAACGGAAACCTGGAGGCTAAACTTAAGTTCGACAGATCGGGGAAACTGCTCAAAGAAAAGATTGACGATTGAGGTGTGAAACCTTATTTGTATTGAATTTTTTGAAAAAAAGCTTCAAATTATTTGTTTTTATTGAAATTGTATTACTTTTGTAACATCAAGGTCGAAGACCTATTTAATTTATTTTACTTAGATAAATATGAATCATTTTTCATTTACATACTTCTTCTTTTACTTTTACTTTAGCAAGTAAAGGCAGGATTTTGTATGTGAATAAAAAATAAACAACGAGATATGAAATCCTGTCAGAAATGACGGGATTTTTTTTTAGTATTAACAACAAGTAATTTCTAAATGAAACGAGTAGCTATTCAAGGCGGATTAGGAGCATATCACGGGATTGCCGCAGAGAATTTTTTCGAAGAAGAAGTTGAAATTGTACCATGCGTAACTTTCAAAGACATCTTTACGGGAATAAAAAAAGATCCGAACCTGATTGGCATCATGGCGATTGAAAATACCATTGCCGGAAGTTTACTCGGTAATTACGACTTGTTGAAAAATAGTAAGCTGCCCATTGCCGGAGAGTATAAGCAACGGATCTCTCATTGTTTGGCAGTGCTTCCCGGACAAACTATTCATGATGTGAAAGAGGTGATATCTCATCCGATTGCCTTAATGCAGTGTGTTGAATTTTTGGAAACTCTTCCCGGAGTGAAAGTGGTTGAGCATGAAGATACGGCTTTGGCTGCCCGTGATATTGCCCAGAAGCAGTTGTCGGGAGTAGCCGCGATTTGCAGTGAAAGAGCTGCTGAAATTTATGGATTAGAAATACTGGCGAGAGGAATTGAGACTAATAAGCACAATTTTACTCGCTTTCTTATTTTTGGTAACCGCTGGATTGTTGATGAAGTACAGAAAGATGAAGTGATCAACAAATCTTCTATTGTATTTACCGTGGCGCATACCGAAGGTAGTTTGTCTCAGGTATTATCGGTGTTGTCGTTTTATCACATCAGTCTGACCAAAATACAATCTCTTCCGATTATAGGCCGTGAGTGGGAATACCAATTTTATGTAGATGTGAAATTTGACGATTATGCCCGATATCAACAAGCTCTTAATGCGATACGCCCTCTCAGCAGTGATCTGAAGATATTGGGAGATTATCCCGAAGGAAGGCAAAGCGAACTGTAAGTCAAAAAAGTAAAGAAAAATAACTATCAATATAAAGTTATGAGTGCAAAACAAATAATACCGGCTCAACGCCTCGACTCGATCAGCGAATATTACTTTTCGAAGAAGTTGCAGGAAGTTGCACAAATGAATGCTGATGGTAAAAAGGTGATCAGCCTTGGAATCGGTAGTCCCGATTTTCCTCCATCCGATGCAACAATAAAAGCATTGTGTGAAACCTCTCAAAAAAGTGATGTACACGGTTATCAATCTCATATTGGGATACCCGAACTGCGCAAAGCTTTTGCCGGATGGTATAAAAAATGGTATAGGGTCGAATTAAATCCTGCGAATGAGATTCTTCCGCTGATCGGATCTAAAGAAGGTATTATTTATATATCACTTGCGTTTCTCAATCCGGGAGATTCGGTTTTGGTTCCTAATCCGGGTTATCCGACTTATTCGTCTAACAGTAAATTGGTGCAGGCGAATATACAGACTTATGATCTGGATGAAAATAACGGATGGCAACCCGACTTTGATGCTCTAGAGAAGCTCGATTTGTCTAAAACCAAATTGATGTGGGTAAATTATCCGAATATGCCTACAGGAGCAAATGCTACAATGGAATTATTCGAAAAGCTGGTAGCTTTCGGTAAAAAGCATGGAATAGTAATTGTCAATGACAATCCATACAGTTTTATTCTGAATGATCATCCCATCAGTATCTTAGAAGTTGAAGGAGCTAAAGATATTTGTATCGAGCTCAATTCGATGAGTAAAGCGCATAATATGCCCGGTTGGCGTATGGGGATGCTGGCTTCTAATCCACAGTTTATACAATGGATACTAAAGGTTGAGAGTAATATCGAGAGTGGTATTTTCAAGCCCATGCAGGTTGCTGCTGTTGCCGCATTGGAATGCGGGGCTGATTGGTACGAGGCAAATAATGCCCGTTACCGCTCGCGCAGGAAAATAGCCGAAGAAATAATGAATGTGCTTGACTGTACTTTCGATCCGAAACAATCAGGAATGTTCCTTTGGGGAAAGATTCCTGCAAAATATAAAGGCAGCGAAGAACTTGCCGATAAATTGTTGTATGAAGCGAATGTGTTCCTTACTCCCGGATTTATATTCGGAAGTAATGGCGAGCGATATATCCGTATTTCATTGTGCTGTAAAGATGCTCAGTTAGAGGAAGCTCTGGAGAGGGTGAAAAAATAATTTGATCCGATGATAAGAACTTCTGAATATATATTAAGAGATAGCCGTCATTTAATTATAAGACAAGCGAGCCTTGATGATGCAGAAGAAATTCTGTCTGTTGTGAAAGAATATATCGGTGAAACAGAGTTTATACCTTACGTTGACGGAGAATTTAATCCTTCTTTGGAAGATGAGAAAAAATGGATACAATCTTTCAATACATCTAATAGCCTACTGCTTTTAGCGGAGGTTGATGGAAAAATAGTGGGTAATATAAGCGTAAATGGTATGACCCGAAAAATGATGAGCCATGCATCCTGTATAGGTATCGGTATGTTGAAAGAATATAGAGGTCTTGGGATTGGATCACTTTTATTCGAAAAAGTATTGGAGTGGGCAAAAGAAAATCCTGTTGTTGAAATACTTTGGCTGGAGACATATGCGACTAATAGAGCCGGGCTGGCTTTGTATGGGAAAATGGGGTTTAAGGAAATCGGGCGTCATCCTGATTTTGTAAAACTATCCGATACTGAATATGTGGATAATGTAATAATGACTTTGAAGGTAAAATAAATAATTAAACAAATATAAACGATGAAACTAGATTCAATCTTACTTCCGGGAGTAGATCCCAAACGTCCTTTGGTAATTGCAGGCCCATGTAGTGCCGAAACCGAAGATCAGGTAATGGCAGCGGCTACACAATTGGCAGCGGATGGTGTGAAAATAATGCGTGCAGGTATCTGGAAGCCACGTACCAAACCGGGTGGTTTTGAAGGTATCGGAAGCGAAGGTCTTGCTTGGCTGAAAAGGGTAAAGCAAGAAACAGGTATGTATGTTTCGACTGAAGTTGCTACACAAAAACATGTTTACGAGGCACTTAAATACGGAGTAGATTTACTTTGGATCGGTGCTCGTACAACAGCCAACCCTTTTGCCGTACAGGAAATCGCAGAAGCACTGCAAGGTGTGGATATACCTGTATTGGTGAAAAACCCGGTGAACCCTGATCTTGAATTATGGATTGGAGCATTGGAGCGTTTGAGTAATGTAGGTCTGACCAGAATCGGAGCTATACACCGAGGATTCAGTTCTTTCGATAAAAAGATCTACCGTAACCTTCCTCAATGGCATATTCCTATCGAATTGAAACGTCGTTACCCGGATCTTCCTATTATCTGTGACCCTAGCCATATCGGAGGAAAACGTGATTTGATAGCTCCTCTTTCTCAACAGGCTATGGATTTGGGTTTCGAAGGTTTGATTATCGAATCTCACTGCGATCCTGATAATGCGTGGAGTGATGCTTCTCAACAGGTAACACCTTCTCGTTTGAAAGAAATTATTGGCGGATTAGTTATCCGTGATGGAAAGAAACAAACCACTGAGGATTTGTCGGGACTTCGCCGTCAGATTGATGAACTGGATGATCAGCTTCTTGAGCTTATCGCCAAACGTATGCGTGTTTCGAAAGAAATCGGCACCTTTAAGAAAGAGCACGACATGACTATCGTACAGACTGATCGGTATGATGAAATTCTGACAAAACGTATTTCTCAAGCAACAGAAATGGGAATGAACCCTGAATTCATGCGTGTAATCCTTGAAGCTATTCACGAAGAATCGGTACGTGTACAGTTGGATATTCTGAATAAATAATAATAGATGTCATCTATACAAAAAAGCTCCGAATATTCGGAGCTTTTTTGTTTTATCTAAGTAAGTTAAAATAGGCATGAGATTTACTTCTTCATCTTCTTTGTTTCATAGTTTAAACTCTTTACAGATTTCTGGCGCATCATTTTTTTTTCCCTGTTCATTTGTTGTACTTCGTCCATGTTGTCGAGATATTCCTGCATCTTTACTTCTTGTTTGTTGAGTTCTTCCGATGGAATGTCTTTTTGGACTGCCTTTAAACGGATAATGGCAGATGAAGCTTTTTCTTTCGCCGAACTATAATCATTCTTATCTACATCCGAAAGAATCAGATCGAAAGTATCGGTAGCCTCAAACAGTGCAATAAGTTCTTCTACCTGTTTACTCTTATGTTCTGCTATTTGTTTTGTATCTGTTGTTTCCTGCATTGTCAGGTTTATAGTTGCAGACTTGGATGAGAAAGTTTCGGCATCGGTATAATCCAGCTTTACCGGAAAATTTAGTTCTTTTACCTGAGAATCTGCGATTTTTACCTTTAAGAGAAACACTTTATCTTCTTTGGTGAAGATATCATTCAGAGCAACTGTGATTTTGCCGTTTTCTTCAATATGAGGATATCCGTATACTTTTTCACATTTGACGCCCGAGGGTAATTCAATCGTTACTGCTGTATTCTGTGCAACCACATTAAGTAAACCTTCTAATTCTTTTGCGAAGATTTCGGGTATACGGTCTGCCTTATCGATATAGTAATAATTTCCACGACCCGATTCTGCCATTTGTGTAAGCAGGTCTTCATCGTATTCGCTTCCCAGTCCGAATGTGGAGAGAGCAATGCCTTCTTCCTGAAACTTGCCCGAAGCTATTTTGTTTAATTGTATGGGATTGGTTATTCCGGTATTGGCAAGTCCGTCGGTAAGAAGTAGAACTCGGTTTACATAATTAGATTTCTTTGTACCGGCTACCTGTTTGTATCCTTCCAGAGTTCCACCGCTGAGATTAGTCATGTTTCGTGAAGTTATTTTATCTATCTTCTCGATCAGCAGTTCCTTGTTTTTTACTTGTTGGGACGGTGACGTTACTTCGACAATGTCATCGTAATTTACAATCGATAAATAATCTTCAGAAGACAATTGTTTCACGACAAATTTAGCTGCATCTTTTGCAAATTTCATAGCATTACCGCTCATTGATCCGCTTCTGTCAAGTACTAATGAGATATTGAGTGGTACTCGTTTTTTTTCTGTTTGTTTTTCGTTTCCCGTTATTTTTACGGCAATATAAGCGTATTTCTCTTTCCCGTTTTTATCCCAGTATTGATTGTTTAAAGATGCCGACCATGTTAATACACCTTCGTTTGAGGTTGCGATACTGTCTGTTCCGGAACCGTTTTCTGTTTGTTGTTTCTTGCCTGAGTTACATGCTGAAAGAGAGGATAATATTATTATCCCGAGAAAAAATGATAACGTCTTTTTCATAAGCGGTAGTGTTGATTCTTATTAATTCTTTTGATTGCTAAGGTCTGAGACCTTATTTACTCTTTTATAGAGTATAAATTACCGCTGTATCCATAATTAAAGATGTTAAAGAAATGAAAAACAACTAAGTCCTTATTTTGATCATCTTCTGAAGAATATCATTTATAATCTTCATCGGTAAATCTTCGTTGGGATCTATCAGGAGTATTTTCATTTTAGACCTTTTTTCTTTCAACAGAGCCGGATGATCTATCAGAGCTCCATCTACGAATCCGATATATGGTTGTTTATACTTCTTGTGGATCCATAAATAGCAGCAATTCTTGCCTTTATAGACAAAAAAGGGTAGTTCCCATTTCCATGCTTCAGATATATTCGAGTCTAAACTGAGGATATGCTGTCTTAAAAACTGCAAGCATATATTTGTATTTTCATCATGCTGCAGAAAAAAAGAATCAATAGGGCAAAGATCCATTTCAATTGTTATTAACTGTTTGTTTAGGTGGATGTATTTTATGTTGTCTAATGTAGCAAAAAGGTCTTGATCTCTACTGAAACTATCTAATTATTTCTTATGTTTATACTTGTTATATAAAATCTGAAGAATTGAATAATTTCGACAAGATTAAAGCGAATATAGATTCCATTGTCTCCTTAAATTCCGAAGAGTGGGATTCTCTCAGGAATGATATCAGCTTCGTACATTTGAAAAAAGGAGATTTTTTCTTGCAAGAGGGAGCTGTTTGCAAAGAGATAGCATTTATAGACAAAGGAGCCCTGATTTATTCGAGAAGCTTTGATAATGGGGACGAGATAACCAGTGATTTTGCTTTTGAGAACGAATGGGTAACAAACAATTATAGCCGTTTGAATAATTCTCCATCTAATTTGAATATCAAAGCTATAGAAGACAGTAACCTTCTTGTGATAACACATCAGAATCTTACCTGCTTATATGACCGTATTCCGATGATTGAGCGGTTTAGCCGCATTCTCATGGAACAGGCCTATTTGAAGATTGTAGGGTTGAGTATCGATCTACAGACATTATCTGCCACAGACAGATATTTAAAACTAATGCAGACTTATCATGAAATATTTCAACGGGTTCCTCTTTATCATATCGCTAACTATCTGGGTATTGCTCCTAAATCTTTGAGCAGAATCCGTAATTCCATATTTTCTTCGGGGAAATAATTTGGTAACAAATGTGGAGAAGATAACCTGATTTGTTTTCTGAAATTTGCTTTTAGCTAATCAATATTTGGTTAGAGGTCATAGAGGTTTTAAAGTAAATGAATGTCAGAAATGAAAAAGATTATTATTCAGTGTGTTATGTTCTTCTCTGTGTTTGGGTTATTTGCTCAGGATAATTCCAATATAAGCACAAGTCCGAAACAGTCCTTAGAGGTCGAAAGTTTATTTCCTATGTTTTTTACGGGTGGTTTTCATATTGGTGCAGGTTATCGTTATGAACGTTTCAGGGTAAGAGTCAGTTTGATAAACGGGGGAGATTATAATGCCGAAAAAGCAGGTGTGAATAATTCATCCCGGGATTTTAAGAGGTATTATAAAACATCACCGGGTATTTTCTTTGGTTATAATGTATGGAAAAATCTGGAATTGTATGGTTTTGTTGAGTTACATAAGTTCGAAGTTGAGCAGAGAAGTTCGGGTATAAAGAAAGACCTGCACAGTACAGATTACGGAGGAGGAATCGGTTATCAGTTTTTTTTGTGGAAAGGGTTATATCTTCAACCTGCATTTCATGTATATTGCAGAAAGGATAAGAGCCTCGATTTTGGAGACGTTCAGTATAAAATCCCGAATGTGGATTTATCTCCGGTTATCAGAATAGGTTATCGATTTTGGAATAATCGATAAGAAATACATTATTAAATACTTTCTGCAGCTTAATAAAGAGATCCGGCGATAAGAATTTCTCTTATCGCCGGATCTTTATAGTCACTTTATAGTTTTTCTTTCAGAAATTTACCTGTGTACGATTTCTTATCTTTTGCTACTTGTTCGGGAGTGCCTTCGCATACGACATATCCACCTTCGAGACCGCCTTCGAGACCTATGTCGATGATGTGGTCTCCGCACTTTATCACATCCATATTGTGTTCAATTATCACCACAGTGTGTCCTTTTGCGATTAGAGAATCGAATGCTTTTAATAGTGTCTTCACATCATGGAAGTGCAGCCCTGTTGTCGGTTCATCGAAGATAAAGAATGTAGGTTCTGTTTTTTCTTCAATCAGGTAAGAGGCCAGTTTTACGCGTTGATTTTCTCCTCCCGATAGGGTTGAAGATGACTGTCCCATCTTTATATAACCTAATCCTACTTCCTGTAATGCCTTCAGGCGTTTTACAATCTTTTTCTCGTTGCTTGATTTACCTTCCTGAAAGAATTCTATAGCCTGATCGACCGTCATTTCCAGAATATTGTAAATATTCATTCCACGATATTCAACATCGAGTATTTCCTGCTTAAATCGTTTTCCTTTACAGGACTCACATTCGAGAGTTATATCTGCCATAAACTGCATCTCTATGGTAGTCTTTCCCTCACCTTTACATTCTTCGCATCGTCCTCCTTCCATATTGAAAGAGAAAAAAGCCGGTGTAAAGTGCATCTGTTTCGATAGCTGTTGATCCGCATATAACTTACGTATCTCGTCGTATGCTTTTATGTAGGTAACAGGATTCGAGCGGGACGACTTGCCAATAGGGTTCTGATCTACCATTTCGACATTCTTGATCAGTTTCAGGTCTCCTTCCAAGCCATTATATTGAACGATCTGTCCGCTGGATTCTTTATATACTTTTAAGAGGGCATTGTACAATACCTCGCAGATGAGAGACGATTTTCCCGATCCGCTGACTCCGGTTACAACAGTCATCACGTTGAGTGGAAATTTTACGTCTATATTCTTCAGGTTATTCTGGCGTGCTCCTTTTACTTCTATGTAGTTATTCCATTTACGGCGGGGGTTCGGAACATCTATTTTTTCTTTTCCCGTAAGATATTTTACTGTATAACTGTCCGATTTTTTGTTGAGATTGGCAACATCTCCTTGATACACGACTTCTCCTCCAAGCCGTCCGGCCTTAGGTCCTATGTCAATAATGTAATCGGCTGCACGTATAATATCCTCGTCGTGTTCTACAACTATTACGGTATTACCTATTGATTGAAGATCCCTTAATACCTTTATCAGTAAGTCTGTATCACGGGAGTGTAGACCGATACTTGGTTCGTCGAGAATGTAGAGCGATCCTACCAAACTACTTCCTAATGAAGTAACGAGATTGATACGCTGGCTTTCTCCTCCCGATAGCGAATTCGATAACCGATTGAGAGTAAGGTAGCCAAGCCCTACATTTGTCAGAAATTTAATACGGTTATTAATCTCAGTTAACAGCCGTTTTGCGATGGCTGCGTCTGTTTCATCTAATTTCAGCTGGTCGAAGAATTCTTTAAGTTGGGTAACAGGCATTAATACGAGATCTGCAATCGATTTTCCTCCGACTTTAACATAGAGAGCTTCTTTTTTCAGACGAGCTCCTTTACATACCGGACAAGTCGTTTTGCCTCTGTATCGGGCAAGCATTACCCTGTATTGTATCTTATATTGGTTTTCTTCGAGCATGCGGAAAAATGCGTCTATTCCAAATATTCCGGGTGCTCCATGCCAAAGCAGATCCCGTTCAGCTTCGGTCAGTTCGAAATAGGGGCGGTGTATCGGGAAATTCTTAGAGACGGCAGCCTGCATGAATTCGTTTTTCCACTCACTCATCTTGTCACCTTTCCAACAAAAAACAGCATCTTCGTAAACCGATAAACTTTTATTGGGTATGACCAGATCTTCGTCAATTCCCAATACTTTACCGAATCCCTCACATTCGGGACAGGCTCCCACCGGATTATTGAAGCTGAACATCATTTCGGTCGGTTCTTCAAATTGGATACCATCCGCTTCGAACCGTTTCGAATAGTTATAAGTTTCGACTTCTTTTTCGGTATAATACCGGACAATACATTCTCCTTCTCCTTCGAAAAAGGCAGTCTCAATTGATTCCGAAAACCGGTTCAATGTCGATTTTTCCTGAGAGGTACTTAAGCGGTCTATCACTAGAAGCACATCTCCGTCTTTGATCTTCTTTTTAGATTCGAGCAGCTCGTCGATACGAATAAAATCGCCATCTATCTCTACTCGGGCAAAGCCTTCTTTTTGAAGTATATCGAGCTGTTCTTCGAGTTTGCGGTTGTCTCTTAATATAATTTTAGTGAGGATTACCACACGGGTTCCTTCAGGATATGTCCGCATTTTATCCTGAATATCTTTTACCTGATGTTTTTTTACTACTTCACCTGATATCGGAGAAATAGTCTTTCCGATACGGGCAAACAGCAGACGCAGGTATTCGTATATCTCGGTAGAGGTTCCTACCGTAGAACGGGGATTGCGTGAACTTACCTTTTGTTCGATAGCAATTGCCGGAGGAATGCCTTTGATATAATCACATTCGGGTTTGTTCATACGTCCAAGGAATTGGCGGGCATAAGAAGAAAGACTTTCCACATAGCGTCTTTGTCCTTCTGCGTAAAGTGTATCGAAAGCCAATGATGATTTACCTGAACCTGATAACCCTGTAATTACTATAAATTTATTTCGGGGAATTTCAACATCTATATTCTTGAGGTTGTTTACTCTTGCACCCTTTATGATAATATTTTTTGCTTCTGACATACAAATATTAAGGTCTCAGACCTATTTGCAGCTTTGGTAAGTAAAACAACCATAGCTTGTTATAAACTAAAGTATCATTGAATACTTTCTATTATTTATTAGGGCTATAAAGTTATGAAAAATACATAAGATTACCGAACGTTTTTAAGATGTCAGAGTGGAATCAAAATTGGTTGAGTTATATGGGGGGTAAAATGGAATTCATAAAACAAGATATTTTATCTATATAGAAAGTTCTTTAAATAGTTGGGGTTTAATAAGAAAATTTGAAAACAAGAAAAAAGGCAATAATAAAAAAATACATTTTGGATGTTACCTTTGTTACCTTTTTGATTTAAATGGCTAATAAATCGTTCTTTTATATTGTACTATTAGGTTCAGCTATTTCCTAACGCACCTCCCTGGCTTGTTTTTCATTTTGCCTTGATGCAAAACGAAACAAAAAATCAAGACTGCGCCTCCAGCCCGGGGTCACAGACCCTTTTGTAGGCTGGCGCAAGCAAAGGTGTGCGTTAGCCAAGGCGCATACAGGGGTGAAGCCGTAATCTGACCAGTGAAACGGGCGTAAAAACTAAATGCTGTCTGAGCTCGTAGAGCGAGTTTTATTTAGTTTCGCCCGAGAACGTAGTCAGATAGGCAGAGCCTCGCGGCGCCAAAGACCTTTTGGTTCCTTTAGGGGCTTTGGCCAAAAGGAACACAAGCAATCTGTGATTGCGCGTAGTTAAATAGCATAATATAAAAGAACATTTTTATCAAACTAATTACTGATTGACATTAATAAGATAATGTAGAAATAAAGTGACATTAAAAGAACGTCATAAAGTGTGTTACCTTTGTAACCTTTTGACAATAATCAATGATCAATAAACAATTGCTAATAACTAATAACTGTTGACTGATAATTGGTCATTGATTTTGTTACTTTTGTAACCTTCTGGATGTTAAATGTCTGAAAATTAGAAATAACTTAAAAAGGATAAAACAATGGGTACAATTCAACTTGATAAGATTGGTTTTCTAACCAAAGTAGCGAATTATGAAACAACTCCCGAATGGAAATATCTGGGAGACCGTCCGGCTATAATTGATTTTTATGCCGATTGGTGCGGACCTTGTAAAGCCTTAGCTCCTGTATTGGAGGAACTGGCAGACGAATATAAAGATGATATCTATATTTATAAAGTGAATACGGAGCAGGAATTTGAATTAGCCGAATTGTTTAATATACGCAGTATTCCTACTATTTTGCTTATGCCTATGGGAGAAGAGCCTCAGATGGGACAAGGTGCTGTGCCTAAACACGAACTTAAAGATGCCATAGACCATTTCTTATTAAAGAAACCGTAAAAGGAAAACAATGTCGGGTCTTCTTTAAGCTCTTACCTTGCCCCAAATGAAGCTCTTGTGATTAAGTAAAATAGTAGTTTATTGTTGCCCGAATCGGGAAGTATCTACATCTTTTCTTTCTTTGGCTTTATAGCCGCCGAATTTATAAGAGAATGATACGGTCAGGTATCTGGAGTCCTGATACGGGTGCATCTTTATATTTTGTGTCGAATATTGTAACCGCATTTTGGGATTCCATGATTTCAATATATCAAAGGCTTTTAGTTTTAATTCGGCTTTATCTCCGGCAAAACTCCATTTCACCCCGGCATCGATACGCCACATACGCGTAATATTTCCGGGACCTTGTATGATCGGGGTCAGATAAGCTGCCGACAGTTCAGCTTTGATATTGGGTTTTGATGATATGTTGATTGTATTATTTAAAGATGAATATAAGGCCCATTTACTGTTATCGAACGATATATCATTAAAGTTACTGTTTTTCGAGCGGGTGTAAAAGCCGTCCATATCCAGGCGGGTGTTTAACCAGCTGCCAACGGTGAAAGGTGCAGAAAGAGATGCTCCGAGTGATTGCTGAAAATCGAAGTTGGTCGTCTTGTATATAAGAGCCAATCTGTCTGATGCCTGATAGGGTAACTGAACAAAGTAATCATCTTCGTACGAGGTATACAATGAGAATGTATATTTACTCCTGAATATATAATTCATGCGGAGATTGTAGTCTTTGCTCGGTCTCAGATAGGGATTACCATGTATTTCGGTATATCCATTGAGATAACTTACCGCTCCGTGCATTTCCCAATAATCCGGATACGACTTGTCTGATGATAGGGATAATTGCATAACATGTTCGGGAGCGATCATGTAAGTCATTTCAAGAGTAGGGAATACAGACCATTGGCTGAAATCGCCCAGTTTGTAATATTCTCCGGCTATTGATGCCGAAAGAGAGACCTTTTCCCCGAAGGATTTCTCAAATCCGGAGTAAAAGTTGTAAGTGTACTCTTTGAGCCGATTCTGAGTGTCGGTAAGAGGCTGGTCGGTACTTTTGTTGCTGTATGTTTGACTGCCATTGTCTGAGGCAAAGGTAAATGCTCCGCCATAGTTGAGAGTCCAGCTATTGCTTAAGTCGTGGCTTTGGTCGGCATAAAGCTTTAATCGGTTGATCTTTTGCGAAGACATCGATATGAAACTTTTATTCGCATCATTTTTGTTATCGATAAAGTTTTGTATAGTATTATCTTTATAATAAGTATAGTCTATTCCAGAACTAAGACCGAAATGTGAAGTGTACGACAGTGCTATATTATGCATTTGCCCCGGAGACTCATTTGTTTTATGATTTTTTGAGTCGGAAAATGTTCCGTAAGAACGGAGTGTACTATTATATGAAGTATTAAGTTTTGAAGTATATGTCAGGCTTAATTTATCCTGATCCGAGATCTTATACTCCGATCCTATACGTATATTATGATTCTGGAAGTGAGACTTGCCTCTGTCAGATTGTTGAATATCATATAAGCTGCCGTTATATGAATGTTTCGAGTCTAAATCGAGATTAGTTATGTTTCTTCCATTATTGATATTGTACATAAAGTCCGTAGAAAATTTAGGTGTGGAGTATACCAAAGTCAATCCCATATCAACCCGCTCATATGTGCGTTGGGAATAAGAAGAGTTGAATTGTCCCTGGAACGTATTTTGGTCGGTTATTCCTCCATCAAGAATCAGATTGATGGCAGCTCCACGGACATGATATTGAGGAGGTGCGCTGTACATTATTTCAGCTTTAACGATACGGGTCTGGGGTGTATTCTTCAATAGTTCGATCAGTTGATCTATGGACATGGTCGAAGGTTTTCCATTGAGGATAATCGTTATGCCATTGGTTCCTGCTAAAATGATCTTGCCGTCTTGCTCTCTTACACCCGGTAACTGTAGTATCGATTCGTAAGCATTACTTACAGCCTTGTTTTCTAATAGTCGGGGCATATCATAAGTAAGTTTACCATTAGCCACGGTTACTGCAGGGCGATATCCCTTAACGGTAATTTCGTCTAAGGTATGAGATGAGTCATCCAGTACAATATTGCCGATATCGGCTGAGTGATACAGCGACTCTTTGGTATTGTATAACAAGTGCTGTATGATCAGTCTGTATGGGTTTTGCGAAGATTGAAATGCGAAGCAGCCTAGCGAGTCTGTCATCACCGAATTGATATAGATCGAGTCGGGAGTTTGCAAAACAACAGTAGCGTATTCTACAGGACGATGATCCGCATCTACAATGCATCCTTTGATCGTTTGTGATTGTACGCTGAAGCTAATAGCAATTAGAATAGTGAAAATCGTAAATAAGTGTTTCATGTTTTCCTCTGTTTAAATTTGATAATACAAAGGAGTAAAACATAAATATCAATACGGGTTAACACTTACTTACGAAGTCTTATCTAGTCTTAACGGATATAAAAAAAGATACACTAAGAATAAATCCGAGTGTATCTTCCTTAATAAATATGATATTTTTGATTAAATATCTTTTTCCAACTCAATCAGTAAGTCGCTTTTGCTTGTTGTTGCTCCTTCTTTGACCAATACTTTTTTGATGATGCCTTTAGTGCTGGCTAGAATAGCATTCTGCATTTTCATAGCCTCAAGAATAAGCAATGTGTCTCCGGCTTTTACCGAATCTCCTGTTTTAACCAATACTTCAAGTATTTTGCCGGGCATAGGAGCTTTCAAGCGGATTGTTGTCGATTCGCTGGCTTCCGAACTTAGCATCTTTTGGCGTTGTAGCGAGAAAGGTGTCTCTACCGAAAAAATATATCCGACTCCGTTAACCAGCAGTTCATATTCATTCTGATGGTGGGATACTATCTCTACCGGATAACTGACCCCATTGACTGTCATAATTGAGAAGCCATCGGGAGTTGTTTGTATATCAACATCCAACTGCTTTCCGTCGAATGTGTATTTTTCTCCTTCTTCAATACCGAAAGGATATTCTTTTGCCGAAGCTTTATCTAAAGCTATAAGTGTTTTATCTTTACTCATTATATCCTCATTTACATATTATTGATTCTATTGCGCAAAGCCCACAAGTCTGAGTCTTCTTTCTTTTCGGTAATAGGCTTATTTTGCTTTTGGTAATGCGATACAGCAAATAAAGCAGCAAGTAGTTCTTCGTCTTTTTCGACATACACGGTAGATTCCAAATCCTTTTCAATGAAAGATGTATCGAAGTTTCCTTTGCGGAATACCTCATTGTGTAGAACAGCTTTATCAAATGGAATAGTTGTCTTAATACCCTTTATCTGAAAATTATTCAATGCGGCAAGAGTTCGTTCAATTACAGCTTCCCTGCTTTCGGCATGAACGATAAGTTTTGCTATCATTGAATCGAAAAACGGTGTTATTTCCGAGCCTACCACAACTCCCTTATCTACTCTGATTCCTTCACCTTCGGGTATACGCAAAGCCTTTATTGTGCCGGTACAAGGCGAAAATCCCGATTGTACATCTTCGGCATTAATCCTGCATTCTATTGCCCAGCCATTCAGTTTTACATCATCCTGAGTGATTGGCAATTTCTCGCCGTTTGCAATTCTGATTTGTAATTCAATAAGATCCAGCCCTGTGATCATTTCGGTTACGGGATGCTCTACCTGTACCCGTGTGTTCATTTCCATGAAGAAGAAGTCTCCGTGCTTATCTAACAGAAACTCTACAGTACCAAGGCTTATATAACCTGCTTCGCGAGCCAGAGACACTGCTGCATCCGTGATTTTCTTTCGTAATTTGTCATCTAATGCCGGAGATGGGGCTTCTTCCAGTAGTTTTTGGTGCTTACGTTGCACCGAACATTCACGTTCCCATAAATGGACTACATTGCCATGAGCATCCGCCACAATCTGTACTTCAATATGTTTCGGATTTTCAAGGTACTTTTCGATAAATACCGATGGATTGTTGAATGCCGATAAAGCTTCGGTAGATGCCGAATGATACATTTGCTTTATCTCGGATTGTTTGCGGACAATGCGCATACCTCGTCCTCCTCCTCCTGCTACCGCTTTGATAATAAGAGGAAACCCGATTTCCTTAGCAATTTGTATTGCTTCATCAAGTGTATCTACGCTGCCGTGGCTGCCTCCAAGCATAGGGACCTTTCCTTTAGCTGCTATTTCCTTGGCAATCACTTTATCACCCATATTCTGGATAATGCGTGGAGAAGGTCCTATGAAGATGATTCCTTCTTCGGTGCAGCGGATTGCAAATTGTGCATTTTCCGACAAATAACCATATCCCGGATGTATGGCGTCTATCTTA